>JARLGP010000164.1 GCA_031292735.1 Holophaga sp.
AAATAGCACCGCGTGAACAGGCCGTACCACGGGGTGTTCAGCCGATTGGAGGACGGCAAACGCTTCGGATTTTCCGCCCGCAGCTTGCGAGGACGGAAAGTCCGAAGCGTAAGCGTGGGTCGGCGCCTGGCCGGGGGACTCGAAATGGGTCGGCGCGAACCCGGGGGACCGGAACGAACGATTCCGGAGCCACCGGCAGGGAATGATTGGACCGGACCAAATGACCAAACTGCAGCCCTTGCGACGCAGGCGTCGCAAGGGGGGCCGTAGCGGAATGGGGATGAACGGGAATGGTGATTCCGCAACGGCCCCTAAACATCGCCCAGGCCAACCCGAGACCTGACCTCCTTGACGCACGAAATAATAAATATTACATTTAGTTGGACCGCCTCTTTTCCGTCGGTCCGTTCCGTGGAAGGCATTCCTTCATCGGGCGGATTGAAGCCGGGGTGTGGACGTGAAGATAGGCGGAGGAAAGGTCCATGCACAAGATATTCATCATTCTGGCTGCAGCGTTGTTTTTCGGGGCGGGTTACGGTGACGAACCTCTATACCAGGGGGCGCCCCATCGGTTTGATGCGGCCATTCAGGTCAATGACATCACCCGATACTCAATAAACCTTCTATGGATAAACCGGACGTTGGATCCCACCCAGCCGTACCTCTCTTCTGCCAGGGAGGAAGAAGCAATGGTGGCCCAATTATTGACCCCAGCCGTGAAATGGGCGGTTGCCAATCCCAAGGCTGATGTGAACCTCTGGTACGACGGAGTCATGGCCACAAGGGACGCTGTGGCCGCCACCCACGCCGTGCTTGATAGACTCCTGCACCATGACGGGATCGCAAATCTCCGCCTTCGGGACGTCAGAGACATCCCTATCGTCAAAAATAATCCGGACGCATTTTCGGATCAGACGCCCATCTATTTCCGGGTGGACATCCTGAAGCCTATTCTTATCGTCAACGCGATAGAAAATGAACACAACCAAGCTGCCGTGTTTGCCGACATGGAGGTTGGCGACCTGCGGCCTGACCATCTCCGCATGAACAAGGCTGAACTATTCGATGCCACAACCATGAGACAGCTATCATCAGAAGGCCTCTTGCTTAATCGCAGTGGCGGCTATGCTGAAAATCAGTTCATTCAAATGCTAAACGATGAACGCATGATTAAAGCCATCAAACTTGCCGTGATCAATCTCAATCTAATGCGCGCCTGCACCGCTCTTAATGGAAAGCAAATAGATTTTATTGCAAGCCTTGGAGGTGCTGTGTATTCCAGCACGTGCACGGACCTATTCAATTTCTACAAAGGGACGGCAGCCGGAGTATCCATCAAGTTCAGGTTGGATCGGGCCAAGCTGGAAAGCAAAACGGATACCTGGATTGATTACGATCCCAAAATTCACGGGTATGCACCATTCGGCCTCTATTTCAACGAACGAGAAGGAAGGCCGATGGCCATGGAAGACGACGGGACGTTCATTTATCAGGATAAAATGATAAAATTTCCATTCAAACGCGTCTATGTGATCAGTGCTCCGGTGCGCGATGTGCAGGTTCGACCTGGCCATGGCCATTCAACCGACGGAACGCAGCTGGTCCAACGGGCACCTGCGGGGGGAGGCAGCGTCTACCACTGCGAGCTTTGGGATTGAGAGGGTGTAGCCGAATGAATTTTGGCAACCGTTATTCAGCGGCTTGGAGGTTGCCCAACGACTGAAGACACGCCCTCGCCAGGCCACACCCGCTGGGATTCCGCCAGGGCGCGCCCGGCGCAGTCCTCGATGGAAAGCCCGGAGAGGTAGTTGCCCACCACCATCAGCCCGCTGCCCGGCAGCTTCGCGTCCAGGGCCTGCAGCCAGGCGTCGTGGCCCATGGCCATGGCCGGCATGGTGTGGTCCCGGCGGAAGCTGGCCTCCACCTGGTCCGGCCTGGCGCCCAGCACCCGGCAGGCGTAGCCGGCCATCTCGCCCTCTTCGGCCGCGGAGCCGAAGTGGAAGGCCCAGGCCCGCCGGCCGGGCACCGGGAAGGTGTCGGCGGACACCGCCGAGAAGCAGGGCCCCTCCGGCAGGATCAGGCCGGTGAGCCGGGGCAGGTGGGCCAGGGGATCCCGGAAAACGAGACCCAGGGTCTTCACGGTGCGGGTTTCGATGCGTCCCAGGTGGGCGGCCAGCTCCGGAAAGGCCGGGGCCAGCAGGGCCGCGGCGACGTCCGGCGGCACCGCCAGGGCCACCCGGCGCGCCTGGACGGTCTCGCCCCGGCTGGTGCGCAGCTGGAAGCCGGCCGGCGTCCGGAGCAGCTCCACCGCCCCCTGGTCCAGGGCGCAATGGATGCCCGGGAGCCGGCCCAGGGCCTGGACCGCCGGGCCGAGCCCGCCGCGCACCGCGAAGCTCTTCACCACGTCCTTGCGCCGGCCGTTCCTGGGCTTGAACAGGGCGTCCGCCGGGAAGCCCTGGGTCTCCTGGGAGGCCACGGCGTTGAGCGCGGGGTGCAGCACCCGGGCCCAGTTGCGGGCGCCCAGGATGCGGGAATAGTATTCCGCGGCAGTCCTGCCCGCCTTGCGGGCGCCGAACATCCGGGGCAGGGCCAGGGCCGCCTCCCAGAAGTTGAGGCAGGAAGGGATGGAGCGCAGGGCGCCCTGTTCCACCATGCGGAAGCCCATGCTCTTGCGCGGGGTGGCCCGGGTGAGGAAATCGGTGCCGGCCATGACGTCCAGGAACCGACGGTAGGAGTTGTAGCAGGTGTGGGCGCCCAGTTCCAGCCAGCCCGAATCGCCCACCGGGGCGGAACACAGACAGCCGCCGGCTTCCGGGCGCTGTTCCAGCACCAGGGTGCGCTGGCCGTGCCCGGCGGCCATCTGGGCCAGGCACAGGCCGCTGATGCCCGCGCCGACCACGCAAAGATCGAAGCTGTCGCTCGGGAGGGGTGCGCAATCACTCATGGCAACACCCTATCAGTAAACGCGGGTGCCTTGAATGGTGCTTGCCTTGCCCGGGAGGAAACGTTACCATGGTCGCCTAGTGGAGTTCTTGTGTCGCAAATGACCAACACGATGGCCTGGTTCTGGCGCTTCTGGCACCAGCGGTCGGGCTATTGCGCGCGGAGCATCCACACCTAGGCACGTCTCCCAAGGCAAGTTTCCCGGCCCACCTAATCTGGTGGGCCTTTTTGTATCTACTCGAGGCCGGCATGACATCCACCCCACCCACTTCTTCTTCCGCCACGGCCCCCCTGGTGCTGTCCTTCCCGGCGGATCTCACCACCCCGGTGCGGGCCTTCCTGGCCCTCACCGAGCCGGGCCAGGACGCCTACCTGCTGGAATCGGTCACCGGCGGCGAATCCCAGGCCCGGTTCTCGTTCATCGGCCTGGACGTCACCGAGACCTTCGAGGTGGGCGACCAGGCCGCCATCGTGCGGCCCTCCGGGGTGGAACCGCTGCCCGGCGATCCGCTGCAGGCCCTGGCCGCCTGGGCGGCCGGCCTGCGGGCGGTGAACCCGGACCTGCCGGTGCCGTTCCTGGGCGGCGCGGTGGGCTGGGCCGATTTCAGCTCCTTCGCCTTGAGCGAGCCGGTGCTGGCGGCCTCCTTTCCCGTCGCCCGGGGCCCCCGGCTGCGCTTCGGCCGGTTCGCCACCGGCCTGGTGCTGGACCACCTGAAGCAGCTGGGCTACCTGTATCATTTCCCGGTCCCCGGGGAAGCGCCGGCCGTCGGGGCCGAGCGCCTGGACAGGCTCAGGCAGCGGCTGGAAGGGGCCCTGCCGCGGCGGGACGAGGCCTCCAGGTTCCTGCTCACCCGCGGCCCGGACCGGGCCGCCTTCCACCGCAACTTCGGGGCGGTGCAGGAGGCCATCCTGGCCGGGGAAGCCTACCAGATCGTCGTATCCGAACCGTTCGAAGGCAGCATGGAAGGGGATCCGTTCGAGGTCTACCGCCGGCTGCGCCGGCTGAACCCTTCGCCCTACCACTTCTTCGTGTCCCTGGGCGGGCGCCAGCTGGTGGGCGCCTCGCCGGAGATGCTGGTGCGGGTGGAGGGCCGGGATGTGGTCACCGTGCCCATCGCCGGCACCCGCCCCCGGGGCGGCTCGCTGGAGGAGGACGCCCGGCTGGCGGCGGAGCTCAAGGCCGACCCCAAGGAACTGGCCGAGCACGCCATGCTGGTGGACCTGGCCCGCAACGACCTGGGCCGGGTCTGCGAGCACGGCTCCGTGACGGTGCCGGTGCGCGGCCAGGTGGAGATGTTCTCCCATGTGATGCACATGACCAGCGAGGTGCACGGCCGGCTGCAGGAAGGGCTGCGGCCGCTGGACGCCCTGTGGAGCACCTTTCCCGCCGGAACCCTGAGCGGCGCGCCCAAGATCCGCGCCACCCAGATCCTCACCGCGCTGGAAGGGGAGGACCGGGGCGCCTACGGGGGCGGGGTGGGCATCCTGGACCGCTCGGGCAACCTGGAGCTGGCCATCACCATCCGCACCATGGAGTTCCAGGACGGGACCGTGCGGTTCCGGGCCGGCTGCGGGCTGGTGGCCGATTCGGTGGAGGCCACGGAATGGGCCGAGATCCACGCCAAGGCCGGCGTCCTGCTGGCGGCCCTGGAAGGCCGCGAGCCTTCCCCCATCCAACATTGCAGCGAGGTGGAATAGATGATCCTGTTCGTGGACAACTACGATTCCTTCACCTACAACCTGGTGTCCATGATGGGGGTGCTGGAGCCGGACCTCCGGGTGGTGCGCAACGACGCCGTCACCGTGGCCGAGGTGCTGGCCATGGGCCTGGACGGCCTGGTGCTTTCCCCCGGGCCCGGCCATCCCCGGGACGCGGGCATCTGCCCCGCGCTGGTGGCGGCCCTGGCGTCCACCGTGCCGATCCTGGGGGTCTGCCTGGGCCACCAGGTGATCGTGGAGGCCTTCGGCGGCAAGGTGGGTCGGGCCCAGCGGCCCATGCACGGCAAGACGTCGAGCATGGTGCACGACGGCACCGGCCTGCTGGCGGGCCTGGCCAACCCCTTCCCGGTGGGCCGCTACCACTCCCTCACCGCCCAGCGGGAGGCCATGCCGGACTGCCTGGCGGTGCAGGGCACCAGCCCGGACGCCGAGATCATGGCGGTCCGCCACCGGCAGTTCCCCTGCCACGGGGTGCAGTTCCACCCCGAATCCATCCTCACCCCCGGGGGCATGGACCTGTTGCGCACCTTCGTCGACCTGTGCCGTGCCCGGCGCGGGGAGACGGGAAACTGAGGAGACGGCCATGATCGTCAAACTGTTCCGGAACGACGCGGAAACCACCGCGAACGTGACCGCGGCCCTGGAGGCCATGGGCGCAGAGGTGCGCTTCCTGCCATTCCCGTTCGGCTGCTTCCTGGCGGGCCTGGGCCTGGAGAACCCGCCGCTCAAGAAGATCCAGGCCATGCCCGGGGTGGAGTGGGCCAAGGCGGCAGGCTCCAAGCCGATCCTCGCCGCCCGGGAGCAGAACCCGCACGGCAGCCTGGTGCCCCTGGGCAAGCTGGAGGTGGGTGGCGAGGCCCTGGCCCTGGTGGCCGGGCCCTGCTCGGTGGAGGACCGCGAGCAGATCTTCGCGACGGCGCGGTTCGTGGCGGCCTACGGGGCCACCGCCCTGCGCGGCGGGGCCTACAAGCCGCGCACCTCGCCCTACGCCTTCCAGGGTCTGGGCCAGGCCGGAGTGGAGCTGCTGAAGGAGGCGGGCGACGACTGCGGCCTGCCGGTGGTCACCGAGGTGATGGACCCCGCCGACGTGGCGGCCATGGCGCCGTTCGTGGACTGCTTCCAGATCGGCGCCCGCAACATGTCCAACGGGCCCCTGCTCAAGGCGGTGGGCCGGGCCGGGAAGCCGGTGCTGCTCAAGCGCGGCCCATCGGCCACCCTGGCCGAGTTCGTGCTGGCCGCCGAGTACATCCTCCTGGAGGGCAACGCCCAGGTGATCCTGTGCGAGCGGGGCATCCGCACCTTCGAGACCGCCACCCGCAACACCCTGGACCTCAACGCCATCCCCGTGCTCAAGGGCATGACCCACCTGCCGGTGGTGGTGGATCCCTCCCACGGCACCGGCCGCCGGGACGCGGTGGCGCCCATGGCCCGGGCCGCGGTGGCCGCCGGGGCCGACGGGATCGTGGTGGAAGTGCACCCCGACCCGGCCCAGGCCCGCTCCGACGGCGAGCAATCGCTGCACCTTCCGGAATTCCGCCGCCTGGCCGAAGAACTGCGCCCGGTGGCCGAGGCGGTGGGCCGCCGGCTGGACCTGCCGGAAACCCTGCCGTTCGCCCCCAACCAGGTTCCCCTCCTGCGCCGTTCCATGGGCTGGGGCGGGTCCCGCTGATGGAGTCCCCCATGTCCCGTTCCCCCTTCGATCTCTCCCCTTCGCTCTCCCTGGGCGAAGCCCGCGCCTTCATGGAGGCCTGCCTGGATCCGGGCTCGGATCCCCAGGCGGTGGGCCAGGCCCTGCTGGCCTTCAACCAGCGGCCGCTGCAGGGCACCGAACTGACCGCCTTCGCCCAGGTGCTGGGCGAGCGGGCCCGCCCGTTCCACCCGGGGGTGCACCCCACCCTGGACACCTGCGGCACCGGCGGCGACGCCCGCCAGGGCGTGCACACCGCCAACCTGTCCACCCTGGCCGCCCTGGCCCTGGCCCACATGGGGGTGGACGTGGTGAAGCACGGCAGCCGCGCGGCCTCGTCCCTGTGCGGCTCCGCCGACCTGCTGGAGGCCCTGGGCCTGGACCTGGACCGGCCCTCGGCGCAGGTGGAGGGCGACCTGGCCCGCACCCACTTCGCCTTCCTGTTCGCCCAGCGGTTCCACCCGGTGCTGGGCGCCATCGCGCCCATCCGCCGGTCCCTGGCGGTGCCCACCGTGTTCAACATGCTGGGCCCCCTGCTGAACCCGGCCCGGCCGGAATTCCAGGTGCTGGGCGTGGCCCGGGAGGAATGGATCCTGCCGGTGGCCGAGGCCCTGGCGGCCGGGGGCCTGGAGGCGGCCCTGGTGGTGCACGGCCTCACCGGGGACGGCCTGGGCATGGACGAGGCCTCCCTGGAAGGCCCCACCTGCATCCAGCCGGTGCGCGCCGGGCGGCTGCTGCCCCAGGTGCGGATCCTGCCCCAGGACGCCGGGCTGCGGCAGACCCCGCCGGCCCCGGCCGCCGGTTCCAAGGCGGCCTGCGTGGCCCTGGCCGAAGGGCTGGCCGGAGGCCGGGAGCACCCGGGCTTCAGCCCCCGGGTGGCCGAGGAGGTGGCGCTGCAGGCGGCCCTGGGCCTGGTGCTGGTGCGGGAGCTGCCGTTCTCCGCGCTGCCCGCGCTGGTGGCGGAAGTGCGCGACGTCCTGCTGGGTGGCCTGCACCTGCCGTCCCTTCTGGCGCTGGCGGCCTGAGATGGACTTCCCGCCGAGCCCCGAAGCCCTCCTGGAACATGCCGCCTCCCTGGGCATCCTGCGCGACCTGCTGGCCTCGGAGCTGGAACGCTCCCGGGGGATGGCGGCCTCAAGCCCGCCGCGGCCCGGGCACCGCGCCGGCGCCGGAATGGGACCGTTCGAGGCGGCCCTGCGCCAGGCGCCGCTGCCGGTCATCGCCGAATTCAAGCGAGGCTCGCCCTCCCTGGGGCCGTTCGCCGCCGGCGCGGACATCCGCGAACGGCTGGCCGGCTACGCCCGGGGCGGGGCCGCCGCCTGCTCCATCCTGGCCGAGCCGGCCTGGTTCCTGGGCCGGCCGGAGGACTTCAACCGGGCCAAGGCCTGCGGACTGCCCCTGCTGTACAAGGGCTTCGTCTGCACCGAGGCGCACCTGGACGAAGCGGCCGCCCGGGGCGCCCAGGCGGTGCTGCTGATCACCCGGATCCTGGGCGAGCACCTGGCGGGCTTCGCGGACGCGGCCCGGGCCCGGGGCCTGGAGCCCCTGGTGGAAGTGCACGGGCTCGACGAACTCCCGGCGGCGCAGGCGGCCGGGGTGCGCATGGTGGGCTGGAACGCCCGCGACCTGGCCGACTTCTCCGTGCGCAGAGCGCCCGGGGCCCTGCTCCGGGCCGCCTTCCCCGAGGCCCTGCTGATCCGCGAATCCGGCATCCGCACCGCCGAGGACGCCCGGGCCGCCCTGGCGGAAGGCTTCGACGCCCTGCTGATCGGCGAGGCGCTCATGCGCGCCCCCGACCCGGCCGCCTTCCTGGCCCGGATCGGCCCGGGGCCGCGGCCATGATGGCCAAGGTCTGCGGCCTCACCTGTGCCGCCGACGTGGCCCTGGCGCTGGACGCGGGGGCGGACCTGCTGGGCTTTCTCCAGCACCCCGCCAGCCCGCGCCACTGTCCGGACCTGGAACTGGCGCGGCTGGCCGGCGACCGCGCCGTGCTGGTGCTGGTGGCCGCCGGCGCCGATCAGGCGCTGGCCCTGGCCCGCGAGGCCGGGGCGGGCTGGGTCCAGCCCTACCTGCCGGCCCCGGAG
>JARLGP010000026.1 GCA_031292735.1 Holophaga sp.
GCCGCCTGGAGCGGGAAGTCCACCGGGTCCCCAGGATACCGTACCCGCTCCAGGAACAGCCCGGCCGCCGGGGCCGCGGCGGCGCCCCAGAACAGGTTGGCCTCGTCCGTGGGCTGGGCCAGGTCCCGGGGGATCCGCTTCGGGTCCTCCTTGCCCAGGGCGCAGAGCACCGCGGCGCCCACCATCCGCCGCACCTGGCGGCGCAGGAAGTGGCCGGCGGTGACCCGCAGCAGCACCAGGGAGCCCGCCTGGGCCAGTTCCGAGGACTGGATCTGGCAGCGGGGATCCTCGCCCGGCTCCAGGTCGGCGAAGGCCGAGAGGTCGTAGGCGCCCTGGAAGGCCGCCCAGGCTTCCGCCAGCCGGCGCAGGTCCAGGCTGCCCTTGACCCACCAGATGTACGGCTTGGCGAAGGCGCTGCGGCGCAGGCTCAGCTGGTAGAGGTAGCTGCGGCCCAGGGCCTCGTGCCGGGCGTGGAAGGCCGGGCTGCAGGCCGCCACCGAGCGCACCGCCACGTCCCCTGGCAGGCCGGTGTCCAGGATCTTCTGCAGCTCCCGGGGCCGGGGCGCCTGGCCGGGGGCCAGGTGCAGGTGGGCCACCTGGCCCAGGGCGTGGACTCCGGCGTCGGTGCGGCCGGAGCCGCCCAGGGCGGCCACCTGGATGCCGCCCTCCTGGAGCGCGCGCTCCAGCACCCCGGTCACCGTGCGCACCCCCTGGGCGGTCTGCTTGGGGCCCTGCTTCTGCCAGCCCTGGAACCGGGATCCGTCGTACTCGATGAGCAGCCGGTAGGCCGCCCCCGCCGCCGGGCGCGGCGCGGCTCGCTCCGGGCGCCTCACGCGCCCACCGGCAGCACCTTGCGCACCTCGGCCAGGAAGTTGTCGGGATCGTGGATCGGCTTGGACAGGTAGTGCTCCGCCCCGGTTTCGGCCAGGAACCGCTCCCGGTCCCCGGACATGGCGTGGGCGGTGGCCAGGATCACCGGGATGCCCGCGGTGGCCGGGTTGGCCTTCAACAATTTGGTGATGAAAATTCCATCCACTTTTTTACCTTCATAGAGCGTTCGGGACAGGCTGATATCCATGATGATGGCCCCCAGGTCACCGGACTCGGCCAGGGCCATGATCTCGGCCACATCCTCCGAGACCGCCACCTGGAAGCCGCCCTTGCGGACGAGGACAACTTTCATGAATTTAACATTTATTGGATCATCCTCAACGATGAGGATCGTGGTTGGCATTCGGCAGCCTCGAGGACGGAAACGATGTGCCTTGACAGTATACGTGGTGACCGCCCCCGGCTGCCACCACGCCGCGGCCCTTCGATGGGGGTGTTGTAAGATTTAGGCTTACGAACGCACCGGGAATGGATCGCCATGCCTTTTTCAACCTGGATCATCTACGCGGCCGTGGCCGTCGCCGCCAACGCCGCCCGGACCTGGTTCGCCAATCCGGGCCGCTCCGCCTGGTTCAACCGGGTCACCGGCAGCCTGTTCATGGCGCTCGGCCTGGGCATGCTGCGGCTCAAGGCCGGGCGGGCCTGACTACCTCCAGGTTCTGGGGCCGCGGGCAGGCCCCGGCGCTCAGAATCCTTGCAGTTTGACCATGGCATCATCAAACCGCAAGGCATTCCGAGCCTGGACCGCCCGCAGCGCCCCGAAGGCCGCATCCGGCACCTGCAGCCCGCCCCGGCCCACGCCCAGCCGCAGCCCGGGCTTGTGCCCGCCGTGGTAGTCGCTGCCGCCGCTGGCCACCAGCTCCAGCTTCTCGGCCAGGGCCAGGAAGTAGGCCTGCTCCATGGGGCCGTAATCGGGGTAGTAGGCCTCGAAGCCCTGCACGCCGTGGCGCTTCAGGTCCAGCATCGCCTCGTCCCAGCGGAAGCTCCGGGCAAAGCCGCGGCCGGGATGGGCCACCACCGCCACCCCGCCGGAGGCCCGGATCCAGCGGACCGCCTCCCGCGGGGCCAGTTCGGGGAAGGGCACGTAGCAGGGGCCGTCGTCGCCGATGAGCCGGCGGAAGGCGTCCTCGGGGCTGCCGGCGGCCCCCTGGCGCACCAGGACCCGGGCGAAATGGGTGCGGGAGACCAGGTCGGTGGGGGCCTCGGCCTGCAGGTCGGCCATGGTGATGGCGATGCCCCTGGCCTGGAGCCGCTGCACCATGGCCTGGTTGCGTTCCAGCCGCATCCTGCGCATGGCCGCCACCCCTTCCCGCAGCACCGGGTTGTGGACGTCCAGGAACAGCCCCAGCATGTGCAGCGACCGGCCCATGAACCGGCAGCTCAGCTCGATGCCGGGCACCAGGAGGGTGGTTACCCGGGGCTGGGTGGCCATGAACCGGTCCAGGCCGGCCAGGGTGTCGTGGTCGGTGAGGGCCAGGGCCTTGAGTCCGGCGGCATCCGCAGCCAGGGCCAGGGCTTCGGGGGTGTCGGTGCCGTCGGAAAAGATGGAGTGGCTGTGCAGGTCGATCACGGCAGGAAGCTTCCGGCCTGGCCGTTGGCGCGGTACAGCGCCGCCAGCATGATGGCCACCGCCTTGAACAGCTCCGGGGGCAGCACCCGGTCCACCTCCAGGGGGGCCAGGGCGGCCAGCAGGTCCGGGTCGCGTTCCACCGGTATCCCGTTCTGCCGGGCCAGCAGCAGGATCCGGTCAGCCAAAAGCCCCTCGCCTTTGGCCACGAGTCGCGGGGCCAAGTCCAGGTAAGGGGCTTGCGGGTGGTAGCGGAGCGCTACAGCGCTGGTGCGGGGGAGCCGGGGCACCCCGGCCTACTGGACCAGGTGGGTCGCGGGATCGTCGTCTTCCAGTTCATCCATGGCCAGCCGGCGGAAGATCTTCATATCCGACAGGGACATGAAGCTGATGTAGGCGTAGCCGCTGAAGAACAGCCAGATGAAGGGCACCGAGGCCCACTTGCGGATGTAGATGGAGACCAGCACGGCCACGAAGTAGTAGAGGGCGAAGCCCAGCTCCAGGAAGGTCAGCAGGCTCTTGGGCACCTTGTATGCGCGGGCGTTGTGGTTGCGGGCGCCGTTGCCGTGCTCGTCCACGCCCAGCTTGGGGGTGCGCTTGAACTCGATGTCGTCGGTGAAGAAACCCTCCAGCACGGCCTTGGTCTGGTTCAGGCAGAGCCCGATACCGAGGCTCATGAGCGCGGGGATGTACTTCATCCGGCTGGTCCAGTTCTTGTTGTTGTAGACCTCACGCTGGGACAGGCCGAAATACAGGCCGACGCTGACGGCGTTGAGCAGGAAGAACGGGCCGTCGGTGAGCAGCAGGATGTGCGCGGGGGTGCCGGCCCGGAAGATCATGCAGGGCACCATGATGACGGACAGCACCACCATCAGCAGGTAGTTGCAGTTGGCGGTCAGGTGGAACCAGCATTCCGCCTTGGTGTGCAGGCTCTCCTTGCTGAGCAGGATGGTCTTCATCA
>JARLGP010000165.1 GCA_031292735.1 Holophaga sp.
CAGCCCGCTGACCTTGGGCATGGACAGATCGATGATCAGGACGTCGGCGGTCTTGCGCTCCAGCAGGGCCAGGAGTTCGGCGCCATCCGCCGCTTCCCCCACCACGGTCAGGTCGGGTTCGTTGTTCAGCAGCAGTTTCAGGCCCGCGCGCAGAACGGTGTGATCGTCCGCGATGATGATGTCGATTTTTCGGGTCATGGGGGTCATCCAAGGAAGGGGGGCAAGGTTGCCTTGACGGTGGTGCCGCGCTGGGGGTCGGAGACCATGGAGAAACTGCCGCCCAGCAATTCCGCCCGCTCCTGCATGCCGAAGATGCCCAGCCGGTTGTTGCCGAAGGCCTGGGCCAGTTCAGCCTGGGAGGCGCCCTGGCCGTCGTCGCTCACCGACAGGGTGATCTGCCGCTCCTGGGCGGCCAGGAGCACATGGACGGTCTTGGCCCGGGCATGCTTGGCGACATTGACCAGGCTTTCCTGGAGGATGCGGTACAGGGCCAGGGAAACGGTACCGTCCAGCCTGGGCTCATGGTCGGGGAAGCGGCAGACCACGGCGCAGCCCTGCTGGCGCCGGAAATGATCGATGTATTTCTGCATCGCGGTCAGGATCCCGAGGTCATCCAGCACCGGGGGGCGCAATTCCACCGCCATGGCCCGGAGGTTGCCCATGATCTCCGTGACCACGTTGCGGGCCTGGAGCAGCAGCTCCTTTTGCGGCTCGGTGGTCAACGTGGAGGAGAGCAGCTTCAGGTAGGCGAGCATGGAGGCCAGGGATTGGCCGGATTCATCGTGCAGCTCCCGGGAAATCCGCTTGCGTTCGTCCTCCTGGGCGCTGAACAGCTTGTTCAGCAGGATGGCCCGGGCGGCTTCCTTCTTGCGCAATTCTTCCAGCAGCCGGTCGTGCTCGATGGCCTCCGCCTTCAGGCTGGCGGCCATCTCGTTGAACGCCTGGGCCAGGTGGCCCACTTCCGCGTCGTCCCGGACCTCCGCCCGGACCGAGTAGTTCCCCTTGCGGATTTGGTGGGCGGCGGCCACCAGCCGGTGGATCGGTTTGACGATCAGGTGGGCCAGGACGGTCGCACCGGCGGATGCCAGCAGGCAGATGACCAGGGTGATGAGCAGGAACCGCCGGATGGTCGCGCGGAGCAGTTTCTGGCTCGTGCGGCCCGACATCCCCACCCGCACATAGCCGATGGCTCCCTTTTCGATGGGCACCGTGACCTCCCGGATCGGGCCTTCGTTGCTGGCGTAGGTGGTCACCCGGGGAGCGGGTTCGCCCTCGCTGGATTCGGCCGAGGCGGGCAAGGCGATGGGGTTGATATCCTGGGGCAGGCCGGCGGGGAATTTGCCCAGGAAGGTATCGATCATTTCCCGTCCGGCAAAATCGCAAATAATGATGTATTTCAAATCATCAGCATGGTTCCGGCTGGCGGTGATCCGGGAGGAAAGCGCATAGTGGTCGTCCAGCAGGATGTCGTTGCTGCTGGAGGCGCCGATGGACGTCGCGATCTCGATGCCGCGGTTCTCCAGCTGGCGTTCCATGAGGCTGCGGGTGATCCGGACCATCAGCACGCCGATGATCAGGCTCAGCACCAGAATGACGCCGATGATGATGCCGTTGATTCGGTAGTAAAGATTGGCCCTTTTGAATATGGATAGGATCATTGGATGCCGCTCGCGCGCTCGTACAATTCACGCAAGGGCGTATAGACCGCGGGATTAGCCTTGATGAAACGGTCGATCATCAGGGTGTTGAAGGCGCCGCGCAGCTCTTTGGCCTCGTTCATGTGCAGGAACAACTGGCGATACCGTTCCTTCTGGTCGGTCCGCAGGTTCTTGTTGACGACCACCGGTCCCGTGGGCGCTGGATCCATGGTGGTGATGATCCGGATGTCCTTGATCAATTCGGGGTTCTTCCATTTGACATAGTCGTACATCTGGCTGTCCAGGCTGGCGCCGTCGGCCACCTTGTTGGCCACGGCCCAAATGGATTTGTCATGGCTGTAGGTGTAGAAGTAGCGCTGGAAAAATTTTTCAGGAACAGTGTTCATTTTCCGGAGGCTATCCAGGATCGCCATATGGCCGGAAAAGCTTAGGGGGTCGGTGAACGCGAACACCTTGCCCTGGAGATCATGCAGGCTGCGAATCCGGCTATCGGCATGGACGATGATTTCCGGCGTGTAGCTGGAATTCCCCGCATGCTCCGCCATGACCAGGATCTCGATCTCGTTCATGCCGCGGTAGGAGCAGTAGGCCCCGGTGGAGATGAAGGCCAGGTCGACGTCCCCATTGGCCAGCAGCTGGTTCACTTCCGCGTAGGTCTTGCGCTGGATGAGGCTGGTCGGGCGCCCCGTTTGTTCGGTGACGTAGTGGGCGATCTGGCGGTAGGCGCCGATGGTTTCGCTGGGCGAAATCACCGAAGCGATGGCGATGAAGACCGGGCGCCGGATTTTTTCGTCGCCATGGGTGTTGGACGAGGCGGCCCCGGCGGTTCGGTTGAAATCGATATATTGGGCAGAATCCCGGTGACATCCCGAGAAAACAAGGGTGGTGATCCAACCTAAAATGAAACGCTGGGCGCCGGAGAGTCGCATGGCCTGGGAACCGGAATGGGAAACCACCGATCCCGTTTGAGCCCGGGCGGAGCGGAAGGGAATGTTTCCGGGGTTGAGCTTCGGCTTCGCCCGGCCCAGGGGAGCCATGCGGGCGGGAAGCGGGGAAAGAGCTTCTAATATAAGGCTCGTTCCGGCCATTTCTGTCAACTGCAAACCGCGGGTTCCGGAACCAGGGAGTGCCCATGGCCCCTTCTCTTTTCCCGGGTTATTTCCGGATCGCCACGCAGTATGATTGAAGTCCAGAGAGATCGGGAGACTCAGCGGATGGGCCATTTTGAGCAGGATTTGAAACAGAGGCTGGAACGGAATCGAGTGATTCCTGCCGTCAAGGATGACAACGGGCTAAAAAAAGCCATCCAATCCTCGCATGACATCGTTTTCGTCCTGTACGGCGATATCCTTTCCCTGGATGCCAATGTTCACGCGATTATCAGGCATGGGAAAATGCCCTTCATCCATCTGGACATGATTGCCGGGCTTTCCAACAACCCGGTCGTGCTGGAGTATTTCCACCAACATTTCCAGCAGAATTGTGGGGTTATTACGACCAAGAGCACCATGGCGCGCAAGGCCATGGAGTTGGGTATCCGGGTGGTCCAGCGCTATTTCATGCTGGACAGCCTGTCCCTGGAAAGCGCGGTGGAAGGTCTTGGCAAGGTTCGACCCGACGCCATCGAGATCATGCCCGGCATCCTGCCCCGGGTCATCGCCCACGTGAGCCGCGAGACGCAGATCCCGATCATCGCCGGCGGGCTCATCCAGACCCCCGTGGATGTGGCCAAGATCCTCGCCCGGGGCGCGGTGGCGGTTTCCACCAGCCGGAGGGAGCTGTGGTCGCTGGATCCCATCAGCGCCTTGGCCGGCCCGGAACCCGACCTGTCCAGGTGACGGCGGCTGCTTCCTCCGGCCCTTGCCAACGGGGCGGCGGACCTTATTCTTAATAAGAAATTAATCGTGAATGGTTCCCATCCAAGGTGCGTCCTTTCCGGGGGATGGCATCGCCCTGGGTCCGGAGGCTGCGGTGAACAGGTCCCTGAAAACCCTTTTCCGGCTGGTGCTCCTGGCCACCTGCCTGCCCATCGTTCGCCTGTATGCCGAGGATGCCTCCTCCCGGCCAGCTATGGCCATCCCGGCCAGTTCTCGCTACCCTCAACAGGGTCTGCAGGAGCGTTCATGGCGGGTTGGAAATCAATGCGAATGGTCGCCTATGGCCTGGCCTGCGGGCTTGCCCTGGTGACAGCGGGTTTCCAGGTCGCCTGCCATCACCGGCTGGCCGGTCCGACCAACTACACCCAGCCCCCGGTGTTGAGCTACCAGACGCCGACCATCCTCGCCACCGCCGGCGAGCCCTTCGCCAGCGTGGCCCCGGATGTTTCCGCCTATGTGATGGTCAACGACGTGGCCTCGCTGGTCACCTCGGGGTTCACCTTCAGCGTGACCCCCGCCCTGCCCGCCGATCTGACCCTCAACCGCACCACCGGGGTGATCTCCGGGACCCCCAGCGCGACCTCGGCGGCGGTCGACTATACCCTCGTGGCCAGCAACACCGGGGGCAACAGCAACGGCTTCGTGATATCCCTGGGCGTGCAGGCCTCCTCTCCGGTGTCTCTGAGCTACCTGGGCGCCGCGGCCACGCATTCCAACATCAACGCGGTCTCCACGGTCGTGGGGGCGGCGATGACCCTGGCTCCGCCGGTCGTGACCGGCGCGACCCTGACCAGCACCGATGGCCACGGGTACGGCGTGAGCCCGGCCCTGCCCGCCGGCCTGGCCGTGAACCTGGATACGGGCACCGTGTCCGGCACGCCCACCGCGGCCGTGGCGGCCACGGCCTACACCCTCACCCTCACCACCGCCAACGGCAGCGCCGACGCCCCCTTCACTCTCCTGGTGACGGCCGCCGCGCCCACGGCTCCCCTGGACCTCAGCTACGGCTCCGGCTCCTCGACCACCCTCAGCGGCACGGTGAACACGCCGTTCACGGTCACCCCCACCGTCAGCGCCGGGACCTATCTGGTCTACAACGTCAGCCCCGCCCTGCCCGCCGGCCTCAGCCTGGACGCCACGACCGGGGAGATCTTAGGCACCCCTACCGTCGCGACGGCGGCGGCGTCCTATGTCATCACCGCCGGCAACGCCGGCGGGAACAGTCAGGCGACGCTGATCCTGACCATCAACTAGATTCCCGGAAGGTCACCTTGTTGATCTCGGCGAACGTGGTGAGGCCCTGCCGGACCTTCTCCACGGCGCTTTCCCGGAGGGTCTGCATGCCGTGGGCCCGTGCCGCGGCCTTGATCTCCCGCACCGAGGCGCGGCGGGTGATCAGGTCGCGAATATCGTCGTTCATGCCCATGAACTCGATGATCGCCTGGCGGCCCCGGAACCCGGTGCCGTTGCAGTCCACGCAGCCGACCCGGTCGAACAGGGTGGCGGTGCGGGCCCAGGCGGCGTCCAGCCCGTTCTCGGCCAGCTCGGCTTCGGTGGGCTGGGGCAGCGGGCGCTTGCACTTGACGCAGAGGGTGCGGACCAGCCGCTGGGCCAGGATGCAGTTGAGGGCCGAAACGAAGTTGTAGACCTCGACCCCCATGTGCTGGAACCGGCTGAGCACGTCCAGGGTGTGGTTGGCATGGACGGTGGTGAACACCAGGTGGCCGGTGAGGGCGGACTGGATGGCGATCTGGGCGGTCTCAGGGTCGCGGATCTCGCCCACCAGGATCTTGTCCGGGTCGTGGCGGAGGATGGAGCGCAGGCCCATGGCGAAGGTGAGGCCCTTCTTCTCGTTCACCGGGATCTGGGTGACCCCTTCCAGCTGGTACTCCACCGGGTCCTCGATGGTGATCAGCTTGTCCTCGGTGCTGCGGATCTCGCTGAGCACGGCATACAGGGTGGTGGTCTTGCCGCTGCCGGTGGGGCCGGTGACCAGGAACATCCCGTACGGCTCCCGGGCGTAGCGGCGCAGGCGGACCAGTTCGTGGGGCGAGAAGCCCAGGATCTCCAGGCTCAGGGTCTTGAACTCCTCGCTGAGGTTCTCCTTGTCCAGGATGCGGATCACCGAATCCTCGCCGTGGATGGTGGGCATGATGCTCACCCGGAAATCGATGGCCCGGCCCCGCACCTTGAGCTTGAACCGGCCGTCCTGGGGCTTGCGCTTCTCGGCGATGTCCAGTTCGGACATGACCTTGATGCGGCTGATGATGGGGGAGGCGAAGCGCTTGTCGATGGGGTCGGCCGCCGGATACAGGCTGCCGTCGATGCGGTACTTGATCTGGAAACCGTTGCTGGTGGTCTCCATGTGGATGTCCGAGGCCCGCCGCTGCAGGGCGTTGAAGATGGCCGTGTCCACCAGCCGGATGATCGGGGCCTCCTCCTTGTCGGTGAGGTTCTCCAGGTCCAGCTCTTCTTCCACGTCCTCTTCCCGCAGCACCTGGACCCGCAGCGCCTCCCCGGCCTCGTCCATGACCTTCTGGCCGCTTTCGGACTTCTTGAGCACCACCAGGATCTGGGCCATGGGCGCGGCGGCGAACCGCAGGGGCCGCTTCAGGTGCATCCGCAGCAGATCCTGGACCACCACGTCCAGGGGGTCGGCCATGGCCAGCCACAGGTAGCCGTCCCGCTCGTGCACCGGAACAAAACGGTGTTTCAACATTAAATCCAGGGAAATGGCCTGGAACAGGGCAAAATCGACCGGCTCCCGGGTGAGATCCAGGGTCGGATAGAGGGGAATGGGGCGCGAGTCCGCTTTTGGCAGCTCGTCAGCCGGAAGGCTCTGGCTAATGTCTGCGGGCAAAGGGGAAACACTGGGCGACGTTTGCGAGGTGTTTTCAGGTATCATGGCTTAAGCTTAATGCGTTGGGCGATCGCGTGCTTCAAAAGGTGTTCGCCCGGCATTGAATCCCCTGGACTGCAGTTGACCGCCTTCTCAGGTGGGTTCCACAATGTTTGATTTCCCTATCACTCTGCCTTGGAGGCACCGTGCGCGGCTACGTCCCTGTCCTACTGCTCATCCTCATTGCCATCGCGCTGCCGTTCGTGATCCTGGCCATATGCGCCATGCTCCGGCCGAGCTTCCCCAGCGTGACCAAGTACTCGACCTATGAATGCGGGATCCAGACCACGGGGGAAGCCAGACAGCAGTTCTCGGTACGCTACTATCTGATCGCGGTGATGTTCCTCGTCTTCGATGTGGAGACCGTGTTCCTGATGCCCTGGGCCATCCAGATGAAGGAACTGGCCGCCTTTGGTCTCCTGGAGATGGGGATCTTCCTGTTTCTTCTGCTGTTCGGCTACGGCTACATCTGGTCCAAAGGAGCCCTTACATGGGAATGATGAATCAGCCCACCGCGCTGGAGCACGTGCTCATCACGACCAAGGTTGAAAAAATCATCAATTGGTCGAGAGCCACCAGCGTCTGGCCCGTGACCTTCGGGCTGGCCTGCTGCGCCATTGAGATGATGGCCACCGGGGCCGCCCGGTTCGACATCGACCGGTTCGGCTGCGGCATCTTCCGGGCCACCCCCCGGCAAAGCGACCTCATGATCGTGGCCGGCACCGTCACCTACAAGATGGCCCCCATCATCAGGCGGCTCTACGACCAGATGCCGGAACCCAAATGGGTGATCGCCCTGGGCAGCTGCGCCACGGCGGGGGGGCCGTTCGACAGCTACCACACCATCCAGGGGGTGGACAAGATCATCCCGGTGGATGTCTACATTCCCGGCTGCCCGCCGCGGCCCGAAAGCCTGATCTACGGGTTCCTGAAGCTCCAGGACAAGATCATGGCCAGCAGCATCGCGGACCGGTACAAGGAAATCTTTGAGGCGGTGGGCTAGCCATGGCGACAGACAAGGAACCGATCCAGGAAGACCGTTACGTCTATGACCTCAAGGCCGCGCCCAACCGTCAGGTGGTGCTGCCCAAGACCGTCCCCCTGCCCAGCCTGAAAACCTACCTGGAAGAGCAGGCCGCCGCCGCGGCGGCCGACGAGGCCAAGTGGCAGAAGGCCCAGGCTGATTTCCAGACCGCCAAGGCCAAGGCCGAAGCCGAAGGCAAGGACGCCCCCAAGCCGCCGGTGCGGCCGGTGCCCAAGGCCGACACCAACGACATGAAGTTTCCCGCGCCGGTCGCCGCCACCGACCCTGACCTGCTCCACCTCCAGGCCGTGCTCGGCCCCAAGGTTGAAGAGATCTTCCAGCAGGCCGGGGAGCTCACCTGCCAGGTGGCCAAGGAGGCCATCCTGGAGGCCCTGACCCTGTGCCGGGACGATGCCGCCCTCGGCTACGAGATGCTGGCCGACGAAACCGCCACCCACTACCCGGCCGCCAAGGATTTCGCCTTTTCCGTGGTCTACCACCTCACCAGCATCCGCCGGAGCAAGCGGCTTCGCCTGCGCATCCTGGTTCCCGATGGCTTCGAACCGGACACCGCCGTCCCGGTCTACCCCACTGCCAACTGGCTGGAGCGGGAGATCTGGGACATGCTGGGCATCCGTTTCCGCAACCACCCGGACATGACCCGCATCCTTTGTCCCGAGGACTGGGAAGCCCATGCCCTGCGCAAGGAATACCCCACCACCGGCCTGGGCCAGCGGGACATCGATTTCAGGGAAGACCGGAGCGGCGTGCTCATGCGCATCGCGATGGAAAAAGCTGGCAACATGGGGATCAACCTCAACCCCCCAAGAGCGGAATAACGCACCGGATTTAGGAGTTCCTTGTGTTCAAGAACGAGGAAATGGAAATCAATATGGGACCGCAGCACCCGTCCACCCACGGGGTGCTACGGCTGAAGCTGAAGCTGGACGGCGAGGTGGTCACCCACTGCCGGCCGATGATCGGCTACCTGCACCGAGGGGTGGAGAAGATCTGCGAGAACAAGACGTTCTTCCAGGGCCAGGTGTGGACCGACCGCATGGACTACACCTCGGCGGTGGCCAACAACCTGGGCTGGGCCGAGGCGGTCGAGAAGCTGTTCGGCATCACCGTGCCCAGGCGGGCCCAGTACATCCGCACCATGCTGAACGAGTTCAACCGGCTGTCCTCGCACCTCATCTGGTTGGGCACCCACGCCATGGACATCGGCGCCTTGACGGTGTTCCTCTACACCTTCCGGGAACGGGAGGACATCCTCGACATCTTCGAGTCCTTCTGCGGGGCCCGGCTCACCACCACGGCCTTCCGCATCGGCGGGCTGCGGGAGGACCTGCCGCCCGGCATCGAAAAGCAGATCCGGAAGTTCCAGGCCAAATTCCTGGACTGCCTGAACGAGTACGAAACGCTTCTCACCGAAAACCGGATCTGGAAGAAGCGCACCATCGGCACGGGCCTGCTCAACTCCACCGACGCCATCGCCATGGGGGTGACCGGCCCGGTGCTGCGCGCCGCCGGCGTTCCGTTCGATGTGCGCAAGGCCTTCCCGTACGCTTCCTACGCGGAGATGGATTTCGAGGTGCCCACCCGGACCGAGGGCGACAACTACGCCCGGTACCTGGTGCGCCTGGCCGAGATGCGCCAAAGCCACCGGATCATCCAGCAGTGCATGGACGGGCTGCCGGAAGGGCCGGTGATGGCCAAGATTCCCAGAATCCTCCGTTCCGAAGTGAACGAGGTCTACCACCCCACCGAGGCGCCCAAGGGAGAGCTGGGCTACTACCTGGTGGGGGAGAAGGGTTCCTTGAATCCGTACCGCTTCCATGTGCGGGGACCCGGCTTCATCAACCTCCAGGCCCTGCCCATGATGGTAAAGGGAGGCCTGGTCGCGGACTGCATCGCCACCATCGGCACGCTTGACGTGGTTTTGGGAGAGATCGACCGATGAACCCCACCGCTTCCATGACCTTGCTTCAGATCAGCGTGATGGCCATCCTTCAGACCGTCGCCGTGCTCATCTTCATCTTCATCGTGGTTCCGGTCACCACCTTCGCCGAGCGCAAGGTGCTGGGCTTCGTGCAGGACCGCCTGGGCGCCGTCCGTCTCGCCGGGCACCTGGTCGGGTTCACCGGCTGGATGAACCGGGTCATGTGGGGCATGGGCAGGGTGCCCTTCCTGTCCGCCCTCCGCGGGCTGCCCCAGTTCGTCGGGGACATCATCAAGCTCTTCGTGAAGGAGGACATCGTCCCGGAGCACTCGGACCACCTCATGTTCAGGATCGCGCCGGCCATCTCCATGATCGCTTCGGTGGCGGTGTTCGCCGGCATCAGCTTCTACCCTGGGGCCCTCTTCACCTTCCCCAGGGCCGTCCCCATCGTGGGCGGGCTGCCCTTCACCGGCTTCATCAGCAACATGAACATCGGCCTGCTGTTCATCCTGGGGGTCTCCTCGGTGGGCGTCTACGGCATCGTGCTGGGCGGCTGGGCTTCCAATTCCAAGTTCCCCCTGCTGGGCGGGCTGCGTTCGGCCGCCCAGATCGTGAGCTACGAGGTGCCCCTCACCCTCAGCCTCATGGCTCCAGTGGTCCTCACCGGAACCCTGAACTTCAATGAGATGACCCGCAAACTTGCCACGGAGATGCCCCTGGCCGCCATCCCGCTCCTGTTCGTGGGCTTTTTCATCTACCTCACCTGCGGCTTCGCCGAGACCAACCGCCTGCCCTTCGACATGCCCGAGGCCGAGAACGAACTGGTGGCCGGGTTCCATACGGAATACGCCGGGATGCGGTTCGGGTTCTTCTACCTGGCCGAGTACATCAACATGATCGTCGTGTCGGCCCTGGCCAGTTCCTTCTTCCTGGGCGGGCCCTTCCTGCTCCCCTTCGGTCTGCACCGTTTCCTGCTGCACGTTCCCTTCATCGGCCCACCGAACGTCATCTGGTTCGTGGTCAAGATCCTGTTCCTTCTTTTTGTCTACATCTGGGTTCGCGGCACCATTCCCCGCTACCGGTACGACCAGATCATGGCGGTCGCGTGGAAATACTTGATCCCCTTCACGCTGATCCTCGTGCTGTTGGCCGCAATCGTCCGCTATGCCGCCTAGGGGAGTTCGACCATGAACAAGTTTCTGAAAACACTGATCCCCATCGACATCTACAAGGGCCTTAAGCTCACCGGCACCCACTTCCTGAGGGTGTTCTGCACCGCCAACCGGCGCAAGGTGCCGCTCCACCGGGTGCAGGAATACCCGGAAGTGGTGGCCAAGGTGGCGCCCCGCTACCGCGGCCGGCTGACCATGCTCAAGGACGAACAGGGCGAGATCAAGTGCGTCTGCTGCCTGGCCTGCGAAAAGATCTGCCCGACCCAGGTGATCACCATCGAGGCCGGCAAGAAGGAAGGACGCAAGACCAAGCTGCCGCTCCGCTACGACTTCGAGATGGAGCGCTGCATCTTCTGCGAGTTCTGCGTGGAGAGCTGCGGCTTCGATTCCATCATCCTCAATCATCAGTTCGAACTTGCGGCGTACAATCGGGAAGACTTCTCCATCGGAATGCTGGGCAAATCCCAGAACATGTTCCAACTGACCCCGGTCGGCAAGTTCTCGTATTCGGACTCCGATTCGGACAAGGACTGAATCTTCCCTTTTAAAGGACAAGGCGTCCCATGGACTCATTGCTAGCACTGATCGGCCACCACCTGTTCCACCTGTTCGGCATCATGGCCGTGCTTGGGGCGCTGGCCTTGATCTTCTCCAAGAATGCCATCCACAGCGTCGTCGGCTTCCTGCTGAGCATGCTGTCCGTGGCCGGCTGCTACCTCACGCTCTCCGCCGAGTTCCTGGCGGTGGCCCAGCTGCTGGTCTACGCCGGCGGCATCGTGGTGCTGTTCCTGTTCGTGGTCATGCTGGTCGAGATGACCAAGTACAAGGAGAAGGGCTTGTTCCAGTCGCAGGCCAAGTTCGCCATCCCGGTGGTGGCGGTGGGCGCGGTGGTCATCATCAGCGTGTTCTGGAAGACCGTGTTCGGCGCCGGGGCGGAAACCGCCCTGACCCTCAAGCCCGGGCTGGCCCAGGGGCTGGACGTGGCCAGCCAGAACGCCCAGGCGGTGAGCCGGGGGTTGTTCGCCCAGTTCCTGCTGCCCTTTGAAATCCTGTCGGTGATCCTGCTGGTGGCCCTGGTGGGCGCCGTGGTGCTGGCCAAGACGGAGCGGGTGTGACATGCCAAGCATGAATGCGGTCCTCTTGATTTCCTTCCTGTTGTTCTCGGTGGGGGTGGCCGGTGTGCTGATCCGGCGCAACGTCCTGATCATCCTCATGTGCGTGGAATTGATGCTGAACGCCGCCAACCTCAACCTGGTGGCCTTCGCCCGGCACAGCGGCACCGTGAACGGGCAGGCCTTCGCCCTGCTGGTGATGGGTCTGGCGGCGGCGGAAGTGGCCATCGGCCTGGCCCTGGTGGTGGCGCTCTACCGGAAGAAGGACTCCATCCAGGTGGATCAGATCAACCTCCTCAAGGGCTGAAGGCAGCTTTGGGCGACCCCTCAGGAATCAGATTTCGGGTGAACGAATGATCATGCAAGCAACAATCAGCACAGCCTTGAGCACGCCGATCCACAGTTCGGTGCTCTGGCTCATCCCCTTCCTGCCCCTGTTCGGCGCCATCCTGAACGGGGCCACCGGGCGCTGGGCCAAGAACACCAAGCTGGTGGACACCATCGCCCTGGGCGCGGTGGCTGTGTCCTTCCTCCTGGTGGTCTGCCTCTTTGCCAGGCTGTTGGGTCAGGCGCCGGCCAACCGCTCGGTGAACCAGACCCTCTGGACGTGGTTCGATCTGGGCGGCGCGCATGTGCTGGGCGGGATGACCCAGAACACGATGCAGTGGGCCTACAAGCTGGATCCGCTGTCCGGGGCCATGGCCCTGCTGGTGACCGGGGTGGGCTTCCTCATCCACCTGTTCTCCACCGGCTACATGGGCGAGGAACGGGATAACGGAACTTATTATCGTTTTATGGCCTACATGAACCTGTTCGTGTTCTCCATGCTCAACCTGGTGCTGGGCGCCAACATGATCATCATGTTCCTGGGCTGGGAAGGGGTGGGCCTTTGCAGCTACCTGCTGATCGGCTTCTACTTCGAGAAAGAGTTCTGCGCCATCGCCGGCAAGAAGGCATTCGTCACCAACCGCATCGGCGACTTCGGTTTCCTGGTGGGCTTCTTCCTGATCTTCATGATCTTCGGCGCCACCGACTTCGACACCCTCATGGGCATGACCCGGGGCATCCTGGCCCAGCCGTCCATCACCCTGTTCGGCGTGACCCATGCGCCCACCTGGTGGTTCAACCTGGTGGGCTGCTGCCTGTTTCTGGGCGCCTGCGGCAAGAGCGCGCAGATCCCCCTGTATGTGTGGCTGCCCGACGCCATGGCCGGCCCCACCCCGGTGAGCGCCCTGATCCACGCGGCGACCATGGTCACCTCCGGCCTCTACATGATCACCCGGATGAATTTCATCTACGTCAACGCCCCGGTGGCGCTCAGCCTGGTGCTCTGCATCGGCGCCCTCACCGCCTTCGTGGCCGCCAGCATGGGCCTGGCCCAGTACGACATCAAGAAGGTGCTGGCCTACTCCACGGTGAGCCAGCTGGGCTTCATGTTCATGGGCCTGGGCGCCGGCGCGTTCTCCGCCGGCATGTTCCACGTGTTCACCCACGCCTTCTTCAAGGCTGCCCTCTTCATGGGGTCCGGCTCGGTGATCCTGGCCTGCCACCACGAGCAGGACATGCGAAACCTGGGCGGCCTGCGCAAGTACATGCCCTGGACCTTCGCTTCCATGGGCCTGGCCACCCTGTCCATCGCCGGCATCTTCCCCTTCGCCGGCTTCTTTTCCAAGGACGAGATCCTCTGGAAGGTGTTCGAAGGCTTCTACCACGGCGGCTCGGTCCTGAGCCTGGTGGCCTGGATCCTGGGCATGCTGGCCGCCTTCATGACCGCCTTCTACATGGTCCGGCTCATGGTGATGACCTTCTTCGGCGAATACCGCGGCGCCGGCCATGACCCCTACGGGCTCACGGTGCCCTCCGAGGTGGTGCACGCCCACGACGACAGCCACGGCGCGCCCGCCCAGCACGACGCCCACGAGGCCCACGGGCCCAAGGAAGTGCCCTGGAACATGTGGCTGCCGGTGGCCATCCTGGCCGCCCTGGCCCTGGTGGCCGGCTTCCTGAACATCCCGCACAGCCTGCACTGGATCGGCAGCAGCCATTTCACCGCCTGGATTTCGCCCCTGCTGTTCCAGACCGGGCCGCACCCCCATGAGGCCCCCGAAGCGGTCGAATACATCCTCATGGCCGTCGCCACCCTGGTGTGGGCGCCCGCGGCCATGCTCCTGGCCTGGTGGTTCTACGGCGCCGATCCGGCCTGGGCCAAGCCCAAGGCCTTCGTCAAGACCTTCCCCAACCTGTTCCGGTGGGTGAACGCCAAGTACTACGTGGACGAGTTCTACCAGGCGACCGTGATCGGCCCCTGCAAGCAGCTGGGGGCCCAGCTATGGGCCTTCGATTCCCTGGCGGTGGACGGCATGGTCAACGGGGCGGCCCGCTTCACCCTGCTGCTCAGCCACGCCCTGCATTGGTTCGACGCCAAGGTGGTGGACGGACTGGTGAACCTGGTGGCGTGGATCCTCCAGCAGGTCTCCCTGGGCTTCCGCAAGCTGCAGAGCGGCCGGGTGCAGAACTACGCCTTCGTGATGTTCCTCGGCTTCCTGGTGTTCGCCTTCTGGAAGTTCCTCGCCTGAGATTCCACTCGCCCGTTTGTTGATTGTCGGAGTTCCCATGATTCCCTGGTATCAAAACCTCCCGCTGTGGGTCACGTTCGTCCCTCTCATTGGGGCCCTGCCCCTGCTCTTGGTGCCCAAGGGCCGACGCCGGGTGTTCGAGCTGGGCGCGCTGGCCATCACCATCTTCGACTTCCTGCTGAGCATCCCGTTGTGGGTGACCTACGACCGCAGCTCGGCGGCGGTGCAGTGGGCGACCTCCCTGACCTGGATCCCCAGCCTCGGGGTCAAGTTCAGCGTGGGGATGGACGGCATCAGCCTGGTGCTGCTGCTGCTGACCACACTCCTGGGGTTCATCTCGGTGTGGTGCTCGTTCACCGCCATCAACGAACGGCACAAGGAGTACTACATCTGGATCCTGGTGATGCAGTTCAGCATGATGGGCGTGTTCATCACCCAGGACATGTTCCTCTTCTACCTGTTCTGGGAACTGATGCTGGTGCCCATGTACTTCCTCATCGCCATCTGGGGCGGACCCCAGCGGCTGTATGCGGCCATCAAGCTGTTCCTCTACACCCTGTCCGGTTCCGTGCTGATGCTGGTGGCCATCCTGGCCATCTACTTCCTGCAGTACCGCACCACCGGCCGCTACGACATGTCGATCGCCTCGTTCCAGGCCATGTCCGCGGTGGTGGCCCAGCAGAGCCACAACTTCCAGATCCTGCTCGCCCTGGCCCTGTTCATCGGGTTCGCCATCAAGGTGCCCATGTTCCCCTTCCACACCTGGCTGCCTGACGCCCACGTGGAAGCGCCCACCGCCGGGTCGGTGATCCTGGCCGGCATCCTCCTGAAGATGGGCACCTACGGCTTCGTCCGGTTCCTGCTGCCCATCGCCCCCAAGGCGACCATGGAGCTGATGCCCTGGTTCATGGGGCTGGCCCTGATCGGCGTCATCTACGGCGCGCTGGTGGCCATGATCCAGAAGGACATGAAGAAGCTGGTGGCCTACTCCTCGGTGAGCCACCTGGGTCTGTGCATGCTCGGCCTGTTCGCCCTGAACCCCAACGGGATCACCGGCGGCATCTTCCAGATGATCAACCACGGCATTTCCACCTCGGCACTGTTCCTCCTGGTGGGCATCGTCTATGAGCGGCGCCACACCCGGCTCATCGCCGAATACGGCGGGCTGTCCAAGACCATGCCGGTCTACGCCACCATCTTCATGATCATGACCATGAGCAGCATCGGCCTGCCCGGCCTGAACGGGTTCATCGGCGAGTTCGCCATCCTCCAGGGTGCCTTCCAGGCCGCTCCGTGGCTGGCGGTGGCGGCCACCACCGGCATCGTGCTGGGCTCGGCCTACATGCTCTGGCTGTTCCAGCGGGCCATGTTCGGCCCCATCAGCGAAGTGAACACCAAGATGAAGGACCTGAGCGCCCGGGAAGTCTGCTACTTCCTTCCCCTGGTGGCCGCCGCCTTCTGGATCGGGCTCTATCCCAAGCCGGTCATGGACGTGCTGCGCCAGCCGGTGATCAAGCTGGTGCGCCAGGTGAACCCCGACTTCTACAAGCAGGAGGCCCTGGAAGCCGGCCAGCGCGCCGCGGCCAAGGCCGGCATGGCGGCCATGGGCTTGCCCGGAGCCACCCCTGAATCCGAAGAGGGAGGTAACTGATGCCTTTCGCCGCTGGTCTGTGGGAGGCCCTGATCCGGGATCTTCCGCTTCTCTTCCCCCAGATCATCCTCATCGTCACCGCCACGGTGATGCTCTGGCCGGGGGACCTGTTCGTGCCCCGGGGCGAAAAGCGCCGCTGGGCCTACGTATCCATCATCGCCCTGATCGCCGCCGGCCTGGCGGTGGCCACCACTCCCCGTGGCCTGGGCTTCTCCGACATGTTCGAGGTGGACGGCATCACCAAGGGCTTCCAGTATCTGGTGCTGGCCGCGGGGGTGATCACCATCCTGCTGAGCCAGCTGCAGCTGAACGCCCTGAAGGAGCAGACGGTCGAATACTACGCGCTGCTGCTGTTCTCGGTCACCGGCATGCTGTTCCTGGTGGGCGCCACCGACCTCATCTCCATCTACTTCTCCCTGGAGCTGATGGCCCTTTGCATCTACATCCTGGTGGCCTACTTCCGAACCCAGGACCGCAGCATCGAGGCCGGCGTGAAGTACTTCCTGCTGGGGGCCTTCTCCAGCGGCATCCTGCTGTTCGGGATCAGCCTGCTGTTCGCCGCCGCCGGCGGGGTCACCACCAACCTGGTGGAACTCAACGACAAGCTGGCCCTGGTGCCGTCCAACAGCAACCTCCTGGTGTTCACCGGGGTGCTGATGGTGATGGTGGGCTTCTGCTTCAAGGTGGCGGCGGTGCCGTTCCACATGTGGTCGCCCGACGCCTACGACGGCGCTCCCACCCCGATCACCGCCTTCATGTCCATGGCGCCCAAGGCCGCCTCCCTGGCCGCCTTCCTCCGGGTGTTCGGCACCGGCTTCAACGGGGTGCAGGCCGACTGGATGCCGGCGCTGGGCTTCGTGGCCGCGGCCAGCATGATCCTGGGCAACATTGCCGCCCTGAAGCAGCAGACCATGAAACGCCTGTTGGCCTATTCCAGCATCGCCCATGTGGGCTACATGCTGCTGGGGGTGATGAGCGCCGGGTCTCCTGGCGGGGCCCAGGCCGTCTGGCTCTACATGTTCACCTACCTGCTCATGCAGAGCGGCGCCTTCGCCATCATCATCTTCCTGCAGGGCAAAGGGGTCGGCGAGCGGATCGAGGATTTCCGCGGGCTGGGCCGCACCCGGCCGCTGCTGGCCTTCGCCATGATGGTGGTCATGCTGAGCTTGGCCGGGGTTCCCCCGCTGGTGGGCTTCTTCAGCAAGTTCTTCCTGTTCAAGCTGGCCATCGAACAGGGCCACGTGACCCTCACCGTCATCGCCCTGCTCACCAGCGCCGTGGCCGCCTACTACTACCTGGCCGTGGTGGCGCTGATGTACTTCAAGGAGCCCGCCCCCGCGGCGGGGGAGCCGCGGATCATGGGAACCATCACCACCTGGGTGGTGGGGCTGTCCTGCGCCCTGGTGCTGCTGGGCACCTGCTTTGGCGCCAAGCTGCTGGACTGGGCCGCGACCATCGTGTAGCCGATGACGGAAGGTCCCTTGCGCGAGGGGGGAATCTAATTATTATTAATTAGTAGCTCATTCCCTCCTCCGCTTCGGTGGCCCGCCTGGAGTTGCCTGCATGAACGTGAACCTGTCTCTGCTCCTCCGCGTCGGCATCGTCCCCCTGGTCCTGCTCGCCGCCCCGCTCAGGGCCCAGATCCTGGATTACCAGACGGTGGCCAACGATTCCGCGGCGGACTGGAAAGTGACCTTTTCCAAGGACGGTCTGGCGGCGCTGCCCAAGGATCCCAATGACTGCGCCAGCCTGCAGATCATGGATGCCAGCGGGAGGCGGCAGATCGGTGTCCTCAAGAACAAGAATCTCAGCATCACCCTGGCAAAGGGGCAAACCTACCAGTTCCGGTTCCACATGCCGGAATCGGTGACGGCTGCCATCGACCGGGCCAAGCGGGAAAAGAAAAAGGTTCTAGTCGACAAGAAGAAGTTCCCCGGCGGGATTGTCCAGATGGGCCTCTGCTTTGAAAACAGCAAGAAGAAGCGGTTCGAGTTCTGGGAAACCGCCTTGCCGGAAACGGGTGTGATGGCGGCGGGATTCAATTTCAAGGACGACGACGTGCCGGCCGAATTCACCATGGAAGATGAACAAAACATCAGCATCACCAAGCCGGCCCCCAGCGACAACTAGCCAGCCTAGGCCGGGAACCGGGCGCCCAGGGGTACGCCGCCCGGGCCGAACCGCCGCTCTTCCAGGGCGCTGCCGTGGCCGGGGCGCCAGGTGAGCACGGTGGAGGCGCGGGTGCCGTAGGTTTCCGATTTCACGAAGATGGCCGACAGCATCCGCTCCCATTCGAGAGTCACGGCGGAATGGGGGAGGTTGTGGTCGGGAACGATCTCCGGATCGGCCAGCAGGTCGAACAAGGGACCGAACCCGGGCAGGCCGGCCAGGGCCTCGGTGAACCGGGCCTTGGCGGTGACCAGCTTGGGCCATGGGGTGTCCAGCAGGTGGTTGGACACCCCGTAGACCCCCGGCGGGAGCTCCCGGGCCGCCCCGTCCCGGTTGGAGCCGTACCAGAGCGACCGGTCATCCGCCAGCAGCAGGTTGAAGCCGGAATAGGCGGCGCCGTCGAGGGTGGCGGCCGCCTCGGCGGGGGACTGGCGGCCCAGGAGGAAATCCCGGGTCAGCATGCCCCGGGACAGGCGGCCCTTGGGCGCCCCCGGTTCGCGCACGTTGGTGACCGCGGCCATGCGGCCATCCGCACGCAGCCCCAGCCAGGTGCCGCCGGCCTCCAGGTCGCGGCCGCCCTGGACCCGGGGGTCCTCCGGCCAGGGACCGGCCGGGGCGCTGGGCCGGGCGTAGAACTCGTCGCGGTTGGCGGCCACCACCAGCGGGAACTCCGGGTGGGTCTGCCAGGCGACCAGGATGAGACACATGAGGGCCCTCCAGGCGCCATTGTCCTCTCCATCCGGCCCGCCCAGGGTGATAAGGTGAACTTCAGGCCAAAGGGATTCGACGTGTGGTTCGGCTCGGGGAAAAAGGATGTGAATCCCAAGGAAAGGGCCATCTGGGGCGACCTCATGGCCCTGGGCATGGTGTTTCCCATCGCCATCGCGCTCGGCTTCTTCCTGGGACGCTGGCTGGGTGGGCTGCTCGGGCACCCGAAGATCGGCATGGGGGTGGGCCTGGTGTGGGGGGCGGCCAGCGGGTTCTGGGAATTGTACAAGGTGACCGTCCGGCTCAACCGCATGGATGGGGACGGCAAGGGGGGAGGCCATGGCTGAGGATCCCGGCTCGGTCCACCTGACCCGGATCGCCTGGTACCAGGTGGCGCTGCTACTCCTTGGCACGGCCGGCTGGTGCATCCGCTCGCTGCGCGCCAGCCTGGCCTACGCCCTGGCGGGAGTGGCCAGCATGCTGTTCTGGCACCTGCACCGGTGGATCGTGGGCCGGATGCTCACCCCTTCGGTAAGGCTGCGCTGGGCCTTCGGCTTCCTGGTCCTGGTCAAACTGGCGTTGCTCGCGCTTATTCTGCGTGGCATCATGGACTCCTTCCCCATGGAGGTAATTCCTTCGGTCACTGGTATCCTGCTGTTCAGCGCATCCATCCTGATCGAGGCGGTCTATCTCATCTTCCGGCCGGGCGTTGGCGAAAATAGTTAAGCGCAATATCGTCTGAGGTTTAAATCATGGAACATCATGCTTCGGGTCTTGCTGTCCTTTTGACCTGGATGTTCGGGTTGGCCCGGCACCCCTGGGGCACCTTCGCCCACGGCGTGCCGCTTTCGATCCTGGAGCGCTACGACCACCTGCTCATTTCGACCCTGGCGGCCCTGGTGACCGTGGCCCTGGCCCTGGCGGTGCGGTTCCGCATGGCCCGCCTGCCGGGACCGTTCCAGCAGACCATGGAGTACCTGCTCAATTTCGTGCGGACCCTGGTTTCCGACAATGTGGCCCATGAGCCGGACCGCTACATGCCCCTCATCGGAACCCTGGGCTTCTTCATCCTGCTGAACAACCTGTTCGGCCTGGTGCCGGGGCTGGGCTCGGGCACCTCCAACTGGAACGTCACCCTGGGCTGCGCCCTGGTGGTGTTCCTCTACTACAACTTCCACGGCATGCGCGAGCACGGGATCGGCAGCTACCTGGGCCACTTCGCAGGGCCGGTGTGGTTCCTGTGGATCCTCATGTGGCCGCTGGAGGTGCTGGGGCTGTTTTCCCGGATCCTCAGCCACAGCCTCCGTCTGTTCGGCAACATTGCCGGCGAGCACGTGGTGTCGGGCATCTTCTTCACCCTGGTGCCGCTGGTGGTGCCGGTGCCCCTGATGGTCATGTCGCTGTTCTTCGGGCTGATCCAGACCTTCGTGTTCATCATGCTCGCCACCATCTACGTGTCCGGAGCGGTGGCCCACGAGCACTAGCCTTTCTGCAATCGTCCTACCCGGCGACGGGATTCCGAACCCCCCGCCCCCTACTCCAGAGGTGTTCCCATGAAGAAGTTCCTTACCACCGCCTTCCTGTTCACCGTGGCCGTGGCCGCCTTTGCCCAGGGCGCCCCCGCCGTGGTCCAGAAGAGCCTGTTCGAGGGCCAGTTCCTGGCCCACATCGCCCTCGCCATCGCTGCCGCCGGCTGCGGCATGGCCCAGGGCAAGGCGGTCGCCGCCGCGTGCGAGGGCATCGCCCGCAACCCCCAGGCCGCCGGGAACATCCGCACCACCATGATCATCGGCCTGGCCTTGATCGAAGCCCTGGTCATCTACGTCCTGGTCGCCGCCTTCGCGGTGCACTAGTTGAGCAACGGTCCATCGGGGCGCCTGGGGCGCCCCGCTCCGTCTGCGAGGCTCCAATTGGAAGTTTTCCATATTCCAGAGTTGATCCCGGAGCGCGAGGAGTTTACTTTCTTCATTGCACCCGAAGTTCACTTCATGGAAAGAATCGCGTCCGAAGACAGCTCCACTGAACTGACACCGCATCTCGACCATCAGCGCCAAAAGCGGCAAGCCGCCCGACGGCAGGTAATGCATGGGATTGTGACGCAGGAGGCATCATGTTAAACATCCAGACCCGCCAGGAGGGTAATGCCTCGGTGGTCACCATCCAGGGCAAGGTGAATTTCGAGGTCACCGCGCAGTTGCGCGACGTGATCCGGGACACGGTCACCACCCTGCAGCCCAAGCTGCTGGTGATCAACCTGGAAAGCGTCAGTTTCATCGATTCGTCCGGGCTGGGGTTGCTGGTGGCCGCACGCAACAGCGTGGACAAGAACAGCGGCAAGCTGCATCTTTGCGGGCTGCCGCCCCAGGTGAAGAAGACCTTCGACCAGACCAACCTCACCAACTACTTCTCCATCTTCACCACGGAGCAGGACGCGCTTCGGGGGGCCTAGTTCGCACAACCCCCGAAAGGCGGAGTATGCATAAAGGCGTAGTTCTTGTCGTTGACGACGAAGCGCCCATTCGGGATATTCTCAGTTTCTATCTGAAGCGCGCCGGCTACCAGGTGCTTCTGGCCGAGAACGGCAGGATGGCGCTGGAAGAGATGGCCAAGCTGCAGCCCGACCTCATCCTCTCCGATCTCCGCATGCCGGAGATGGCAGGGGATGAGTTGTGCCAGGCGGTGAAGGGCGATCCCCGGACCCGGGACATCTTCTTCGTCCTGGTTTCGGCCATGGACGGGCTGGCTTCCAAGATTGGCGGCCTGAACCTGGGCGCCGACGACATGATCTCCAAGCCGTTCCACGCCCAGGAGGTCATGGCCAAAGTGGAATCGGCGTTCCGCATCATCGCCATGCAGAAGGAAATCAAGCGCCAGAACCTGGAACTCACCCGCTTCCAGGACCGCATGACCGCGGAACTGGGCCTGGCGGCCCGGCTGCAGATGGGCCTGCTGCCCCACATCCCGGGGCTGGTTTCCGGGTTGCGCTACACCCACCGCTACCTGCCGGCGGAAGGGATCGGCGGCGACATCTACACCATCCAGGTCCTGCCGGACCACAGCGTGGCGTTCATGATCGCCGATGTGAGCGGGCACGGGGTGACCGCCGCGCTGATCTCGGCCATGGTCAAGACCTACTTCGAAAGCCAGCTGCGCATCGCCCAGGGGCCCCTGGCCTGGGCCCAGGCCATGAACCGGGACCTGGCCCGCAGCACCCTTTCCGAACAGTTCGCCACGGCCTTCCTGGCCCGGCTGGACCCGGCCGGCGGCACCATGCAGTACGTCTCGGCCGGCCATCCGGCGCCGCTGCTGATCCGGCAGGGCGCCAGCGGCGGCCGGAAGCACCTGGAAGTCCTGGGCGGCAAGGGCTTCATGCTGGGCATCGACGAGACCCTGCCCTTCACGGAACAGGTCTGTCCGTTCGAGGCGGGCGATCGCCTGGTGTTCTACACCGACGGCCTGGTGGAGGTGGAGCGGGAGGACCGGCGCTACCTGGGGGAGGAGGGCCTGCTGGAGATCTGCGGGGAGCTGCCGGCAGACGGAGAGGCGGCAGCCGACTGGATCATCGAAAAGGCCATCGCCTTCAACGAGCCCGCGGTCTTCTCCGATGACGTGACCCTGGTGGTGCTGGACCGGAACTAGACCGGCTCCGACACAGGTTCGGCGGCCTCGCCTGGGCCTGGGCCCCGCCGCCGCGTCCGCGGACTCAGCTCGGCCAGCACCATGGCGGTGACCATGACGGCCCCGCCGGTGAGCTGCAGGGGGCTCAGCTGCTCGCGGATGCCCGGCACCCACCCGCTCATGGCCAGCAGGGCGGCGAACACCGGCTCCAGGGAATAGAGGATGGCCGCTTCGGTGGCGCCCAGGTGGGCCTGCAGGGTCATCATCAGCCAGAACGCGGTGGCGGTGGCCAGCACCCCCAGGTAGCCCAGGGTGATCCAGACCGCCGGATGGGCCAGCGCCGCCAGGGCCCCCTGGAGCCCGTAGGGGGCCGGGAGGCAGGCGGCGATGGCCAGGGAGGCCACGGCCACCACCGCCACCTGGGTGAACGCCAGCACCCAGCCGTTGGAGCGGCGGGAGAAGATGCCGGTGAGGACGATGTGCAGGGCGCTGAGCACGGAACAGGCCAGGGTCTGGCTGTCGCCCCGGTTCCAGCCGCCGGCCGCCGCCCCGGGAACGTGCACCAGCAGGTACAGGCCGGCGGCGGCGGCCAGGGCGCCCGCGGCGTGGGCCGGCCTGAGCCGGTGCCCCAGCAGCACGCCGATGGCCGGGGTGAACAGCACGTAGAGCCCGGTGATGAAGCCGGATTTGGCGGTGCTGGTGAACCGCAGGCCGTCCGCCTGCAGCCAGAACGCGGCGGTGAGCACCAGACCCAGCCAGAGGCCGTCCACCACCGCCGCCTTGCGGACGGGCACCCGCCGGCAGGCGATCAGCACGCCCAGGCAGAGGGCGCCGACCCCGAACCGCGAGGCGAGCATGAGCCCCACGCTCAGGTGCGCCTGGAGGGCGAATTTCATGGCGGCGAAGCTGGCGCCCCAGAGGGTGGCGGCCAGCAGCGTGCCCAGGACGGCACGGGTGTGCCGCGGACGGTCCAGATGGTCCATGCGCGTCCCTGGCGTCAGCGCAGGGAGGCGGAAACCCGCAGCTCCAGTTCGGGCTGGTTGGGGTCGTCCAGGGTGAGCAGGACCTTTTCGGTGTAGAGGCCGGCCTTGGCCTCGGGCGCCAGCACCACGTCGAACTGGTGGCGGGCGGCGGCGGCCTTGGTCACCCCGTCGACGCTGATCAGCGGGTTGGTGGTCTTGTAGGAAAGGATGCGGAACGCCTTGCCGTCCACCTGCTTCAGCACGACCCGGCTGTGCAGTTCCTGGCCGGTGGTTTCCGACCAGGCCACCCGCAGCGGCTCGGCGACGACGCTGGCGCGCATCTCCCACTGCACGGTGACGGTGATGAAAGGCACCTTGGGATTGGCGGTGTGGACGATGATCGCGTCGGCGCCCATCTGGCGGCCGGCCGGGATCTTGCGCCCGTCGAGGGTGATGTCCACCCAGGCGTCATGGCCGTCCCTGCGCATGGCGGTGGCCAGGTAGGGCGCTCCGGGGGCCTTGGCGTCGGTGAGCTGCACCGGACGCTCGGTGCCGGAGCTGAACTTCACCGAGGCCTTCCTGGGCACGCTGCGGACCAGGTCCTGGAAGAACACGGAATCGGTGGAAGGCATGATCTCCCGCACCACGTCGGCCTCGAAGGTGAGGGTGCTGGTGGGGCTGGCCGGGTCGTTGGAGATCACCTGGATGGACTTCCGGGACACGCCGCGGAAGCCGGCCGGGTTGAAGCTCACCTCGATCTCGGTGCTTTCCTGGGGCGCCAGGGTCCACTTGCCGATGACGGTGGAGGTGCAGCCGCAGGACGGGTTGAGCCGGGTGATGTTCAATGGGCCCTGGCCGGTGTTGGTGACCTTGAACCGGTGGGAGACCTTGGTGTCGGCGGAGATCTTGCCGAAATCGAAGTGGGTGGCCTCGAAACTGATGTGCGGCGCGGCCTGGGCAACGCAGACAACCGGAGCGAGGAGGAGGAGGGCGGGAACGCGCATGGGAACCTCTTTCAAGGGTATATTACGCCTGCAGCCAAGGTGCAAGGCTGCTCCAGACCCGGTCGGGATCCAGCCCGGCCAGGCAGGGATGGCCCGCCACGGAACAATTCGGCTTGAAACAGGGGGCGCACGGGATGCCGTCCAGGCGGAGGGCCAGGGTGTGCGGGCCCCAGGGGGTGCTGCCGCCGGGGTCGGTGGCGCCGTAAAGGGCCAGGGTGGGGGTGCTGCAGGCGGCGGCCAGATGGCTGAGGCCGGAATCGTTGCCCAGGGCGGCCCGGGCCCCCCGCAGCCAGGCGGCGGCCTGCACCAGGCTGGTCTGGCCACAAAGGTTGTTGGCGCCGTCCTGGGCCACGTAGCCGCAGATGGCCTGCTCCCCGGGACTGCCCAGCACCGCCACCTCCAGGCCTTCCAGCCGGGCGCGCCGGGCCAGGGCCAGGAAGTGTTCGCGGGGCCAGATCTTGGAGGGCCAGGTGGAACCCGGCATGAGGCACAGGTAGGGTCCGACCGGCAACCGGACGTCGCTGCGCGGGGCGTAATCGGCGTAGGGCATGGGCGGCAGCCCGGGCCAACGCCTTGCCAGCACGGCGTGGTAGCGCGCCATGAAGGGGCCCTGGGCGGCCCAGAACGGCCCGCTGTGGGTGTTGAAGCATCCGGCCAGGCTTTCGTTCACCCCGATCCGTTCCGGCACCCGGGCCAGGAAGGCGGCCAGGGCCGGGCGCAGCGACTTGGGGAAGTGGATGGAACGGGCGGCGTGGTAGCGCCGGAGGATGGCGGCCATGGCCCAGGGGCCGGGCTTGCCCTGGTCCGGGAGCACGGCGTCGGCCAGTTCGTTGTCCGCCACCAGGGCCACGGTCGATGCCGGGCCCCACACCACCAGCGGGCCCACCCCCTGGTTGCGGAGCAGGCGCAGGATGGGCAGCTGCATGGCGGCATCGCCCACGAACCGCGGGAAGCGGATCCAGGTGGCGGCTTCGGGGATCATGCCCGGCGAGGAGACCGGGCTTGGCCCGGTCTCCTCGTGGGGGAGCACGAGGGGGGACGGAGAGGGAGCGTAGCGACCGCGCGGTCCCCCCTCGTTCATGTCAGCCGCGCGAGATGGGGCAGCAGGGCGGCCGGGTCGAGGCGGTCCATGCCGCCGGCCAGGTCCGCTTCCGGGCCGGGGTACTGCAGCACCTGCACCCGCCGGCCCAGCGGGGCCCAGCGGTCCGGGCCGTGGTGGACGCGCAGGCCCATGAGGCAGAGCACCGGGACCGCCAGGGCGGCGGCCAGGTGCACCGGGCCGGTGCTGGGGCCGGCCACCGCGGCGCAGGCCTGGAGCCGTCCCATGAGCCCGCGCAGATCGGCGGGCGGCAGCGGGCCGTCCTCGGCCGGGGAGAGCACCAGGGGCCGCCAGCCGGCGGCCTCCGCCGTGGCCGCGGCCCGGTCCCACCAGGGCTGGGACGGGAAGGCCCCGGAGCCGCTGCCCCGGAGCACCAGGCCCAGCACCGGCCGGGCATCGTCCCCGGCGGCCAGGTCGGCGCGCCCCTGTTCGCGTTCCGCCGGCGTGAGCACCAGTTCCGGCAGCGCCGGGACGCCGCCCTGGAAGCCCCAGGGGGTGAGGAAATCCAGGATGTTGCTGGCCTCGTGGCGGCCGGAACCGTAGCGCCCCTTCCACAGCACGTGGCTGGCCTGCCAGATCTGCCGGCCCCGGGACCGGGCCACCCGGATCGGCACCCCGGCCGAGCGGGCCGCGGTGATCACCTGCGGGTCCCGGTGCGACAGCGCGAGCACGGCGTCGAAGCGGAACTGGGCCATGAGCTCCGCCATCTCCAGGTCGCCGGACCGCAGGTGCACGCCGGTCACCCCGTCCAGGCCGGCCAGCACCGGGGCGGTGGCCGGCCGGACCAGCCAGTGGATCTCCGCCTCCGGCAGCCGCGAAAGAATCCGCGCCATGACCGGCAGGGAGACGATCAGATCGCCCAGGGCATCGGTCCGGCTCAGAAGAAATCGCATGTCTTGGATGGTTCCCCATTCCGCCCACAGCGTCAACGGAAGGGTTTCCCAAGGCCAGGGTAAAGGGTACATACTGTCGCCTAAAGCCACCTTCCTTGCCGCAGGGATCCGACCATGCCGTTCAAACGTGTGCTTCTGGTGGAGGACGAACCCAGTTTCCGTGACGTTCTCCAGATCGGCTTGGGCCCCCAGGGATTCGACACCATGGCCGTGGGCTCCCTGGCGGAAGCCCAGCGGCTGCTGCTGGCGGAACCGTTCGACGCGGTGGTGTCCGATCTGCGGCTCAAGGACGGCAGCGGCATCGACCTGCTGGTCTGGATGAAGGAACGCGACCTGCAGACTCCGGTGGTGATCATGACCGCCTTCGCCACCACCGAAACCACCGTGCAGGCGCTCAACCTGGGGGCGGTGGACTTCCTCACCAAGACCAAGAACGACCTGCACGAGCTCACCAAGGTGCTCAAGGGCATCTTCACGGTCCCGGCGCCGCCGGCCCAGGAGGCCGCGGACATCGGCGACCTGGTGGGGGTGGGCGAAACCATCCGCAAGGTCCAGGCCCTGGTGGGCAAGATCGCCCGGGTCAACACCACCGTGCTCATCACCGGGGAAAGCGGCACCGGCAAGGAGATCGTGGCCCGGCTCATCCACCGCTATTCCGACCGGGCCAAGGGGCCGTTCGTGCCGGTGAACTGCGGGGCCCTGCCGGAGGCGCTGCTGGAATCGGAGCTGTTCGGCTACGAGCGGGGCGCCTTCACCGGGGCGGTGGGCATGAAACGCGGGCTGTTCGAGGAGGCGGAGGGCGGGGTGATCTTCCTGGACGAGATCGGGGAGATCCCGCTGCCGCTCCAGGTGAAGCTGCTGCGGGTGCTCCAGGA
>JARLGP010000027.1 GCA_031292735.1 Holophaga sp.
CCGGAGCCCGGTAGACTTGGGCATGATGTTGCAGCCCTTGGCCCTGTCAGCCCTGCTCTCGGTGACCGCCCAGGTCCCGGCGGCGGCCCAGGCCCAGCGCACGGTGGTGTTCCTGGGCGACAGCCTCACCGCCGGCTACGGTCTGGCCCGCCAGGAGGCCTTCCCCAGCCTGCTGGAGGCCCGGATCCGCGCCGCCGGCCTGGGCTGGAAGGTGGTCAATGCCGGCGTCAGCGGCGACACCAGCGCCGGCGCCCGGGCGCGCCTGGACTTCATCTACCGGCAAAAACCACAGCTGATCTTTTTGTGCATCGGCTCCAACGACGGCCTGCGCGGCCTGCCCGTGGCCGAACTGGAGAAGAACCTCCGGGCCATCCTGGACCGGGCCCGCAGGGAGGGCACCCGGGTGATCCTGGCCGGGGCCATGCTGCCGGAGAACTATGGCAAGGACTACCGGGAAGCGTTCCGGAGCCTGTTTCCCCGCCTGGCCAAGGAATACCGGCTGCCGTTCCTGCCCTTCCTGCTGGAAGGCGTGGCCATGGCCCCCGGGCTCAACCAGGAGGACGGCATCCACCCCAACGCCGAAGGGGCGCGCCGGGTGGCGGGCAACGTATGGAAGCTGCTGGAACCGGAACTGAAGCGCTGAGCCGGGGCGGCGCTACAGGGTCCCCGGCTGTTCGGACCGGGGAAGCGGGGGAGTGCGTCAAAATTAATAAATTCTACTTTTTAAACCAGCTCCCGCCCGAACGGTCTTGGGCTGGGCACGCATGCCCGTATAGCCGCAAATAGCTCTAGATCATGGTGTTTACCCGGGTGGCGGCCAAGCCCCGGCCGGGCGGGGGAACCTTTGCCAAAAAATAATCACTTTATAGCATAGCACGTTCAATCCGGAGCAGCCTTGGTCCATCCCACCTTTCCTTCGTTCAAGCCCTTGAGGGGCATCCTGCTTATGGCCCTGGCCACCGCCGGCGGCCTCGTTCACGCCCATGTCACCATGAGGTGCGAAGCGGTCTCGCTGCAATCCTGTGAGGTGTGCGCCATCACCGCATACAGCAGCCTTCCCGGGGACGCGGTGTGGGAATGGTCCATCCGCACCGGGGACGGGGGCGAATTCGTGGTGGCCACCCAGGGACCGAGGATCCTCTTCCGCGCGCCGACCGTGACCGCCCCCGCCATCTGCCATGTGCAGGCCCGGGTCAGGGATGTCCCGGGGGAGCAGGGCGAATGCCCCATCGCGGTGGCGCCCAGGGGCGCGGTCATCGTCAGCAGCCGGAACGCCGTGCCTTCCGGGAAGACCTGCAGGCTCGAAGTGATCCATGGAGACGGGCTGCCCCATGTCTGGACCTGGTCCGTACGGGAGCCCCTCGGCGGAGCCTTCACGGGCATCCGCACGGGGGCGAGAAATGTCTTCCAGGCCCCCACGGTCCTGATCCGGCAGACCGTGCACATCCAGGCCACGGATGCCGCCACGGGGGTGTCCGGGGTCTGCGCCCTCACGGTGCTGCCCCACCCCAAGGCACCCCAGGTGCTTTCGGAGCCCCGGGGCCCCATGGAACCCTACAAGGCAGCCCTGGTGCCGGCGATGACTCCATATGCGGATCTGCCCTTCTGCAACCACTATGGCCATTCCACCCATGACATCCATTTCGTGGACGATGTCCAGGCCGGCCCCCTGAACCAGTGCTATCTGGTGAATGACAGCCACGGGATCCTGGTCGTGGCCGGGCCCGGCAGCGTGGCCCGGCTCCCCCTCCAGGGTCGCCTTGCAGCCGACATGCCATTCGCTTCGCCCGAGGCCTTTCCCAAGGTGGAATGCACCGCCCTGGCGGTCCGGGCCCCCGGAACCGCCCCGGACAAGCCCTGGCGCATGGTCGTGGCGCTGAGCACCCTCCCGCCGCGGCCCGAAGACCAGGTCAACGTCATCTGCGAGCTGGCCCCGGACGGCACGGTAACGCCCATCGCCGGCACCTGGGCGGCTTCAAAGGAGTTCATGAAGCCGGCGCGGGCCCTGGAGGCCAGCTTCGATCGCATCACCGGCCTCGCCCTGGATCGGGAGGGCAACCTGTTCGTGGCCGAGGGTGGGGAGAAGGCGGCGGGGATCCGGCGGATTTCCGGGGAGGGCCTGGTCACCCCGGTGACGTGCCTGGTGAAAGAACAACCCGGATGGTGGGGCGGGAACACCTGGAGCGGGGTCTGGATCGATCCGCTGCCCAAAGGCCTCGTGCTGAACCCTGAGACGGGGGACATGTACACCAAGTACGGTCACGCCATCCGGCAAATCACCGCCAGCGGTGTGGTGACGACGGTGCTTGGCGTTCCGAACCAGATCGTTTGCCTTTCCGAGAACGCCCTGGAGGGGGAAGTGGTCCCCCTGGGGACGGGGTGCCTGGCCAATCCCGAAGGCATGTATTTTCACAGGGGCATCCTCTACATCGCGGAGCGTGGCAATGGTTCCGTCCGGGCCTTCGATCCCGTCACCCGCACCCTCCGTGCCGTATTCGGATACATGAAAAGCGAGAACCGATGGACCGGCGATGAGGACCGTTTATCCATGCCCTTGAGGGTGTTCTCGCCGGACTTGCCTATGGCGGATTGCGCGGCCTTCTCAGGTCCTCGGTTCCTGGCTGTCAACGGTGACATGGCCATGGTGGGCAGGAACAACGCCCTTGTGCGCATCGACCTTCCGGAAGGCTGGCTGGGGACGGGCGCTGCCACCGCCGACGCTCCGCCCGCGCCGACGGCGGAATCCAAGGAGGAATCCAAGGAGGAAAAGCGGGAGGCGGGCCCGGCCGCCAGCGGGGCGCAGGCCCCCCATTCCTCCTCCTCGAGTTCTTGCTCGTCCAGTTCTTCCTAGGAGGAGGGTCCGGGGATAGCCTGGTGGAAGAGATTGGGAAGGCCCCCATCAAAAAGGCGCTGATCCCCGGGGAGGCCTGATGCACTCGTGGTAAAGTGACCACGATCATCGTGGATTGGGCCCCGATTCGCACCAGGAAGGCCTGGAAAACGGTCCTGGCAGACGAAGCGGCCCATCTGAAAGAGTTAAACCTTTTGTCCGCATTCACCAGGGAGGGCTCCATGCAAGCCATCGACAACCTCAAGATCGGCTCCCGGCTCGTCTGCGGCTTCGCGGCCGCGGCCCTCATCGTCCTGCTGGAGGCCGGCTTCGCCTACTCCCTGGCGGGCAACGCCCGGCCCAGCGTCGTGGTCGCCGCCCTGGTGGGCGCGCTGCTGGTCCTGGTGCTGGGCATCGTGCTGGTTCGCAGCCTGACGGCTCCCCTGGCCGAGCTGCAGCGGATGACGAAGGAACTGTCCATGGGGCACCTGGGCCAGCGCGCGGGGCTGGACCGGAAGGACGAGCTCGGCGACCTGGGCCGCACGCTGGATGCCCTGGCCGAGGATCTCCAGACCCGCGTGGCGGGAACCCTCCAGCACATCGCGGCCGGCGACCTGACCACCCAGGTCCAGGCCCGGGACGCCCAGGACGAGCTGGCAGCCGCCCTGGTCCAGGTCACCGGGTCGCTCCAGAACCTGTGCACCGAAGCCCACCACCTGGCCCGGGAGGCCGCCGAAGGCCACCTGGCCGCCCGGGCCGACCTCACCGGCCATCCAGGGGAGTTCGGCAAGGTCGTGGAGGGTCTCAACCAGACCCTGGAGGCCGCGGCCTCCCCGCTGGGAGCGGCCCAGGCCGTCCTGGCCCGCCTGGTGGTCAACGACTACACGACCCAGATGACCGGAACCTTCCGGGGCGACTTCCAGTCCTTCGCCGACAGCGTCAACGGGGTCCGGGACCGGCTGCTGGGGGTCCAGAGCGTGTTCACCTGGATGGCCGAAGGCGACCTGAAGCAGATGGCCGTGCTCCGCAAGATCGGCCGCCGTTCCGAACAGGACAAGATCATGCCCGCCGCCCTGGCCATGGACGATGCGGTGGAAGGCCTGGAACAACAGATCCTGCTCATGGTCCAGGGCGTGCTGAACGGCGACCTGACCCTGCGCGGGGACGAAACGGCCTTCCGGGGCACCTACCAGTCGATCATCAAAGGCATGAACCAGCTGATGGCGGCCACGGCGGCCCCGATTAACGAGGTGACGGCCACCCTGGAGCGCCTGACCATCAACGATTCCAAGGTCCGGGTGACCACGGAGTACAAGGGCATCTGGAACGACCTCAAGCAGGCCCTGAACCGTCAGGCCGGGCAAACCACTGCGATCGCCGAGCTGACCGAAGCTGTCGCCAAGGGCGACATTTCCAGACTGGGCTCCCTGCAGGCCATCGGCCGGCGCTGCGAGGACGACCGCCTCATGCCGGCCTTCATCATGATGATGGAGGCACTGAAGCGGCTCATCGAAGAGACCGCCATGGTCAGCCAGGCCGTCGTGGAGGGCCGCCTGAGCGCCCGCGCCGATGTCACCCACCATCATGGGGAGTTCGCCAAGGTCGTGCAGGGCCTCAACCAGACCATGGAAGCGGTGGCCTCGCCCCTGGGAGCGGCCCAGGCCATCCTGGCCCGCCTGGCCGTCAATGACTACACCAACCAGATGACCGGAACCTTCCGGGGCGACTTCCAGTCCTTCGCCGACAGCGTCAACGTGGTCCGGGACCGGCTGCTGGGCGTCCAGAGCGTGTTCACCTGGATGGCGGAAGGGGACCTGAAGCAGCTGGACGGGCTCCGCAAGGTGGGCCGCCGTTCCGACCAGGACAAGATCATGCCCGCCGCCCTGGCCATGGCCGAGGCCGTGGAAGGCATGGAACGCCAGATCCTGCTCATGGTCCAGGGCGCGCTGAACGGCGACCTGACCCTGCGCGGCGACGAAACCGCCTTCCGGGGAACCTACCGGGAAATCATCAAGGGCATGAACCAGCTGATGGCGACCACGGCGGCCCCGGTGAACGATGTGATGGCCACCCTGGAGCGCCTGATGATCAACGATTCCAAGGTCCGGATGACCAAGGAATACCGGGGCATCTGGAACGACCTCAAGGAGGCCCTGAACCGGCTGGCCGGACAAACGACGGCGACTGCCGAGCTGACGGAAGAGGTCGCCAAGGGCGACATCTCCAGGCTGGAAGCCCTGCGCGCCATCGGCCGGCGCTGCGAGGACGACCGTCTCATGCCGGCCTTCATCATGATGATGGAGGCGCTGAAGCGGCTCATCGACGAGACCGCCATGCTCAGCCAGGCCGCCGTGGACGGCAAGCTGGCCACCCGCGCCGACGCCACCCGCCACCAGGGCGAGTTCAGCAAGATCGTGCAGGGCATCAACGGGACCCTCGACCTGGTCATGGGGCCCATCAACGAGGTGCGCCAGGTCATGGCCGCCGTGGAGAAGGGCGACCTCGGCAGCCGGATCATCCCCGAGTACCGGGGCGATTTCCAGGCGCTCCGCACCGCCGTCAACAACACCGTGAGCGGGCTCAACGTGACGGTCGAAACCATGGTGCGGGTGCTGGAGGCGGCCGCCCGGGGCGACCTCACCGACCGGGTCAACGTGGATCTGCCGGGCGAGTTCAACCGCATGAAGGTGGCCGCCAACACCACCATCGACAAGCTGGCGGCCACCATCGGGGACGTGCTGGAAGCCTCCCGGAACATGGTCGCGGCGTCCGAGCAGGTGAGCGCCACCGCCCAGACCCTGAGCCAGGGCGCCTCCGAGCAGTCGGCCAGCGTCGAGGAGACCAGCGCCTCCATGGAGCAGATGACCGCCTCCATCGCCCAGAACAACGAGAACGCCAAGGTCACCGGCGAGATCGCCAAGAAGACCGCCCGGGAGACCGTGGAGGGGGGCCAGGCGGTGCGCGAGACGGTCACCGCCATGCAGCAGATCGCCAAGAAGATCGCCATCATCGACGAGATCGCCTACCAGACCAACCTGCTGGCCTTGAACGCCGCCATCGAGGCCGGCCGGGCCGGAGAGCACGGCAAGGGCTTCGCCGTGGTGGCCGCGGAAGTGCGCAAGCTGGCCGAACGCAGCCAGGTGGCCGCCGAGGAGATCAGCCAGCTGGCCAGCCACAGCGTCGGCCTGGCGGAGCGGGCCGGAACCCTCCTGGAGGCCATCGTCCCTTCGATCCAGAAGACGGCGGACCTGGTGGAGGAGATCACGGCCGCCTCGGAAGAGCAGAGTTCCGGTATGGGCCAGGTCGGCACCGCCATGAGCCATATCAGCCAGGCGGTCCAGCAGAATGCGGCCGCCTCGGAAGAGCTGGCCTCCACCTCCGAGGAAGTGAACGCGCAGTCCATGGAGCTCCAGGCCCTGATGGCCTTCTTCACCCTCGCCGAAGCCCCCGGGCAGCAGACGGGCGCCGCGCGAAAGCCTGCCCCCAGGGTCCCCGTCCCGGCGGCTGCCCTCACCCGGCACCCGCTGGGCCATGGAACCAAGCCCAGCCCTTCGGATTTCAGCCGGTTCTGAAACCGGTCAGGCGCAACCGGGAGGGGGCGCCCCGGCGTCCCCTCCCTTGATATAGGCCGGACAGCACGAACAGAGCGAGCCCTGGAATTCCGTGGTGGTCCGAACGCTTTCCGGGATCTGCGCCAGCCCGGCGTGACGGTAGCCGCGCCGTTCCACCCATGCTCCGATGGTCTGGGTCTTCAGCAGCAGGGGCCGGTTCCCGGCCTCCCGTTCGGCCCGTTCCATGAGACGTCTGGCGTGTGCGAAGGGTCATGGCGCCTCCTGCGGCTCGGCGCCGCCGTCCCTCGCCGGGACGCCCATTTCATCGGGATACCACTTCTTCTGCAACCACAAGGCGACATTCACCAGCCCGATGAGCGCCGGCACCTCCACCAGCGGGCCGATCAC
>JARLGP010000166.1 GCA_031292735.1 Holophaga sp.
CTCATCGCCGCCACCAACCGCCCCGACGTGCTCGACCCCGCCCTGCTCCGTCCCGGCCGCTTCGACCGCCGGGTGGTGGTGGACCGCCCCGACCTCAAGGGCCGGTTCGAGATCCTGAAAGTCCACACCGCCGACAAGATCCCCCTCTCCCCCGACGTGGACCTGGAAGTCATCGCCCGCGGCACCCCGGGCTTCGCCGGCGCCGACCTGGCCAACCTCTGCAACGAGGCCGCCCTGTACGCCGCCCGCACCAGCAAGAAGTGGGTGGAGATGATCGACTTCGAGCAGGCCAAGGACAAGGTGTTCATGGGCTCCGAACGCAAGAGCATGGTCATGACCGACGAGGACAAGCGCGACACCGCCTACCATGAGGCCGGCCACGCGGTGGTGGCCGCCACCATCCCCGGGGCCGACCCGGTGCACAAGGTCACCATCATCCCCCGGGGCCGCGCCCTGGGCGTCACCTGGCAGCTGCCTGAGCGCGACCGCTACTCCGCCACCCGCGAGCACATGGAAGGCGAGATCGCCATCCTCATGGGCGGGCGCGTGGCCGAGGAGACCTTCTTCGACCGGGTCTCCACCGGCGCCTCCAACGACATCGAGCGCGCCACCGCCATCGCCCGGCGCATGGTCTGCGACTACGGCATGAGCGAGAAGCTGGGCCCGCTCAGCTTCGGCCAGGGCGAGCACGAGGTGTTCCTGGGCAAGGACTTCAGCCAGCGCAGGGACTTCTCCGACGACACCGCCCGGGTCATCGACGCCGAGGTGCACGACCTGGTCATGCGCAACTACCACCGGGCCAAGACCATCATCCAGGAAAAGCGGGAGATCCTGGCCGGCCTGGCCGAAGCCCTGCTGGTGCGCGAGACCCTGGACGCCAACGACGTGGTGCTGCTCATGAACGGCCAGATCCTGCCGCCCAAGCCGGTCACCGCGGAGCCCCCCGCCCAGAACCTGGACACGCCCCCCGACGCCTCCGGGTTGAGCCCCGCCCTCAGCCCGGCATGACCAGCGCCCCAGCGATCAGCGCCCTCTGGCATACCGGGCTTGGCCCGGTTGCGCTCACGGCGCCGCTGTTCCTGGGGATCGTCAACGTCACCCCGGACTCCATGAGCGACGGCGGCCGGTTCCTGGAACCGGCCGCCGCCGTGGCCCAGGGGCGCCTGCTGGCGCGCCAGGGGGCCGCGGTGCTGGATCTGGGGGCGGAAAGCACCCGTCCGGGCGCGGCCCCGGTCGGCCCCGACCAGGAATGGTCCCGGCTGGAGCCGGTGCTGGCCGTCCTCCGGGCCGAACTGCCCCAGGTGCCCCTGAGCCTGGACACCCGGCACCCGCTCACCGCCGCCCGCGGACTGCGGGCCGGGGCAGCCATTCTCAACGACGTCACCGGCTTCAGCGATCCGGAGCTGCTCGGCCTGGCCCAGTCCAGCGCCTGCGGCCTGATCGCCATGCGCAGCCGGATGACGGACGGCTCCCTGGACATGCCCGCTTACGGCCTGCCCGCTCCGGAGGAGCCCGCGGCCTGCATCCGCCAACTGGTTGCCGTGCGCGACCGGCTGCTGCGGGCCGGCATCGCCCCCGAGCGGATCCTGCTGGACCCCGGGTTCGGCTTCGGCACCTCCTATGCCGGCGACCAGGCCCTCTGGCAGGCGCTGCCCGGCCTGCCCGCCGCCCTGGACTGGCCGGTGGAGCGCTTTTGCATCGGCATTTCGCGCAAACGTTTCCTGGCCTGGCGGGCCGGTAGCCCCGATCTGCCGGCCGGCCAGCGGGACGTGCTCACCGCCCAGGCCCACCGGGAGGCCATGGCCATGGGCTACCGGGTGTTCCGCAGCCACCGCGTGGCCTGACAAAAGGGTAGTCATGGAATTGCGTTATTTCGGTACGGATGGAATTCGTGGGCGCGCCTTCGCCCCGCCCTTGACCCTGGAAGAGGTGACCCGCTGGGGCGAGGCCTGGGCCCAGGTGGCCGTCGCCCGGGGCATCGAGGAGCTGGTCATCGGCTGGGATCCCCGGCTCAGTTCCGAGCCCATGGCCCGGGCCTTCGTGGCCGGGCTGGACGGCCGCCTGCGCCTGTGCGTGCTGGGCCTGGTGCCCACCCCGGCGGTGGCCCACGCCGCCTCCACCCGGCCCAAGGCCTGGGGCATGGTGCTCAGCGCCAGCCACAACCCGCCCGAGGACAACGGCATCAAGGGCTTCGACGGCAACGGCGAAAAGCTTTGCGAAGAGGACGAGGCCGCCCTGGAGGCGGTGTTCGAGCGCCTTCCGGTCCGGCCCATGGCCCCGCGCCCGCTGCCCATCCAGGGCGCCGTCACCGACGCCTACATCCGCCAGCTGGGCGGGCTGGACCTGCCGGCCGGGCTCAACCTGGTGATGGATTGCGCCCATGGCGCCACCGCCCCCTGGGCCCCCCTGCTGTTCCGGGGCGAAGGCATCCACTGGCTGGGGGTGCCGGCCGACGGCGCCCGGATCAACGTGGGGGTCGGCTCCACCCACATCGAGCAGCTGGCCGCCAAGGTCGTCCAGCTGGGCGCCGACGCAGGCTTCGCCTTCGACGGCGACGGCGACCGCTGCCTGGTGGTGGACGGCCAGGGCGCCCTGGTGGACGGCGACCAGCTGCTCTGGCTGCTGGCCCAGGACCTGCACCGCAGCGGCCGGCCCCTGCCCGGGGTGGTGGGCACGGTGATGAGCAACGGCGGCCTGGAAGAGGCGCTGGGGGGCCTTGGCATCCCCTTCGTGCGCACCCCGGTGGGCGACAAGCACATGCTGCGGGAGCTGGCCCGGCGCGGCTGGGACCTGGCCGCCGAGGCCTCCGGCCACATCGTGCAGAAGCACGTGGGGCCCTCCGGCGACGGCATGGCCACCGCCCTGGCGGTGCTGGGCGCCCTGCTGCACCGGGACCGGGCCGAACGCTGGTCCTGGCTGTTCCGGCCCTGGCCCCTGCGCCTGGTGAACATCCTGGCCAGCGACCGGCGTCCGGTGGAGGCCTGCCCACACCTGGTGGAGACCATCCGCCACCTGGAAACCAGCCATGGCAGCGCCTTGCGGATGGTGGTGCGCTGGTCCGGCACCGAGCCCAAACTGCGGCTCATGGTGGAGGCCAAGGAAACCGGCCTCATGAACCAGGCCCTGACCGACCTGGAACGCGCGGCCCGAACGGACCTTGCCATTTAGTGCTAGCCTAGTGTCCAATCCGATTTTTCGTTCCAGGAGTCCCCTGTGCCAGCCAGGCTCGGCGTGAACATCGACCATGTGGCCACCCTCCGGCAGGCCCGCGGAGGCCATGAGCCGGAGCCGGTGGCCGCCGCGCTGCTGGCCCAGAGCGCCGGGGCCCACGGGATCACCGTCCACCTGCGCGCCGATCGCCGGCACATCCAGGAGCGCGACGCGCGCCTGCTCAGGGAAGTGCTGGCGATCCCCCTGAACATCGAGGTGGCCGCCACCGCCGACGGCCTGGAATCGGCCATCGCCATCAAGCCGGCCTGGGTGACCCTGGTGCCGGAAACCCGCGAGGAGCCCACCACCCAGGGCGGGCTCGACGTGGTCTTCCTGCACGCCCACCTGCGCCAGACCATCCGCGAGCTGCACGCCTCCCAGATCCGCGTGAGCCTGTTCGTGGATCCCCAGCCCGAGCAGCTCAAGATGTCCGCCAAGCTGGAGGCCGACGCCGTGGAGTTCAATACCGGCGGCTACGCCGACCTGACCCCGGGCTCCGACCCCGCCACCGAACTGACCCGCCTGCGCGAGGCGGCCCGGCTCGGCGCCAGGCTGGGGCTGAAGGTCCTGGCCGGGCACGGCCTCAACCTGCAGAACGCGGGGCCCATCGCCGCCATCCCCGAGATCGAGGAGCTGAACATCGGGCACAGCATCATCGGCCGGGCGGTCCTGGTGGGCATGGAGCGGGCGGTGCGCGAGATGCTCGCGCTCACCAACGAAGGCCTGGCATGATCGCCGGTTCCGGGAGAGGCCGCTGATGTCGACCCTGCGCGGCAAGTTGCAGAGCATCTCCCTGGTGGACGTCCTGCAGCTGCTCCACGCGAACCGCAAGACCGGCGAACTGCTGGTCACCCGGGGCAAGCACAACGGCGTGCTCTACGTGCAGAACGGCGAAGTGATCCATGCGGAGACCGCCAAGGCCCAGGGCGAGTCGGCCGCCTTCGACATCCTGGAATGGGACCAGGGCGGGTTCGAATTCATCACCACTGCGGTGCAGGCGTCGGCGTCCATCAAGCGCTCGGTGCCGGACCTGCTCATGGAGGCGGCCCGCACCACCGATTCCCGCAAGCACCTTTCCGGCATCTTCCCGGACCTGAGCCTGGTGCCCTGGCCCACCCTGAAGGAACCCCAGCTGACCAAGGACGTGCGGATCTTCGCCGAGGACCGCGGGACGCTCGCCTTCCTGGACGGCTATCGCACCTTCCAGGAGATCATCGCCGATTCCGGCCTGGGCGACGTGTGCGTGCTGCAGGTGTGCGCCACCCTCCAGGCCGCCGGCCGGCTTGCCCTGCTCAAGCCCACCGTCTCGGTGGCGGTGACCACCGCGCGGAACAGTTTTTTCAAGAAGGGCGAACGGGTGAAGGTGGCCAAGCTCCACGAGGCCCACTGGTTGGCCATGGGCCCTTATGGCGCCAACCCGATCGGCCATCTGCGCATCGTCTGGCCCCGGGGTTCCGTGCTTGCCGAAGTGCAGTTCGTGAAGGGAATGTCCGATCAGACGATTGGTATTTCACGGGAACTTATGCAATCGTGGGAATTGCCCGAAGGCGTCTTCGTAGGCATCCGGCCCGCACTCTGAACTCAGTCCACAACATTGGGGGCATCCCATGGAACCCGAGGAATCCTTATCCAGCCAGGAATCCAGTCAGCAAGATGACCTGCAGCCGGAGAACATGCTCAAGGAGTTCCGCGAGCGCAGCGAAGCCCTGGACAACCGTCTGGACACGCTGCAGAACCTCATCGAGCTGATCCGCGGCGAGCTGCACGAGGGGTCCCAGCAGAGCCTCTCCCGGCTGGCCCAGGCCGCGGAGGACATGACCAACGGCCGGGTGTTCCAGCAGATCGACATCCAGGCCAAGGGCGAGTTGGGGGCCCTGGTGACCAGCATCAACACCACCCTGATGAACCTTCAGCAGCTGGACACCTCGGTGAAGCACCAGAGCACCCAGGTGCCCGAGCTGGCCGCCCAGCTGGACGCCATCACCGCCGACACCGAAGTGGCCACCCAGAACGTCATGAACCGGCTGGACGCGCTCATGGCCGCCAGCGACCAGGCCAGCGCCGCGGTGAAGACCGCGGCCAAGGCGATGGAAGCGACCCGGGAGGCCCAGGCCGGCTTCCAGGCCCAGATGGACGCCTTCCTCACCCGCGCCGGCGAAGGCGCCGACCCGGTCCAGCTGGCCCAGGAGATCCTGGAATTCATCTTCGCCCAGCAGCTGGTGCCGGCGCCCCCGGCCGTCGACCTGGCGCCCTGCATGGCGCCCCTGGGGGTGGTTTCCGACGAGGCCTTCGAGATCCTCAACACCCTCCAGTTCCAGGACATCACCCGGCAGAAGGTGGAGAAGGTGGTGATGCTGCTCAAGCAGTTCAAGGAAGGCCTCAACCGGCTGCTGGACATCTTCCACATCAACGGCATGGACGGCGCCGCCCCCGCGACGGCGGAACCGGAGATCTTCGAGAAGCGGATCATCGCCACCCAGGAGCACATCTTCGACACCACCCTGGAGGCCGACGGCAACAAGCAGTCGGTGGACGACATCATCGCCCAGTTCAAGAACACCAAGGCCTAGGACCCGGCCGCGTAGCCGGTGCTGAAGGCGGCTTGCAGGTTGTAGCCGCCCACCGGCCCGTCCAGGTCCAGCAGCTCCCCGCACACCCGCAGGTTGTCCCAGCCCTTCAGGGCCATGGTGCCGGGCTCCACCGCCTCCAGCCGCACGCCGCCGGCGCTCACCTCGCCCCGGGCCAGATCCACCGGCCCCGGCTCGCCCAGCGGGAAGCCGCGCACCAGCGCCAGCAGCGCCTTGCGCCCGGCCCGGGGCAGGTCCTTCAGCCGCTGGTCCGCGGGCAGCCCCGCCGCCTCCAGGGCCGGCCCGCAGAGCCGCTCGGGAAGCCAGCGCTGCATCCAGGTGCGGGCCGCCAGGTGCGGGTGGCTGGACTGCAGCGCCAGCAGCTCCGCCTCTTCCGGCGCGGCCAGGGCGTAGCTCAGCCAGGCCGCCCCGGAACGCCGGGCCGCCTCCGCCGGGCCGCTCAGCTCCAGCGCAGCCGGGCCGGTGATGCCGGCGCGGGTGAACAGGATGTCCCCGCCATGGGCGGCCAGCTGGCGGCCCGTCGGCCCCGCCCGCAGGCTCAGGGTGCCGTCGCGCAGGGCCACGCCCTCCCAGCCCGGCCTGGGGCACTGCAGCGGAATGGGCGCCAGGGCCGGGAACCAGGGCGCCACCGGCACC
>JARLGP010000004.1 GCA_031292735.1 Holophaga sp.
AAATAGCACCGCGTGAACAGGCCGTACCACGGGGTGTTCAGCCGATTGGAGGACGGCAAACGCTTCGGATTTTCCGCCCGCAGCTTGCGAGGACGGAAAGTCCGAAGCGTAAGCGTGGGTCGGCGCCTGGCCGGGGGACTCAAAATGGGTCGGCGCGAACCCGGGGGACCGGAACGAACGATTCCGGAGCCACCGGCAGGGAATGATTGGACCGGACCAAATGTCCAAACTGCAGTAGCAGCCGTTGCGGAGCATGCTCCGCTACGGCTGGTCGGCCCGGGGCGGATCTTCCGGCCAGGGCGAGGGTTCCCCGATTCCCCAGCGCCGCTGGTACCACACCCGCTCCAGGCAAAGCCCGTGGGGCGGCGCGGTGATCCCCGCCTTGCGCCGGTCCCGGGCCTCCAGGATGCCGGGCAGGTCTCCGGCCCGGAAGCGCCCCTTGCCCACCTCCACCAGGGTGCCGGCCATGATCCGCACCATATGCATAAGGAAGCGGTTGCCTTCGAACACCAGGTCCAGGGCCGCCCCGTCGCCCTCCAGCGCGGCCCGGTACACCGTCCGGTGCGGCGTGAGCGCCGCGCATTCCGAGTGCCGGAAGCTGGAGAAGTCATGGGCGCCCTCCAGGTGGGCTGCGGCGGCGGCCATGGCCGCGCGGTCCAGGGGCTCGGCGCCGTAGACGTGCCAGCGCCGCAGGTGCTGGAACGGATCGGCGGCCGGGCCTTCCTGGATGCGATAGACGTAGCGCTTGGCCACGGCGTGGGCCCGGGGGAAGAAACCGTCCGGCGCCGGCTCCGCCGCCATGGCCCGCACGTCCCAGGGCAGGTGCGCGTTGAGGGCGGCCAGCAGCCGGTAGGGCTCCCAGGCCCGGCCCAGCAGGACCAGCACCCCCTGGGCCCGGGCGTGCACTCCCGCGTCGGTGCGGCCGGTGCCGGCGGGCATGGGGGCGCCGGGCTCGAAGGTCTGGAGCGCCTTCCACAGCTCGCCCTGGACGCTGCGCAGGCTGGTCTGGATCTGCCAGCCGAAAAAGTCGGTGCCGACGTAGGCCACACGCAGGAAGTAGGGGTTCGCCATCCGCCCATTCTACGCTTCCTGGCAGTCGCCCCGGTCGATGGCCGGTGCCATTGGGATTTCCGCCAGCTCCCCGGCTGGAACCCATATGAGACAGTCCTTTCAACATTTCCAGGGAGCGCAAGGGGCTGCCGGGAGCCGATCCGGGTGCCGGCGCCTGGGCTAGAGGTGCAAGGGTAGCCATTCTCCTAAAAAAAATATCCGGAAAACCTTGACGGCTATACATCCCAGGCCTAACCTGCAGGTAGTTAAGTTGAAGTCTAGAATCCATAGGGGTTTCAGAGTAATCATCTCTTGAAAGTCGAGTGTCGGTGGGGGTTCCCAAACCTGGTTCCACCGTTTTCATTCCACCGGGGATACAATTCCCCTTTTCGGAGGTTTCCATGAACAAGGCCGAACTGATCAGCGCCATCGCTGAGAAGTCTGACATCAACAAGTCCAAGGCCGCCGCCGCCCTGGATACCACGATCGCCAGCATCTCCGCCGCCCTGCGCGCCGGCGACAAGGTGACCCTGGTTGGCTTCGGAACCTTCTCCGTCGCCACCCGCGGACCCCGCACGGGCCGCAATCCTCGCGACGGGTCGAAGATCAAGATCGCCGCCAAGAAGGTCGCCAAGTTCAAGCCCGGCAAAAAGCTGGCTGACGACGTCAACGGTAAGGGTGGCAAGAAGAAGAAGTAAGCTACCTTAAGATTTTCAACACTCCAGGCGGCCCGGGATTCCGGGCCGCCTGCCGTTTACCCGGCCGGGGAACATCCGAACGGAAAAGGATTAATTAATAGTTGCTGGAGCTCTAAACCGGAAAGGGGCTGACCGGGGGCGCTCCGGTGAATTCGGCCACGCAAAATACCGGCTGCAATGGATTCCGCCCCCCAGGGGGCATAGCGGCCCCTTGCAAGTATGTGTTGCGGCCATCCCCGTTCCGATAAGATGGATCCGGGGCGGAACTGCCCAACCACATCCAAAGCCAAGGAGGCGTTTCCTTGAAGAAGAAGATTCTGATGGCGGTGATCGCCCTGATCGTGCTGTGCGTGCTTGGCGGTGGCGGATTCGTAGGCTACAAGTGGTTCACCGGGCGCAAGGCCCAGGCCGCCCCGGAAGTGCCCCTGGTGCAGGCCAAGGCCGGCGCCGGCCAGGACGACGACGAGGATGAACCCGAGGCGGGCGGGGGCGACAAGGAAGGCGCCCCCGCCGCTCCCGCGGTGCTGCAGCTCAAGGGCCTCATCGTGAACCTGGATTCCACCCGCAAGACCGCCTTCCTCCGGTGCGAACTGGACGTCCTGTTCCGCGACCCGGACCTGGGCCGGGCCGCCACCAGCGAAAAGCCCACCCCGGAGAACAGCGTCATCCGCTCCATCGTGCTGGAATCCATCTCCGGCAAGACGGTGGACGAGGCGTCCGACGTGGAGACCCGGGAATCCATCCGCCAGGAGATCAAGGACAAGCTCAACGACAAGTTCGCCAACCACCGTTCCAAGGAAGTCATGGAAAAGGCCCGGAAATCCGGGAAGCCGCTCAAGCCGCCCATCAAGGACGTGCTGGTGGTGGACTGGGCGATTCAGCAATAATCAGATTGGCACAAGCATTGCCGATAGGATCATAGACGTCCGTTTATTGACGGACGGAACCCCAGGGAAGGCCCCGTGATGGCGAAGCGGAACGATCGTCTGGACACTGAACGCGTGCTCACCTTCGAATCGGTGATCACGGAATTCATGCCCTTCATCGACACCCGTTTCAAGCTGGAGATCCAGCTGGGCAGCGCCACCATGACCATCCGCGAACTGCTGGACCTGGACGTGGGCTCCCTGGTGGAGCTGAAGAAGAGCGCCGGCGAGCCCATGGACGTACTCTGCAAGGGCCGCGCGGTGATGCGGGGGGAAGTGACCGTGCTCGAGGATTCCCTGGGCCTGCGCATCGTGGAGATCATCGACTCCCGCCGCAAGGTTTGAGGCGCATGGCCGGCCCATCCCCGACCCTGCCCGTGGGCCTCTGCCTGGGCGGCATGGATCCGTCCGCCGGGGCGGGCCTGCTGCGCGATGTCATCACCCTGGCCGCGCTGGGGGTGCAGCCCATGGCGGTCAGCACCGCGGAGACCGTGCAGAACGGCCAGGCCTGCCTGGCGATCCAGCCGCCGGCAGACCCGCTGCCCCGCCTGGAGGCGCTGGCGCCGCACCTGGCGCCGCCCCAGGCCTGGGGGGTGAAACTGGGCCTGTGCGCCCTGGACGCCCACACCTTGGGGGCCCTGGCGGCCCGGGTGGCGGCCCTGGCCCCGGCGGCGCGCATCTGGGATCCCATCCTCGCCCCCACCTCCGGCGTGGGCCTGCATTCCGCCCTGGGCCTGCGCGCCATGGCGGAAACCCTGCTGGGCACCGGCGGCTGGGTGGTGTGCCCCAACCTGCCGGAGGCCGCGGCCCTGTCCGGCGCGGAGGCCGGCCCCGCCGGCCTGGCCCGGCCCTGGTTCGAGCTGGGCGCCGAGGCGGTCTGGCTCAAGGGCGGCCACGGCGCGGGCGCGGAAGTGGAGGATTTCTGGATCACCCCGGAGGCGGTGCTGAGCCTGGGCCGGGCGCGGCGTCTGCCCGGCGAGCGCCGGGGCACCGGCTGCACCCTGGCTTCGGCCTGGCTGGCCTGGCGCCTGCTGGGGCGCAGCGGCCCCGACGCCGCGCGGGCGGCGGCGGATTTCCTGCGCCGGCGTTGGGAACCGCCGGTCCGGCCCGGGGACTATGGCCGGCCCTGCTTCGCCCCGGGGGCCCCATGAACGTCATGGAAGGCAGGGGCTTCCTGCTGCGCACCGGAGTGGACGCGCCCTACGCCGGCTGGCTGGGGGCGCGCCAGCTGGACGCCGGCGTGTCGATCTTTTCCGCCCCATGGGAGGCCCTGCGCACCCTGGCGGACCTGGCCCGGCTCATGCCCGGCGGGCTGTCCCTGCTGTGGAACGCGCCGGTGGCCTGGATCACCGACCTGGCCCCGGACGTGCGCGCCGGTTTCCTGAAGGGGCTGGGCCACATGCCCGGACTCACCCTGCACCTGCGCGACGAAGGCTTCGGCGCCCTGGTGCAGGAGCCCGCGGCGATCTGGCAGCATTCCCCGCGGCCACCCTCCGGCGCCCTGGGGCTGGCCTGGCGCCAGGGCTGGCTGGGCTGGGTTCCGGAACCCGGCCTCGACTGGTCCCTGCCCGGCCTGGGCCTGGCCGCCTGCGCCGAGCCGCCGGATCCGGACGAGGTGGTGGCGGGCTTCCTGTGGGGCGAAGTGGTGCTGCCGCTGGGCGCCCTGGAGCACCTGGATCCGGCCGAACTGGCCGCGGTGCTGGCCGAGCACCAGGGCCAGATGGAACAGAACCTCAGCCAGCGCATGGGCGCCGAGGCCTGGCCGGCCCTGCCCTTCCAGCGCCGGCGCACCGGATGGCGGGTGGCCTTCCTGGGCGGCCGGGAGTTCCAGCTGGCCGGCGGCTCCTGGGAGCGGGCGGCGGGCCTGGCCCGGGGCCTGGCCCAGCATCTGGAGACCGCCCTGCGCTGCCCCATCCATCTGGCCGCCTCCACCGACCTGGCGGCGGCCAGCAGCCTGGGCCAGCAGGCCATGTGGGAAGGGCTGCCCTGGCGCAACGCCCTGCCCCTGCCCCCGGCAGCCCCCTGCTTCACCCCGGGCCTGGGCGCCGATCCCCGGGAGCCGAGCCCGCTGGAAAGCCGCTGCGGCTTCCCCGGGCCCATGGCCCAGGTGCTGGGCGAGCGCCCCGCCGCCCTGCTGCGGGTGCCCGGGGTGCCCATGGAGGGCGCGGTGGGGGTGTTCCTGGGCGGCCTGGAGCAGCTCCCCGCCATCCAGTGGCTGCCCCCGGAGCTGCCGCCCCCGGGCCCCTTCCTGCCGGGCCGGAGCTGGGCCCCGGCCAGGACCTACCCGCCCCTGGCCGATCCCGCCCAGATGCTGCAGCCCAGGCTGTTCGAGGATCCGGATTAGTCCCGCCGCACCGGGTGGGCACCGGTGCCGGCCGGCCGGTAGAAGGCCGCCGTCACCTCGGCCCCCAGCATGAAGATGGCGCAGCTGTAATAGAGGAACACCAGCGCCGCCATCACGCTGCCCAGGGATCCGTACAGGATGCCCCAGGTGGGTGTGTGCTTCAGGTAGTAGCCGAACCAGACCTTGGCCACCCACCACAGCAGCGAGCACACCCCGCCGCCCAGCAGCGCGTGGCGGAACCGCACGTGGCGCCGGGGCAGGTGCTGCAGCACCAGGGTGACCAGCACCAGCCCGAACACCGGCGGCAGCACGTGGAGGATCTCCAGGCTGGCCAGGGGCGCCCTGGACATGAGGGCCCAATTAAAGGTCGCGGCCAGCAGGGTCACCAGGCACACCAGGATCCCCACCACCACGGTCAGGCGCCGGAGCAGCGGATATTTGCGGGTCTGCCGGTGCACCTTGATGCGCAGGCCGAAGATGTGGGACAGGGACCGGTCCAGCTGGTTCACCCCCCAGTGGGCGCCGATCAGCAGCACCACCCAGCTCAGCCCGAGCCCGCCCACCTTCCGGCTGTTCTGGATGCTGTCGAAGATGAAGCCCCTGGGCAGGTAGGGATACATCTCGGAGATGGCCCGCTGCAGGCTGAGGCTGTAGGCCCCGCTGCCCAGCATCAGCCCCATGAGCTTGAAGAACAGGGTGGCCAGCGGGATCAGCGAGATGGTCAGGAAGAAGCTGATGCTGGCGGCATAGGTGAGGCAATCGTCCTGGTGGTACTTGCGCAGCACGGTCAGGGTGAATTCGCCCGCCCGTCCGAGCGGTGGAAAGGTCTGGGCCACCTGGGAGCCGAGGCCCGTCAGGTAGTTCACCACGGAGACTCTCATCTCCAGGAGAGTCCTGACGGTCTCGTGCATCCCGTCAGAACCGGACCGGATTCCTCGGCAGGAGGTACATCACCCAGGCCAGGACCAGGCCGATGCCCAGCAGCCCCGCGGCGTATTTGAGAACGCTGATGCGGGTCCGTTCGGGCCGGGTGGTCGGGGTGAGCAGGCCCAGGATCAAGGCGATCCCTGCGCCCATCAGGAAAAATTGGATCACGTGGCTGCTGATGAATTTCACGGGGCACGCCTATCAGAAGGATCGGAAGAACGGGAAAACGGAAAAAAGGCCGTGCCGAAAGGGTATCAGCCCGTCATGAAATTCGCACGGACGTTAACAAGTCCAGCCAAGTCTTGAGCACCAGGGCGGTCGCCCCCCACAGGGGGGCGGCCGGCAGCTCCAGCCGGGGCACCGCCACGACGGAGCCCCTCAGATCCAGGTTCTGCAGGGACCAGGGCGCCTCCAGGAGCCCCTGCAGGGGCAGCCGGAGCACATCCTGGATCTCGGAACCGAGCTGGAAGGCCGGCTGGGGCACCTCCCAGCGCAGGAAGACCGGGGTGAACCGGGTCCGGCCCTTGGCCACCCCGTCCGGGAAGCAGCCCATTTCCCACAGCCCCTCGGTGACCCCCAGCTCCTCCATCAGCTCCCGCCGGGCGGTGGCGGGCAGGTCGCGGTCGAAGGGCTCCTCCATGCCGCCGGGAAAGGCCAGTTCGCCGCCGTGCTGGGGCGCGGTCAGGCCGCGCTGCACCAGGACCACCTCCCGGGCGCCGTCCAGCCCGCCCCAGAGCAGCACGGCCACCGCGGCCCGGCGGGGCGAAGACGCCACCCGGTAGGGCAGCAGGTGGGGATGCTCCCAGCGCTGGCAGATGCGCAGGCTGGCCTCCACCCGGGGCCAGGGCACGGCGGCGCTGCCGGCGGCGGACGGGTCCCAGACGGAACTAGTGGATGTTGCCAAAGTAGGATCCCCTCACCCGTTCCACGGTGAACACCCCTTTCAGCTTGCGGATGGTGCTCATGAGCTCCACCAGCTGGTCGCGGTCCTTCACCCGCAGGGCCATGTAGAAGAGGCCGCCGCCCTCCTCGGTGGTGCTGCCGCTGAACCGCTGCATGCTGAAGCCGGCGTGCTGCACCGCGGTGGAGATGGAACCCACCATCCCCGGCCGGTCCTCGGTGTTCACCACCAGCTCGGCGTTGAACACGGTCTTGCCGGACTTGCCCCAGCCCACGCTCACCAGCCGCTCGGGGTTGGGCGCGGAGGCGCTCAGGTGCGGACAGTTGGCCCGGTGGATGGAGATGCCCCGGCCGCGGGTGGTGTAGCCGACGATCTCGTCGCCCCAGATGGGCTTGCAGCAACTGGCCAGCACGTACAGGATGCCCACGCTGTCGTCCACCAGCACCGTGTCCGCGCCCACGGTGGGCGCCTTCTCCTCGGTGCGGCCCTTGGTGGTCTCGGGCACCAGCGGATCCAGCAGCCGCCGCGGGTTGGTGCGGTTGAACCCCACCGAGGCGTAGAAGGCGTCCCAGTTGGGCAGCTTCAGTTCCTTGAGCCGGGCCTCCATGGCCGCGTGCACCTCCGGGGTGTCCAGCCGGACGCCCAGGGCCCGGGCCTCGCGCTCCAGCCGCTCCTTGCCGGAAACGATGGCGTGGGCCCGCTCCTCCTCGCGGATGAACAGCTGGATCTTGGTCTTGGCGCCGGCCGAGGTGACGATGGAGAGCCAGTCCCGGGAGGGCTTGTGGTCGGCCCGGGTGAACACCTCCACCCGGTCGCCGTTCTTCAGGATGTGCCGCAGCGGCACCATGCGCCCGTTGACCTTGGCCCCCACGCAGTGGTGGCCCACCTCGGTGTGGATGGCGTAGGCGAAGTCGATGGGCGTGGCGTTCTCCGGCAGGCTGCGCAGGTCGCCCCGGGGCGTGAACACCTGGATGCGCTGGAAGCTTAGCTCGCCCTTGAGGTTGGCCACCAGCTCCCGGCTGTCCCGCACCTCCTGGTGCAGTTCCACCATGCGCCGCAGGAACGAGGTCTGGTTGATCTCCTGCTTGTTGGCGATGCGCCCGTCCTTGTAGGTCCAGTGGGCGGCGATGCCCGCTTCCGCGTGCTCGTTCATCTCCCGGGTGCGGAACTGCACCTCGAAGGAATCCCCCGAGGGCATCAGCACGCTGGTGTGGATGCTCTGGTAGCCGTTGTCCTTGGGCAGGCTGATGTAGTCCTTGAACCGGCCCGGAATGGGCTTGTAGAGCGCGTGCACCAGGCCCAGCGCGGTGTAGCAGGAGGCCCGGTCCGGACAGATGATCCGGTAGGCCAGCCAGTCGTGGATGTCCTCCAGGCTCTTCTCCTGGACCCCCATCTTCTTCCAGATGCCGTACAAATGCTTGACCCGGAAGTAGATCTCCGCCTCGATGCCCTGCGCCTTGAGGGCCGACTGCAGGGTCTTCTTGATCTCCTCCACCATCGGCGCGCTGCGCTTGCGCTTGAGGTCGACGATGCGGCGCATCTCCACGTAGCGTTCCGGCTCCAGGTTGGCGAAGGCCAGGTCCTCCAGCTCGGTGCGCACGCTGCCCATGCCCAGGCGGTTGGCCAGGGGCGCGTAGAGCTCCATGGTCTCGTGGGCGATGCGCCGGCGCTTCTCCTCGCGCATGGAGGCCAGGGTGCGCATGTTGTGCAGCCGGTCGGCCAGCTTCACCAGCAGCACCCGCACGTCCTTGCCCATGGCCACCAGCAGCTTGCGCACGTTCTCGGCGTTGAGCAGGGTGCGGTCGGTGAAGTCCAGCTTGGACATCTTGGTGAGGCCGTCCACGATCTCGGCGGTCTCCTCGCCGAACTGGGCGCGCACCTCCTCGTTGGTCATGAGGGTGTCCTCGACCGTGTCGTGCAGCAGCCCGCAGGCGACGCTCACCGCGTCCAGCCGCCATTCCGCCAGCGACTCGGCCACCGCCAGGGGATGGAAGAAGTACGGTTCCCCGCTCTTCCGGCGCTGGTTGGCGTGCATGGCCCGGCCGGCCTTGAAGGCCTTGTCCAGCAGCGCGGCGTCGCCGTTGGGGTGGTACTTCAGGAAGGTGCTGCGCACCTTCTGGTAGGCGCCATCCAGCGTCGGGCAACAGTCCTGGCCGGAGGAGGCGATATCGTCCCCCTCCTTCAGCACCATTGCCTTATGTTTCGCACCATCGGTCATACATCGAGTGTGCGGCAGGCAGGCAGTTCGCGCCAGATGGATCCTTGGGGGGGGGTAAGATGGGGGGCATGAGCGCCCCCCCATTGCCTTCCCTGGAAACGGCCCTGCGCATGCTGGCCGATGCCTTTCCGCCCGCAGCCACCGGGGCGGTGCTGGCCGACCGGGACGACCCCGCCCTGGACCGCAGCTCCATGGACGGCGCCGCCATGCGCAGCGCGGACGGGACCGTCGGGCGGACGGTGCTGGGCACCCTGTTCGCGGGCGATCCGCCCAGCCTGTTCCAGGTGCTCCCGGGCACCTGCGTGCGGATCATGACCGGAGCCTGCCTGCCGGACGGGGCCGATGCCGTGGTGCCCCTGGAAAACCTCAGGGAAGAGGACGGCCGGCTGGCGCCGCTGGCGCCGCCCGCGGCCGGGGACTGGGTGCGCCCCCGGGGCGATCAGGCCCTGGCCGGGGCGCTCCTGCTGCCGGCCGGAACGCCCCACAACGCGGCCCGCGCCGGCCTGCGGGCCCAGGTGGGCCTGCCGGCGCCGGCGCTGCGGCGGCTGCGGGTGGGCATCGCCCCCACCGGCGACGAGATCGTGCAGCGCCCCGCCCCGCACCAGATCCGCGACGCCAACGGCCCGATGCTGGCCGCCCTGGCCCACGCCCTGGGCGCCGACGCGCGGCTGCTGCCCCCGGTGCCCGACGACCCCGCGCGCCTGCGCAGCTTCCTGGCCGGCCTGGACGACCTGGACATCCTGATCACCTCCGGCGGCGTGTCGGTGGGCCAGAAGGACCTCCTGCCCGGGACCCTGGCGGCCATGGGCGCCCGGGTGCTGTTCCACAAGATCCGGCTCAAGCCCGGCAAGCCCATGCTCGCCGCCCTCCTGGGCCGGCTGGTGGTGCTGGGCCTGCCCGGCAACCCGGTCTCCTCCTACCTCAACGCCCTGCTGTTCCTGCCGGTGGCCATGGCCGGGCTGCTGGGCACGGCGCCGCCGGACCCCTGGAAGACCGGGGTGCTGGAGACCGCCGTGGCCAACCCCAGCGACCGGCCCCTGCTGCACCCCTGCCGGCGCCAGGGGGACCGGCTGCAGCCCCTGGCCTCCCGCGGCTCCGCCGACCTGATCCGGCTGGCCCAGGCTGACGCCTGCGCCTGGATTCCCGAAGGCGGCCTGGAAGCGGGCCCCACGCGTTACCTGGACCTTATTTGACAGGTTGGTAAAAAAGAGAGAGGCTTTGCGCCCACATAACGTATATTGATGCATTCAATGGGCAGCGGTCCGGCCGCCGGCACGGGGCTGGTGGAGTCGGGAGCGCATCTTTTTCCCGAGCCATTCCGGACCAGGCCGCAGGATGGACCAGGACCCCCGCCATGCCAGACGCCCTTCAGCCCCAGCGGACCCGTCAGCCCAAACCGGCGCTCGGCATGCTGCTGCTGGCCGGGACCCTCGCGGCCAGCGCGGCCATCGTCGGGTTCGGGGCCAACTTCCTTTCCGCCCGCCGGGACGACGCCGTCAAGCTGGCCGAGATCCAGGACCGCAAACTCGCCCATTCCATCGGCCAGAACATCGCCGGCACCCTGGGAAAGATCGATCTGGCCCTGGCCACCGTGGCCGGCGAGATGGCCAGCCAGCTCCGCCGGGGGCGGGTGGACCGCGCCCGGATGCAGCGGTTCCAGGCCACCGAGGAGGACCTGCTGCCGGAGGCGGCGGGCATCGGGGTGAGCGACGCCCAGGGCGAGATGATCATCGGCGACGGGTCCGGCACCCCTCCGAGCAACTGTTCCGACCGCCCCTATTTCACCCAGCTGCGCGATCAGGCCCACGCCGGGATGGTGGTCTCGGAGCCGCTCATCGGCCACACCACCCGGGAATGGCAGATGGTGTGAGCCAGGCGCTACGACTTTCCCGACGGCCGGTTCGCCGGGGTGGTGGTGATTCCCATCGTGGCCAGGCACTTCCAGAGCCTGCTTTCCGGGTTCGACATCGGCCCGGGCGGCGCCTTGATCATCCGCAGCAGCACCGGGGCCCTGGTGGCGCGCCAGCCGAACGGGACGGAAGGCACGTTCCAGCCGACCGGAAGCAGGATGATTTCCGACACCCTCAAGGAGCTGCTCCGGTCCGGCGCGCCGGAGGGGACCTACTTCATCCAGCCTCCCGGGGACCGGATCCGGCGCAGCTACGCGTTCCACCGGATCCCGGGGGTCCCGATGGTGGTGCTGGCCGGCACGGCGGAGGCCGATTTCCTGGCGACCTGGCGGCTGGACCGGATCCGGACCTTCGCCCTCATGGGCGCCTCCCTGTTGGGGATCTGGCTGCTGGCCGGACTCCTGTGGCAGGCGCTGAAGGCCCACGTGCGCGACACCATCGCCCTCCAGACCAGCGAGGAGCGTTTCCGCGCCCAATTCGAACTGGCCTCCGAAGGCATCTACACCCTGTCCACCGACGGCCGACTCCTGGAAATGAACGAAGCGTTCGCCAGGATGCACGGCTACCAGAAGCGCGAGCTGGAGCACGCGACCCTGGCCGATCTGGCCCTGCCCGGCATGGCGGAACAGGTCGTCGAACGCATGCGCCAGCTCCTGTCCGGCGGCGCGGTGAACTTCGAGGTGGAGCACCGGCACAAGGACGGCCATGTGATCCAGCTGGAAGTGTCGGCCAACACCATCCACCCGGAGGGACGCCCCACCCTCCTCGCCTTCTGCCGGGACCGCACCCGGAGCAAGCAGGACGAAGCCGAGCGCCGGGAGCTGGAGGAGCGGCTCAACCGGATCCAGGCCCTGGAGGCCCAGGGGGTGCTGGCGGCAGGGGTGGCCCACAACCTCAACAACGTGCTGGCCGTCATCATGGGCACGGCCTCCCTGCACCGGGAGGACACCAGCGACCCGCTGGCATCGAGCGATTTCCGCACCATCGACAGCGCCTGCCGGCATGGCCGGAGCGTCATCAACAGCCTGCTCCAGTTCGCCCAGCCCAGCCTTTCCAGCCAGGCGCCCTTCGAGCTTCGGGCGCTCATCGGGGATGTGCGGCTCCTCCTGGAGAACACCACCCGGAACAGCGTCCATCTGGTGGCCCAGCTGTCCGAGGAGCCGCTGTGGGTCCATGGGGATGCCGGCGCCGTCAGCCACGCCCTGATGAACCTTTGCCTCAACGCGCTGGATGCCCTGCCGGACGGCGGCACCCTGACCTTCCGGGCCGGGCCGTCGGCGCCGGACGGGGTGGAGGTTTCCGTCCAGGACAACGGCACCGGCATGGCCCCGGAGGTACTGGCCCATGCGCTGGACCCGTTCTTCACCACCAAGGACGTGGGCAAGGGCACCGGCCTGGGCCTGAGCATGACCTATGGCGTGGTCAAGGCCCACGCGGGCACCCTCCACATCGCCAGCCAGCCCGGCCAGGGCACCACGGTGACCTTGCGGCTCCCGCGGATCCCGGCTCCGGAGGGCCGCGCGCCCCGGAGCCCCGCGCCCGCCCTGGCGGCCATGAGCGTGCTGCTGGTGGACGACGACGAGGACGTGCGCATCCTGATGGCCCGGATGCTCAAGCGGGCCGGCATGGGCCAGGTGAAGACCGTTCCGGGCGGAGAAGAGGCGCTGGCGACCCTGCGTGCCGGGGAGCGCCCCGACCTGGTCATCCTGGACCAGAACATGCCGGGGATGAACGGCGTCCAGACAATGGAACAGATCCGCAGCCTGGATCCGGAGCTGCCGATCCTCATCTCGTCCGGCCAGCCGGACATCGAACGCTGGCCCGATTTCCGCCGGCCCCGGGTGAGCGTCATCTCCAAGCCCTTCACCCTCGACGAGATCCAGGCCAAGCTGGCGCAGTTTGCCGGAGTGCCGGGGCCGGACCATCCGGGATGGACCCTGGGTTGACGGATTCGGCGTGCAGGTCCGGGTGGGTGACCCACAGTTCCAAGGCGAGCTTTCATTTCATCCGGGGTCAATGCCCGGTTGGGCCATTCGGCCCTGTTTTTCGTTGAAACCCGCGGCTCAACTGGATCAGACGCGAGGGTTTGCCTTGACCTGCCAAGCGATTTTGACTTTTCGATGCTGGGCCACGCAGTCACGGAGATACAGGTTGATGAGGCTCTGGTAAGGAACACCAGCCTCCATCGCCATATCCTTGAAATAGAGCACAACCTCCTCAGAGAGCCTCATGGTGACTGGCTTTTTGAGCTTCGAGGCATATGGGTTCTTGCGCGACTTCATCGTCGAAAGATCGTATTCAGGTTTCATAGCAATTCACCTCCATAGAAGGCGCTCTCCCGATTCGTAGCACGGCGCGCTGAAATGATGCGGATGGTATTCGCAGACTCTCGCTCGCAGTGGCAGACGAGAAGAAGCCTGGCTCTGGAACTCAAACCAAGCATGAGAAACCGGTCTTCAGCGGTCGAGTGCTCATCGTCAAAGAACTGAACAGCAAACTCGTCGTGGAAGACAGATTGAGCATCCTCGAAGGAGACCGAGTGTTTCTTCCTGTTCGCGCCTGCTTTGAGAGGGTCCCATTCGAAGCGGATCATCAATACAGCGTATTGACCTAATGAGATGGGTCAAGGGCCTGCCCACCCAATCTCGACGAGCCTTCCATCCAGGCGTACCTCGATGGGTCGGCGCCCCGATCGAGCCTAATCGTAAATTTTCAAAGCTTGATTTCCGTCAAGGTTCGAGGTTCCAGACCGGCCCATAGTGAGGCTGTTCCGGACGCCTGATTCTCCCCGAGAAGCTCGTCCCGAAGATCCTGTTCGCCGAGGCTTTTCCCATGAGAATCATCGAGCACCTGGAACTGGAACCGCGGCCTCTCCTGCGGGCAGCCCTGGCCACCCTGGGCCTGGGCGGCCTCATCGCCCTGGGCAGCGGCGGCGGCCGCTGGCTGGACCCGGCCCTGCTGGGCTACCTCATCGCCTCGGTGTTCGCCTGCTTTGGCGTGGCCTACCGGTACTTCACCTGGCTGGAGCGCCCGGCCACCGCCATGTACTGGCGCTGGACCCTGGCCACCTTCCTGAGCGCCAAGGGCCTGGCCCAGGTGCCGCGCATCGGCCTGACCCTGCTGGACCAGCTGCTCCTCCAGCGCTTCATCAGGCGCCGCTCCATCCAGCGCTGGGGCGCCCATGCCTGCCTGGCCTGGGGCTGCCTGCTGGCCTTCGCCGTGACCTTCCCGCTGGTGTTCGGCTGGGCCCGGTTCACCAGCGATGGATCCAACCCGGACCGCTACCAGGCCTGGGTCTTCGGGTTTCCGGCCGGCAGTTTCCCGCTGCACTCGCCCCAGGCCTGGGTCACCTTCCACATCCTGGACCTGGCCGCGGTCATGGTGCTGGCGGGATGCGCCCTGGCCTTCCTGCGCCGCTCCCGGGACGACGGGGACACCGCCACCCAGCGCTTCGACCTGGACATCCTGCCCTTGCTGATGCTCATCGCCATCTCCGTCACGGGGCTCCTGCTCACCGCTTCGGAAACCTGGCTGCAAGGGCGCAATTTCGGCACCCTCGCCTACATCCACGAGATGACCGTCATCGTCATGCTGCTGTCACTGCCCTTCGGCAAACTGTTCCACATCGTCCAGCGCCCGGCCCAGGCCGGGGTGGCCCGCTACAAGGCCGAAGGCAACGCCGTGCCGCTGCTGCCGTGCAAGGCCTGCGCCACGCCCTTCATCCGGTTCAACCAGCGGGCGGACCTGGAGACGCTCTGGGCGCAGCTGGGCCTGGACGGCGCCCGCCACGGCAACGGCGTCCACCACCTGGACCTTTGCCCCCGGTGCAAGCGCCGGCTGCTGATGAAGGCCCAGAGCCAGAGACTCGGCGGGGCCTTCGATCCCTTCGCCGACCTCCCGCTTCCGGTGGAAGCCCTTTCCGACCCCATCAGTTTCGGGAGCTGACCCATGGCCCATCTGCCCCAGACCGCCGATCTCCTGCGCGCCCAGTTCGGCCCCCACCTGAACCTCGCCCCGCCCGGAGGCTGGGATGCGCAAATCCGGCCGGACCAGGTGGTGGCGACCCACTGCTGCTTCTGCGGCCAGCAGTGCGGCATCAAGCTCAAGGTCAAGGACAACGCGGTGATCGGGTTCGAGCCCTGGGAGGAGTTCCCCTTCAACCAGGGCAAGCTCTGTCCCAAGGGCGTGAAACGCTACCTCCAGGGCAGCCACCCGGACCGCCTTCTGCACGCCATGAAGCGCACCGGGGCCGGCTTCGCGCCCATGGACTGGAACGAAGCCATGGAACGCACCGTGGCCGAGATCCAGCGCATCCAGGAACGCTTCGGCAAGGACGCCTTCGCCCAGCTTTCCGGGGTGAGCCTCAGCAACGAGAAGAGCTACCTGTCCGGTAAGTTCGCCCGCCTGGGGCTTGGCACCCGGAACCTCGACTACAACGGCCGGCTCTGCATGGTGAGCGCGGGGGCGGGCAACAAGAAGGCCTTCGGCGTGGACCGGGCCGCCAACTCCTGGGCCGACATCCTGGGCGCCGAGGTGATCTGGGTGACCGGCGCCAACGTGGCCGAATGCGCCCCCATCACCACCGACTACATCTGGAAGGCCCGGGACCGCGGCGCCAAGCTGATCGTGGTGGACCCCAGGATCACCCCCCTGGGCCGCACCGCCGACCTGGCCCTGCCGCTCAAGCCGGGCACGGACTGCGCCCTCACCAACGGCATCCTGCACCTGCTGGACAGGTGGGACCTCATCGACCGGGACTTCGTGCGGGAGCACACCAGCGGCTTCGAGGCCACCCTGGAGGCGGCGAGGAGCTGCACCCCGGAATGGACCAGCCGGATCACCGGCCTCCCCGCAGCCGCCATCGAGAAGGCCGCCCGCATGTGGGGCGAGGCGAAAACCAGCTTTCTCATGCACGCCCGGGGCATCGAGCACCAGTCCAAGGGCGTGGAGAACGTGAACTCCTGCATCAACATGGTGCTGGCCACCGGCCGCATCGGACGGCCCAACTGCGGCTACGCCACCATCACGGGCCAGGGCAATGGCCAGGGCGGGCGCGAGCATGGCCACAAGTGCGACCAGCTCCCGGGCAACCGCGATATCGAAAACCCCGAGCACCGCGACTACATCTGCTCGGTCTGGGGCTGCACCGACGCGGAACTTCCGCACAAGGGCCTCAGCGCCCAGGAGATCATGAACGCCATCCACGCCGGGGAGATCAAGGGGCTGCTCTGCCTGTGCTTCAACCCGCTGGTGAGCCTGCCGGATTCGACCTTCACCCGGGAGGCCCTGGAGAAGCTGGAGTTCTTCGTGGCCTTCGACTTCTTCTTGTCGGAAACCGCCCAGCACGCCGACATCGTGTTCCCCGCCGCCCTGCACGAGGAGGATGAAGGCACCGCCACCAGCGCCGAAGGCCGGGTCATCCATCTGCGCAAGGCGGTGGAGCCCCCCGGGGAGGCCCGGCCGGACTGGGCGATCATGGTGGAGCTGGCCCGGCGTTTGGGGCGCGGCCGCTTCTTCGATCATTTCACCGGGCCCCGGGCCATCTTCGAGGAACTGCGGGTCGCCTCCAAGGGCGGCAGCGCCGACTACGCCGGCATCACCTACGAGAAGATCGACGCAAATCTGGGGATCTTCTGGCCCTGCCCCACCGAGGACCACCCCGGCACCCCCAGGCTGTTCGAAGGCGGCAGGTTCTTCCACCCCGATGGCCGGGCGCGGTTCATCCCCACCCCCTGGCGCCCGCCCATGGAGACCGTGGATGCCGAGTATCCGGTCTGGCTCACCACCGGCCGGGTGGTGTTCCACTACCTCTCCGGCACCCAGACCCGCCGGATCGGGTTCCTGGTGGAGCAGTGCCCGCATCCCTACGTGGAGATCCACCCGCGCATGGCCGAGCGGTGCGGCATCCGGAACGGCGACGCCGTGGAGGTGGCCACCCGCCGCGGCGCGGTGGTGCTGCCGGCCAAGGTGGTGAGCACCATCCGGCCCGACACCGTGTTCATCCCCTACCACTGGCCGGGCCCGCTCTCCGCCAACGTGCTGACCGCCAGGCACCTGGACCCGGTGAGCAAGATCCCGGAATTCAAGGTGAGCGCCTGCCGCCTGACCCGCACCACGGCGGACCGGTTTCCCCAAGAGCTGCTGGAACTGCAGCGCATGGCCCGGGAGGCCAGCAGCCTGCAAGGTTCCATTCCCTCGGTGGTGCGCTGATGGCCATTCACGAGAGCGTTTCGAACATCACCGAGACAGGCGCCATGGCCTTCTTCATCGATCCCCAGCGCTGCATCGGTTGCCGGAGCTGCGTGGCGGCCTGCGCCGAGTGCGGGACCCACCGGGGCCATTCCATGATCCATCTGGACGAGCTGGACCGGCTGGCCTCCACCCAGACCGGCCCGACGGTATGCATGCACTGCGAGGACCCCATCTGCGCCATGTCCTGCCCGGCGGACGCCATCAAGCGCAGCGAGGACGGCGTCGTGCATGCCAGCCAGAAGCCCAGGTGCATCGCCTGCCAGAACTGCGAATTGTCCTGCCCGTTCGGCGTGCCCATCGTGTTCTCCGGGCTGGAGCAGATGCTCAAGTGCGATCTCTGCTACGACCGCACCTCCATGGGCCAGCGGCCCATGTGCGCCACGGTCTGCCCCAGCCAGGCGCTGCTGTTCGCGCCCCGGCACGAGGTGGCCGCCATGCGCGCCAACAAGCCCCTGCGCAGCTTCCTCATCGGTTCGCTGGTGGTCAGGACCCGCAACGCCATCATGGTGCCGGATCCCGAAACGCCCCTGCACCTGAACGCGGACCTGCTTTGCGACGGAGGCCTGTGATGGCCTGGAAAAGCCTGTTCCCCGTGGACCTGGCCGAGGAGAGCCGGCTCTCCCGCCGGGAGTTCGCCCGGTTCATGGCCCTGGTGTCCGTCGGGTTCACCGGCGGCATCGCCTATCTGTACCTGCGCAAGAAGCCCCTGGACGGAGCACCGTCAACCCCCGGGGGGGCTGCGGCCCAATCCCCGGACCCATCCGCGGAGATCAAGGTGTGCCGGGTGGAGGAGCTCACCCCCGGCAACAGTTTCCTGTTCACCTACCGGGATGCCAAGGACCGCTGCATCCTTGTCCACACCCCCAAGGGCGAGTGGCGGGCCTACCGCCAGACCTGCACCCACCTGGGTTGCGCCGTGCGCTGGGATGGCCGCCGTCTGGAATGCCCCTGCCACAACGGCGCCTTCGAAGTGGATCTGGGTTTCCCGGTGATGGGACCTCCCACCCGGCCCCTCTCCCGTCTGAACGTGGAGTTGCGGCCTGATGGCTGGGTCTGGATCCATGGGGATCTCCCCAGAAGCCCGTTTGTCTCGAGTGTGCCCGAAGGGGATACCGAGAGGCCCGCCCTGCCGGGACAAGGAGGCGACGCATGATCCCCCCCGCCAAAAGCCATCTCACCGGCGCGGCCATGGCCGTCGTGCTGCTGGTGGTGCTGATCCAAGCCTACCTGTTCGAGACGGTGCTGGAAGCCGTGCTGGACGGCCAGCGGGCAGCGCTCCCCGGCGCCCTCGCCGTCTCCGCGGTGCTCAGCGCCGTGGCCCTGTTCCTGGCCTTCAAGGCGCCCACCCTGGACCGGCACAAGTAGACGCATTTCCATCCTCTTCCCATTAATGAACCGCAGAAAGCCGACCCCGGCAAAGGAGCTCGCATGGCCAGAATCACCCACTGGAATCCGGAGGATCCCAAAGCGTGGGAGGGCGGGGATTCCGGGATCGCATGGCGAAACCTCGCGTTCTCCGTGCCGGCGCTGCTCATGGCCTTCGCGGTCTGGATGTTCTGGAGCATCCTGGCGGTCCGGATGAAGGAAGCGGGCTTCCCGTTCAGCTCCGCCCAGCTGTTCACCCTCATCAGCATCGCCGGTCTGTCCGGCGCGACCTTGCGCATCCCCAGCTCCTTCCTCGTGTCCCTGGCCGGCGGCCGGAACACCGTGGCGGTGACCACCGCCCTGCTGATCGTGCCGGCCCTGGGCGCGGGCATCGCCCTCCAGGACATTCATACCAGCTTCACCACCTTCGTGGTCATGGCCACCCTGTCCGGCATCGGCGGGGGCAACTTCGCCTCCAGCATGGCCAACATCCCCGGGTTCTTCCCCAAGCGGCTGGCGGGCACGGCCCTGGGCCTCAACGGCGGCCTGGGCAACCTGGGGGTGAGCGTCATGCAGGTGGTGATCCCCGCGGTGTTCGGCCTGTCCCTGTTCGGGACCCTGGCCGGCGCGCCCCACATCACCGCCGCGGGCAAGGCGCTCTACATCCAGAATGGCGCGCTGGTCTGGGTGCCGGTGCTGGCGCTGCTCGCGGTGATGGCATGGCTGTTCATGGATAACCTGCCCGGCCAGGACAGCGAGCCGTTCGGCCTGGCCCTGCTCAAGATCCTGGGGCTGCACCTGCTGGGCCTGGCGGTCGCGGCCCTGGGCGTGCTGCTGCTGCTCGGCTTCCAGCTGGGCCTGCTGGCCCAGCTGGGCGTGCTGGTGCTCACCATCGTGGTCTCCCTGGGCCTGCTGCGCCTGCTCCCGGGCCGGATCCGCACCCGGCTCACCCAGGATTTCCGGATGTTCGGCAACCGGAACACCTGGACCCTGACCATGCTGTACCTGGGCACCTTCGGCAGCTTCATCGGGTTCAGCGGCGCCCTGCCCCTGCTCATCAACGTGGTGTTCGGACGGCTTCCGGGCGGAATCGCGAACCTGCACGCGCCCCGGGCCATGGCCTATGCATGGCTGGGTCCCCTGGTGGGTAGCCTGTTCCGGCCGGTGGGCGGCTGGATGGCGGACCGCTGGGGCGGAGGGCGCATCACCCAGCTCTCCTTCGTCATCATGGGCGCGGGCGCGCTGGGGGTGGCCCACTTCGTGAAGCTGGCCCAGGGCGCCCCGGCTCCCGAGCTGTTCTTCCCGGCCTTCCTGGGCCTGTTCCTGCTGCTGTTCGTGGCCACCGGCCTGGGCAACGGCGCGGTGTTCCAGCTGGTCCCCCACGTCACCGCCCCGGGCATGGCCCCGCCCACCGTGGGCTGGATCTCTGCCGTGGCCGCCTACGGCAGCTTCATCGTCCCCGCCATCTTCCGGATCCAGGTGGACGCCGGCGCCCCGCAACGGGCCCTGTACCAGTTCACCGCGTTCTATGGGGTCTGCCTGGTGCTCAACGGCTGGCAGTTCGCCCGGAGAACACGACAAAAGAACTAGAAGCCCTTTGGGCATCAAGGTGTCCAGGGCCGCGATCTGGAAGGCTTCCAGCCAGTGTTTCCACGGAAGAGGCCCTCTCTGCCGGCCTTCCTTCGATCAGCCGAGGCTCCCGCCGGAGCCCCGTGTGGTTGCGCCCAGCGCCGTATAGTAGCGTCCATGGGCGCAGGCGAGGCAGATCTCGACCCCATCCCGGCAGACCGTGCGTTCGTTCATGATCTCTTCTCCGCAAGAAGCGCAGCAGACTCTGCCCCCCGGACGGGAGAGGATCGCTTCGATGGAGGTAGTGAGACGAACGGGGGTGAACGTGAACATTTCCTCCACCGGCATGAGGCGATAGGCCTCCATCTGCGCGAAGTAGCGCCGGCTCTCGGCCAGCGCATGGATGCCGGCCCGGGCCCGGATATCCAGCAGGGGCGCCAAGGATCTGGCGCGGGCAAAGGTGGGCGTGGTCCCTGGCGGACATTTCGAGGATTTCGGAGAGGCTTTTGGGGGACATGAAACCAGCTTAGCGATGGCTCAGAGGGGCTTGCGGATGCTGGTGCGGAACTGGGAGCCCTCCAGCCCGCACCAGACATCCATGCCGGCCGCTTGAAAAACCTCCAGCAGGGGCTCGGGCCGAAAGCCGGTGCGCAGTTCCACGATGTCCCCGGGAGCGCAGGCGGCCACCGCCAGCCTGACCCGGGCGAGGGGATGTTCCCCGGCCGCCAGGAGGAGCGCCACGTCCAGTTCCAGAACCACTTTTCCGGGATCGTACCAGGCCGGCCGGCCGGTTTCCTTGGTATCGCTCATCGGGACTCCGGAGCTTCGTCGTAGTGGAGCAGCCGGCGTTCGCCCTTCAGGGCGCGCAGGCGGGTGAGGTCCTGGGTCACTTCAAGGGTGCCGAGGTAGGCCCCGGCTTCGTCCCGGACCGCGAAATAGCGGATGTGGACGAACTTGCCGCCCATCTCGATCCAGAATTCGGACACGCTTTGCCGGCCCGCCTTGAAGTCGGCCAGGATCTTTTCGACGATGGCCATGCTCTTGGGGGGGTGGCAGTTCTGCACCGCCCGGCCGATGATGGCGCGGCTCCGGGCGAAGACCCGGTCGGGCCCTTCGCTGAAGAAACCGACCCGGTCTTCGGCGTCGACGAAGGTGAGGTCCACCGGCAGGCTGTTGAAGAGCCCCAGGAGCTGCTCGAAGGAAAGGGTCCCGCTTGGGAACTGCACGGCCTTGGCGGGCGGCAGTTGAAGAGGATCCTCGGGAAGCTTGGCCTGGGGTGGGGTGTAGCCGGTGAGAGGGGCGACCAGGCACCAGCCGTAGTCCTGGCTCTGAGCCCAGATCTCGCCCCAATCCTCCTCGGTGAACAGCCCCAGGGCCATGGGGAAGAGGATGTGCTCCTCCTTGTAGACCATGGATTCCAGGGCGGCGAGGGCGGGTTCCAGCATGGTCGCAGCCACGAATTTCAATTCGGCGCCGCACAGGGTCTCCTCGCGCAAGGCGGAGAGGGCGCCCTTGAGCAGGTTCCGGACCTCGTCGTCCTTGCCCCACATGACCTTTGAGGGCCCGGTGTTGCCGTGCCGCTCCAGCAGGGTGAACACCAGGTGCTCCTTGCGGCCATAGTGTTTTTCCACATCCATGAGCGGATTGGCCGCCTCCAGCAGGGACAGGCGGTCGGCCCGGGGGGTTCCCTGATCCTGTAGACCCGCGATCGCCTTGATCCGCAGCCGGACGATGAGGATGGCTTCTTCCAGGGCCCGGTTCTCCCGCTGGAAGGTGTCCACGGGGTGGCCGGGCTGGAGCGGCTTGGCAGCCCTCGGCTCGGCCATGACCTCCTTGAGCACGTCCGCGTGCAGGTCGCACATGGCCCGGACCTGTTCCGGGGAAAGCCCATCCGCCATGAGCTGCTGCTCCATGGCGGCGATCTCGCTGGCATCCACCTCGGCCACCAGGCTCCTCAGCTGGGCGCGGACCGCCTCGGGAGCCTCCCCGCTGTGCAGGTGGAGGATGACTTCCTTGAGGGTCTTGATCCGCAGTTCCTGGTTATTGATCAGCTCGCTCATGATTCCCTTCCCTGGGCGCTGCCCATCCCCCAATATCCGACCAAGGCAGTGGCCTTTCCTTGACGCGGATCAAGGTCGAGCTATTTCTTGTGGGTTGAGCGGCGAGCGTTTCATCGAAGCTGGGCAGGGAAAAGGACCAAAGGAAAAGCCCCTGAATCTCAAGGGCTTTTCACTTCTTTTGGCGGAGAGAGGGGGATTCGAACCCCCGGTACTGGTTTACCCAATACATTCGCTTAGCAGGCGAACCCGTTCGGCCACTCCGGCATCTCTCCAGGAGGTTGTTTATGGTATCCCCTGCGGAGGCCCAAGGCAAGGACTCATGCGGGACGGCCGGCGCGGCAAACTAACCGCCCCAGGCCGGGCGGACCACCTGCTATGATTCGGCTTCCCCCCTCCATGGAGCCGACCGTTTGGCCCAGACCATTGCCGAGCTGTTCTACGAGACCCTGAAGTTCGACCTGCCGGACGCCTTCGCGGCCAAGGAGGGAGGCACCTACCGGACCATCTCCCATCGGGAACTGCAGGAACGGGTGGAACGTCTCGCCCTGGCCCTGCACACCCGGGGCCTGCGCTGCGGGGACCGGCTGGCCATCCTTTCGGAAAACCGCCCGGAGTGGGCCGTGACGGATTTCGCCTGCGCCCTTCTGGGGGTGGTGAGCGTGCCGATCTACCACACCCTCACCGCCGACCAGACCGCCTACATCCTGCGGGACGCCGGCGCCCGCTGGCTGCTGGTCTCCAACGCGGCCCAACTGGCCAAGGTGCGCCAGACCCTGGACCGGCTGCCGGAACTGGAGACCCTGATCGTCCTGGACGACACCGGGGAACAGACCGCGGGCGAATGCGCGGGCAAGACCTGGATCCACTGGTCGCTGCTCCAGCAGGAAGGCGAGGCCATGGACGCCCGCCGGGCCGAGGTGCGCGCCTGGGCCGGGGAACGCCGGGAGGAGGACCTGCTCACCCTCATCTACACCTCGGGCACCACCGGCGAGCCCAAGGGCGCCATGCTCAGCCACGGCAACCTCACCAGCAACCTCGCCGCCACCATCGAGGTGGCCATCCTGGCCCTGCGCCCCCAGCGCGGCGACCGCTGCCTGAGCGTGCTGCCCCTGTCGCACATCTTCGAACGCACCGGCGGCCACTACGCCATGTTCCAGCTGGGCATCGCCATCTACTACGCCGAAAGCCTGATCTCCATGCCCCAGAACATCCTGGAGGTGCGCCCCGCGGTGCTCATGGCGGTGCCCCGGATCTTCGAGAAGATCTACGCCAAGGTGCGCGACGCGGTCTCCTCGGGCGGCTTCACCCGCAAGATGATCTTCGGCTGGGCCACGGTCACCTGCCACCGGGTGGTGCGCAACCTCTACCTGGACCGCCGCCCCCGGGCCCTCCTCAACCTGTCCTGGCGGCTGGCGGACCGCATCCTGCTGTCCAAGGTGCGGGAGAAGACCGGCGGCCTGCTGCGCTTCTGCGTCACCGGCGGGGCCGGCCTGAACCCGCGGATCATGGAATTCTTCTGGGCCATGGGCGTGCCCATCTACGAAGGCTACGGCCTCACCGAAACCAGCCCGATCCTCACCCTCAACCGCCTGGGCCGGGTCCGCCCGGGCTACGTGGGAACGCCGGTCATGAAGACCTGGAACGGCCGGCCTTTCCTCAAGCTGGCGGACGACGGCGAGATCCTGGTGCAGGGCCCCAACGTCATGCTGGGCTACTGGAGGCAGGAGGAGGCCACCCGCGCGGTGTTCGACGCCGACGGCTACTTCTGCACCGGCGACGTGGGCGAGATGGACCCCCAGGGCCGGGTGAAGATCACCGACCGCAAGAAGGAGATCATCGTCACCAACGGCGGCAAGAACGTGGCGCCCCAGCCCATCGAGAACGAGCTGCGGGAGGATCCCTACATCGAGCAGGCGGTGGTGGTGGGCGACCGCCGCAACCACCTGGCGGCGCTCATCGTGCCCGACCTCCCCGCCCTGCGCGCCTGGTGCGGGCGCAAGGCGCTCACCTTCCGGAACGACGACGAGATGGTGGCCCACCCCAAGGTGCTGGCCAAGCTCATGACCCGGGTCAACCACGTCAACGCCAAGCTGCCCGCCTACGAGCGGATCCGCCGGATCGCCCTGCTGGCCCAGGAGCTCACCCCGGCCAGCGGCCTGCTGACCCCGTCCCTCAAGCTCAAGCGCCGCGAGGTGAACGAGGCGTTCAAGGACGTCATCGAAGGGCTCTACCGCACCGGCTGCTGAACCCCATGGGCCTTGGGCGGAGGCCAGGACGCCAGGTCGGCCTGCAGCGCCTCCCGGGTGGCGCCGTCCAGCGCCGTCTCCAGGACCCGTTCCGGGAGGTCGCAGGCCAGCCCCGCCGGGAGGTGCCCGCCCAGCTCGAACCGGAGGAACTGCACCGAGGACAGCTTGTCGTCGCTCATCTGGCTTTCGTCGAAGCGGGCCCGGATCCGGGTGCCGCCTTCGCAGACCAGGAAGATGTGCTCCGGCAGGCGGCGCCAGCGGCGCAGCAGCACCGCCCGTTCCTGCTCGTCGGTGATCTCGATGAGCAGGGTGCAGCCCAGCTCCCCGGGCCCGCCCAGCACGGCGTTGTAGGTGTCCAGCTCGTGCCGGATGTCGGCTTCCTTGACCATCTGCTCGGCCCGCACCATCTCCAGCACCTGGTAGCGGATGGTCTCCCGGTTCTCGAACAGGAAGGTGAGCTGGTCGCCCAGGTGGACCCGGCGCAGGTCCTTGGCGGCCATGGCCGAGGCGCGGATGGCGTCCCGCCGCTCGGAATAGGCGACGAAATCCAGGATGTCTTCGCGTTCCACGAATGCCATGGTCAACCTTCCGCGGGAATGGGGGTGGGAAAGCCGTCCGGGCGGTAGGCCCGGGCCAGGATGGTCATGGGGTGCAGCGCCTTGTGCCCGGCGTGCTGCTCGAACTGCATGGCCGCCAGCGGGCATTCGGTGGCCCACACCTGGGCCCCGGCCCCGGCCATGGCGTCGAACGCCTTGCCCCCGATTCGCCTGGAAGCGTCATAGGTTTCCGACTTCAGCGCGTAGGTGCCGTCGTGGCCGCAGCATTCCAGCACCGAGAGGATCGACACCCCGGGAATCTTGCGCAGCAGGTCGCGGCCCTTGAAGCCCACCGACTGGGTGCGCAGGTGGCACGGGGCGTGGTAGGCCACCGGGCCGGGGCTGGAGCGGAAGTTCCAGTTGGCCCGGGACTCGTTGCGGATGGACCACAGGTACTCGCCCGGGTCGCGCACCGCCTCGGCCAGCAGCCGGGCCTGTTCCCGGTCGGCGCCGGTGAGCAGCTCGGGGTATTCCCGCCGGAGCATCATGGAGCAGGTGGGGTTGATCACCAGCACCTTCGCACCGGCCTCCACGTGCGGCATGAGCGCGTCCAGGTTGGCCTTGGCCTGCCGGCGCAGGCTGTCCAGGTCGCCCCGCTCCCAGGCCGGCATGCCGCAGCACTGCAGCCCGCGCACGCAGCCGGCATGCACGCCGTTCTGCTCCAGCACCTCCAGGGTGTCCTTGCCGATCTGGGGATCGTTGTTCTGCACGAAGCAGGTCTGGAACAGCACCGCTTCCAGGCCCACGTGCTCGGCCATGCGGCCGTTCTTTTCGGCCCAGGCCTCGAAGGTGCCGCTGGCGAACTCCGGCAGGTGCGCCAGCGGGTGGATCCCGAGCACCTTGTCCATGAACCAGCGATGCAGGGGCACCCGGTTCAGGGTGTTGGCCAGGCCGAAGCTGGCCCGGGCCATGGTGCCGGCCAGGTCCGGGTCGCCCAGGAGCCTGTCGCGCAGGCTGCCGCCCTCCCGCTTGCGCCGCTGCGCCTGGTAGCGGTGCACCAGCTTGGGGAAGTCCAGGGCGAAGGCGTGCCCCTCCCGGGGGGTGTAGGGGCACTGCACCTCGCACAGCTTGCACTGGAAGCAGGCGTCCAGCACGCCGTCGCGCTCGTCCCGGGAAAGGGCGCGCACGTCGCCGTGGTGCTTCTGGTCCAGCAGCGCGAACAGCCCGGGAAACGCGTCGCAATACTTGAAGCACATGCGGCAGCCATGGCAGATCTCGAAGACCCGGTCCACTTCCTCCTGGAGCAGCGCCTCGTCCCAGTAGCGCGGATCGCTGGGATCGTATACCGTGGCCGCCCCCGCGTTGTAGCTGATCCGCTCGCCCGGAGTGGTGGGCGCGCGGCCGGAGTCGCCTGGAACGTCGTGCTCGGCCATGGCTGCTCCTTCAGACTAGGCGATGCTGTCGAGCATCTTCTGGAATCTCCCGGCATGGCTCTTTTCCGCCTTGGCCAGGGTTTCGAACCAGTCGGCGATCTCGCTGAAACCCTCTTCCCGGGCGCTCTTGGCCATCCCGGGATACATGTCGGTGTACTCGTGGGTCTCGCCGGCGATGGCCGCCTTGAGGTTCAGCAGGGTGTCGCCGATGGGCAGGTCGGTGGCCGGATCGCCGACTCCCTTCAGGTAGTCCAGGTGGCCGTGGGCGTGGCCGGTCTCGCCGTCGGCGGTCTCCTTGAAGTTGCCCGCCACCTCGGGGTAGCCCTCGATGTCGGCCACCTTGGCGAAGTACAGGTAGCGGCGGTTGGCCTGGGATTCGCCGGAGAAGGCGTCCTTCAGGTTCTGGTGGGTTTTGGTTCCCTTCAGGTTTGGCATGGTGCGCTCCTCAGAAGCAGCATCATCATAATCTTCCAAACGACAAATCCTTGATACTTCTTCCCTATCGCGTTGATAGGTCAATCCTATCACATACTGGTATTTGTCCTTGACCTTCCAATCACCGCTGCCATGATCCTGGTCCATGTCCCGCCCATCGGACCTCACCTTCCGCCAGTTGGAGTACCTGGTCGCCCTGGCCGATACCCTGGGCTTCCACCGGGCCGCGGAGCGGGCCCATGTCTCCCAGCCCGCGCTGAGCGCCCAGATCCAGCAGGCCGAGGCGATCCTGGGAGTCCAGCTGTTCGAGCGCAACCAGCACCGGGTGCTGCTGACCCCCGCCGGCGGGATGGTGGTGGCCCGGGCCCGGCGGGTGCTGCGCGAGGCGGAGGACCTGCTGGCCTCGGCCCGGCTGTTTTCCGACCCGTTCCGCAGCAGCTGGCGGCTGGGGCTCATCCCCACCGTGGCCCCGTACCTGCTGCCGGAGATCCTGCCCGGCATCCAGCAGGCCCACCCCGATCTGCGCCTGCTGCTGCGGGAGGAGCGCACCCCGGTGCTGGTGCGGGAACTGCAGGCCGGCGGGCTGGAGGCGGCGATCCTGGCCGAAGTGCCCGACCTGGGCGATCTGGCGCGGGCGCCCCTGGCCGAGGACCCGTTCCTGCTGGCGGCCCCCCGCGATCACCCCCTGGCGCGCAAGCGCAGGGTCGCCCTCAAGGACCTGGAACAGGCGCCGCTGCTGCTGCTGGAGGACGGCCACTGCCTGCGCGGCCAGGCCCTGGCCTTCTGCGCCAAGGCGGGCGCGCGGGAGGCGGATTTCCGGGCTTCCAGCCTGTCCACCCTGATGCAGATGGTGGCCGGCGGCATGGGCCTCACCCTGCTCCCGGCCCTGTGCGCGCCCCTGGAGCGGAGCCGGGCCGAACTGACCATCCGGCCCTTCGTGCCGCCGGTGCCGGGCCGGCAGCTGGTGCTGGCCTGGCGCGCCGGCTCGCCCCTGGCCGGCGCCCTGGAGGCCTTTGCCGGCCAGTTGCGCGCGGCCTGGCCGCGTCCGGCCCTGTGAGGCCGAGCCGGGACCGGCAGGTGAGGGCCATGAGCGCCCCGAAGCAGGCCGAGCGCAGGCTCGTCACCGCGCCGCCAGGATTGCTGAATGCACCTTAGCCACCCGGATAATGACCAAATTTCATCCCTTTTCCCGGGCTGATTGTCTCAATATCTTGTTCTCCAGATTATCAACAACAGAGCTGCGGTTGAGTCGCAAGACCCGGTCAAGCACAACCGAACTATGGCTTTGGATACCAAGTAGTTCATTTGTTCAATCCCTTTAAGTAGTTAAATTTAATTAATTTATGTATAAAAAATAGTCACCCAATGAAAGAAACTAAGGAGCTAGTAATAAATCCTCTTCCCTCCAAACAAATTACTATATACTTTCAACATTCGATCGTGCGAGCACCGGTCGGATAGCGATCCGATCGTGAGTGAAGCACGAGTGGGTTCAGCTTTTTGCAGGTTAGGTGAGCACGCGGAATCCGATGAAAGAATTTTCGATTAAAATGCGTAATACCTTCGACTATTTACTTCATTCTCCTGGGAAATCCCTGGTCTTGGCGATTCTGGCCTGGGCCGGCCCCTGGATCGCCAGCGGCCTGTCCCTGGCCGGGTTCCTTTGGGGCCTGCTGTTCGGCGTCGCCACCCTGGCGGCCGCCCGGTGGGCACAGCCCGGCCAGGCCCCTGCCCCGACCGGCGCCGCCGATCCCGTCCTGGCGCCGGCGGAGCCCTCCGAACCGGCCGGCCTGCAGCGCCTCACCCGGGCCGTCGTGCCCCTGTGGGCCGGCCAGACCGCCCACGCCCGCATGGAGACCGAACAGGCCATCACCGCCCTCACCGGGCGCTTCGCGGCCATCCAGCAGGAGCTGAAGGAAGCCGCCGGCGCCTCCAGCCTGGAAAGCTCCCGGGAAATCCGGGTGGCCATCGAGCAAGGGGAGGCCTCCCTTGCGGGCCTGGTCACCTCCCTGGCTTCCGGCCAGACGGCCCGGAGCGAACACCTGGAGAAGATCCGCCAGCTGGCCGGGTTCACCGAGGAACTCTCGGAAATGTCGGCGGAGGTGGCGGCCATCGCAGCCCAGACCAACCTCCTGGCCCTCAACGCCGCCATCGAGGCCGCCCATGCCCGGGAACTGGGCAAGGGCTTCGCGGTGGTGGCCGAGGAAGTGCGCAAGCTGTCCGACCGCTCCGGCACCACCGGCAACCTGATCAGTGAGCGGGTGGAGGCCGTGAACCGGGTGCTGCAGGAAACCATGGAGGCGTCGGCCACCTTCCATGCCCAGGAGACGGCCACCATCCGCACCGCGGAGCAGACCATCCAGGAAGTCATCGCCCGGTTCGGCACGGCGGCCGACGCCCTCGCCCTTTCCACCGGGCAGCTGGAGGCGGTGAACGACCGGGTGCAGGGGGAGGTTTCCGACACCCTGGTGCACCTTCAGTTCCAGGACCGGGTCGGCCAGATCCTGCAGAACGTGGTGACCGACATGGAGAAGTTCATGACCCGCCTGGACGGCCAGCCCTCCGCCCTGGACGTGGACCGCTGGCTGACCGAGCTGGCCGGAACCTACACCACTCTCGAGCAGAACGCCATCCACCAGGGCCGGCAGGCCGGCACCCCCACCGAATCCGAGATCACCTTCTTCTGAGAGCAGCCATGGCCAAGACCATCATGATCATTGACGATTCCGTGAGCCTCCGGCAGGTGGTGGGCATCGCCCTGAGTACCGCCGGCTACGAGGTCATCGAGGCCTGCGACGGCCAGGACGCGCTGGCCAAGCTCAACGGCGCCAAGATCCACCTGATGATCTGCGATGTGAACATGCCGAACATGGACGGCATCTCCTACCTCAAGGCGCTGCGCACCCTGCCCGCCTACAAGTTCACCCCGGTGATCATGCTCACCACCGAAGCCGGCGAGGACAAGAAGCGGGAAGGCCAGGCCGCCGGCGCCCGGGCCTGGGTGGTCAAGCCGTTCAAGCCCGAGCAGCTCCTGCTCGCCGTGTCCAAGCTCATTCTTCCCTGAATC
>JARLGP010000167.1 GCA_031292735.1 Holophaga sp.
CCGGAATCCGGCACCGGCACCACCAGGTCGGCTTCCACCCGGTGCCGCCTGGCCAGCAGTCGGCCCATCTCCCGGCGGGTGCCCATGACGCTCTGCCCGTAGACCAGGGAATCCGGCCGGGAGAAGTAGACGTGCTCGAACACGCAGGGCTTGGGCCGCACCTGGGGGTGGGGGAAGCGCGAACGCAGGCCGTCCCGGTCCAGGATCACCACCTCGCCCGGCGCCACCTCCCGCACGTACTCGGCCCCCAGCAGATCGAAGGCGCAGGTCTCGCTGGAGAACACCGTGGCCCCGCCCAGCCGGCCCAGGGCCAGCGGCCGGAAGCCGTAGGGGTCGCGCACCGCCAGGAACTGGGTCTCGGTGAGGATCAGGATGGAATAGGCGCCCTGCACCTGGGCCAGGGCCTCCAGCAGGGCGTCTTCCAGGTTGCTGGCCGAGGCCCGGTTGATGAGCGCGAGGATCACTTCGGAATCGGACGGGCTGCTGAACACCTGCCCGCTCTGGATGAGCTGGGAGCGCAGCTGCTCGGTGTTGGTGAGGTTGCCGTTGTGGCACAGGGCCAGCTGGCCGAAGCGCCCCTGCACCAGGAAGGGATGGGCCGCGGAGGCCACGTTGCCGCCGGTGGTGGAGTAGCGGGTGTGGCCGATGGCCCCGTCCCCGGGCAGCTGGTCGAGGATGGTCTCGGTGAAGATCTCCGCCACGTGGCCCAGGCCCTTGTGCAGGAACAGCTTGCCCTCGGCCCGGGAGCAGATCCCGGCCGCCTCCTGGCCCCGGTGCTGCAGGGCGTACAATCCCAGGTAGGTCTGCCTGGAAGCTTCCAATTCCGGCCACACGCCGAAGACCCCGCACTCGTCCTTGAACGCCATGCTTCCCCCAAGGATCAAGGATACCCGAGCCCAACCGTCAGGGGACCTGTTCCGTCTCCACCGTGCCGGGATCGGCGCTGCGCAACGGTTCGGGGCGGTCCGCCCAGTGCTGGAGGGTCTTCAGCAGCGCGGTGCCCTCCTCCGCCGGGGCCGCCCGGCGCCCCAGGGACAGGCCGGCCAGGTGGATCTCCAGGGAGCGGAGGTCGCCTTCGGGCAGCCTGGCGCTGAGGTAGGCCAGGGCCAGGAGGCCCGGGGCCACTTCCGCCAGGTAGACGTAGGCGCCCACCTGGGGCGGGGTCTGCACCTGCCACAGCCGGCACCAGCGCCCGCCGAGCTTCATGCCGGTGGCCAGCGGCACGGCCTGGCTGGAGGGACCCGAGAAGTAGCACAGGCCCAGCACCTGGGCCAGGAGGGCCGGGGACGGGGCGGCGCCGCTCCCGGGCAGCGGCTCGATCCGCCAGCTGCCCATGCGCGGCCGCTTCACCTTGTTGCGGGTCACCAGCGCGGGGCTGGCCAGCACCCGGAACCCGGATTCCTGCGCCGTCGGCGGGTCCCCTTGGCAGACCTTGAGCCGGTAGTCCAGGCGGGCGTCGTCCGCCCCGCCCGCGACCAGGATGGCCGGGAGGGCCAGGGTGATGAGACTCGAGAACAACCGCATGGAAAAACCCCGAAAACCGTACCCCGACCCAGCAAATGGATCAAGGGTGCGTCCAACCGGACCCAGAGCTCTCATCAAACGGTGCTGCAGGCTCTGGCTATAGGGTATCCCCGGCGTCCCGGTCCTGCACCCCTTTTTGCCTGGCAGCCGCCCGGCTCCTGGGTCCAGAATGGGCCCATGCCACTCTGCTTCGACCTCGACGGCACCCTGGGCCACTTCGGCGGCGGTTTCCTGATCCTCCTGGAGGCCCTGGGGGACCTTTGGGGCGAGCCGCCGTCCCAGGCCGAACTGGCCCTGTGCGCCGGCTCCACCGACTGGGAGATCGTCGACCAGCTGCACGCCATGCGCTTCGGCGGCCCCATCCCGGAGGAGGTCTACGCGGCCTACGACCGGGCCTGCGCGACCCGGTTCGCCGCCACCTTCCACCCGGAGGGACGCCTGCACACCGCCTTCGAAGGCATCATCGCCGGCATGGCCGGGCTGGCCGACCGCGGGCACCAGGTCTGGCTGGTGTCGGGCAATACCCCGTCGGTGCTGGAATTCAAGGCCAGGACCCTGGGGGTGGACCCGCGCATCCCGCGCCTGGGCAGCCTGCCCCACCTGGACCGGGCCGGCCTGATCCGCAAGGCCCTCCAGGGGTCCCCCGGGCCGAACCTCTACGTGGGCGACCGGCCCCACGATCTGCTGGCCGCCGAACGGGCCGGGGTGCCGTTCCTGGGGGTGGGCAACCTGGTGCCCGGCGAGCATCCCATCCTGGGTTCGGACGCCGAGGCCGAGCACCTGGTTCAGGCGGTGGAGGCGATCCTCAGGGCTTAGGCGGGGGTGATCCTCAAGGTTTAGGCGGGAACTTCTTGAGCATGCCGGTCACCGCGCTCTTCACCGCGTCGTCCGCCTCCTCGGGGCTGTCGGAGCTTTCCAGCACCTTTTCCGCGGTGGCCTTCCACACCACCGTCTTGGTCCGGAAGTCCTGGATCTCCAGGACCATGGAGCCTACCGACTCGGCGTGCCGGCTGCCCACCGGGGCGCCCACCCCCACGCCCATGGGGCCCATGCCCAGGCCCAGGCCCAGGTGCACCTGGTGGGAGCGGTCGCCCTTGCGCACCGGGTAGTAGCTCACCAGGAAATCCGGATCGGCCCCGGTCTCCAGCCGGTAGCCCTTGGCCGCCAGGGCCGCGCCCACCGCCCGCTTCACCCGGTTGTTCATGATGGCGGTGTCGAAGGCGCCGCCCCGGGCCGCGGCCCGTTTGGGGGCGGCCAGCCAGTCATAGGTCTGGTACCCGGCAAAATTGGCCTTGGCGTCGTAATCGTAGTGAACCTCGGGGCCGGCGCAGCCCGCAAGCCCGGCCAGGACGCCGGCGACCATCATGGAACGGAAGAGACCCATACGCACCTCACGAAGACCTGACCCCGGCAACCGGCCCCAGGTTGATGTTTCCCTGTCACGCTTCGCCCAGCGCCTTGCGCACCACCACCAGGGCATCCTTGATGCTGCACGGCTTGGCCAGGAAGCCCGCCAGCCCCTGGCTGGCCAGCACCGAGGTGGCCTCCAGCTCGCTGTAGCCGCTCATGAGCACCACCGGAACCTCCGGCGCCAGCTTGCGCAGCTCCTCGAACATCGCCTCGCCGCCCATGCGCGGCATGGTCAGGTCCAGCAGGACCAGGGAGATGGTGGAACGGTGCCGGAGGAAGGCGCCCAGCCCCTCCACCCCGTCGCCCGCCTCGATCACCTGGAACCCGGCGATCTCCAGGCCCTGGCGCAGGATCACCCGGATGGTCGGTTCGTCATCCACCAGCAGGATCACCCGGGACAGCCCGGGCGTCAGGGCGGTTTCCTCGCCGGGTTCCAGCTCCGGCGTCTTCCCGGCCAGGGGGAAGTACAGCGAGGTGGTGTCGCCGTAGCCGGGGGAGGAGGCCACGTGGACCGCGCCCCGGTGTTCGCGCATGATCCCGGACACCGAGGACAGGCCCAGGCCGTTGCCCGGCCACTTGGCCGCGAACAGGGGGTCGAAGAGCCGTTCCACCAGTTCCGGCGGCTTGCCCGGGCCGGTGTCGCGCACCTCCAGGCAGGCGTAGGGGCCTTCCAGCCCGGGCGGCGCATCGGCGGTCAGCTGCTTGACCCGGGTGCGGATGAAGATCTCCCCGCCGGGCACGCGAACCGCCTCGGCGGCGTTGTGCACCAGGTTCAGCAGGGCGTAGCGCACCTGGGTGAGGTCCGCGCTCACCAGGGGCAGGTCGTCCTCCAGGTCCAGCTCCAGCTGGGCGCCCTGGGGCACCAGGCTCTCGATGGCGGGAAGGCTTTCGCGCACCGCGTCGTTCAGGGCCCGCGGGGCGATCTGCAGGCGCCCGCTGCCGGTGTAGGCCACCATCTGCCGGCACAGGGCCGAGGCCCGCACCAGGCCGGTCTGGATGTTCTCCAGGTTGGCGCGCAGCGGGGCCGGGGCCCCGGGCGCGTCCAGGGCGATCTCGGTGAAGCCCTGGATCCCCATCAGGGTGTTGTTCAGGTCGTGCAGGGTGCCGCGGGCCAGCACCGCCATGCTCTCGTGCTTCTGGGCATGCAGCAGGGCGGCCTCGTAGGAGCGCTGCTCGGTCACGTCGCGGATCACCGCCAGGAGTTCCGCCGGCTGGCCGCTGTGGGTGCGCACGAACACGGTCATGCGGCTCTTGAACCAGCGGTAGCTGCCCCGGTGGTCGCGGATCCGGAAGGTCTGTTCCTGGGTCCGCTCCTTGTCGTTGGGCCCCGGGGGCTGCCCCAGGGGCGCCAGGAGCTTCTCGTACTGGCCCTGGAGGATGGGCAGGTCCTCGGGATGCACCAGGGAGGTGAAGAACACCAGCCCGCCCTTGAGGAACGCGTCCTGCTGGTAGCCCAGCAGATCGGCCACCGCCGGGTTCAGGTAGAGGAAGTTGCGGTCCCGGGCGCCGATGATGGCGTGGATGTCCTGGGACAGGTCGGCCACCGCCTCGATGTAGCGTTCCCCCTCCTCCAGCGCCATTTCCGTGTCCCGGGCGCGGACCACGAGCCCCCGGATGGCCAGCGTCCCCACCACCGCCATGGCCGCCACCCCCAGGCCGGGCAGCGGGCTGCGCGGCCCGGGCAGCAACAGCATGGCCCCGGCGGTGCCCAGGAACAGCACGCCAAAAAGGGTGATCAGGGGCACGGTGGAAAACAGCCGTTTCGTGGACAAGGCAGACATGGCGTTCACCTCTGAGTCGGTTTGACGCTAGGGGCGAGATTCGTAACGACCATTTCAGCAGCAAAAACGTCCGGACGGGCGCTTATTTGTGCAAGCATGGTGGGCCAAGGAGGTTTCCATGTCCTTCCCCGCCGTCATTTCGCCCAGCGCGATTCCTCCCGGAAGCCTGCTTCTGGATGCCCGGCCGGGGCCGCAGGCTTTCGCCGACGGCCACCTCCCGGGGGCGCTGCACGCCGACCTGAACCGTCAGCTCAGCCTGGCTTCGGCCCCGGGGGCCGATCCCGCCCGCGGCGGCCGCCATCCCCTGCCGTCGCCCGCCCAGTGGGCCGCGCAACTGGGCCAGTGGGGGATCACCCCGGAGACCTGGGTGGTGGCCTACGACGCCGCCAACGGCGGCAACGGGGCGGCCCGGCTGTGGTGGATGCTGCGGGCCTTCGGCCACGTGCGGGCCGCGGTCCTGGACGGCGGCCTCCAGGCCGGCCTGGCCGCGGATCCGCCGGTGCGCGGCGCCAGCCCCGCGCCCGCCCCGCCCTACCCCGGCGACCGGTGGCTCTGGCCCACCGTCACCCTGGAGCAGGTGGAGCGCCTGCGCCTGGACCCCACCTGGAAGGTGCTGGACGTGCGTTCCCGGCCCCGCTACGAAGGCATCACCGAAACCCTCGACCCGGTGGCCGGGCACATCCCCGGCGCCCTGAACCTGCCCTTCTCCGAGAACCTCGACCCCCAGGGCCGGTTCAAGAGCCCCGAAGCCCTGCGCGGCATGTACCAGGACTTCCTGGCCGGCACCGGCCCCGAGCACCTGGTGGTGCACTGCGGCAGCGGCGTCACCGCCTGCCACACCCTGGTGGCCCTGGACCTGGCCGGGCTGACCGGCGCCGCGCTCTACGTGGGCTCCTGGAGCGAATGGTGCCGGAACCCGGTGCCGCGCTCCTAGGCTTAAAGCTTTTAGGCCATCTCGGTCTCATTCCGGAAAACTTTTTCTGAGCCCTGGGCGCAGGCAAGCAAATTCTTGACCGAATCAATCAGGAACATTATATTCAAAAGTGTATTCGACAGGATGGACACCTTGAAGATTTCAGCCCGCGGCAGGTATTCCATGCAAGCGCTGTTTGATCTGGCGCACTACAGCCACGGACAGCCCGTGCCCCTTCATCTCATCGCCCAGCGGCAGGAGCTGAGCCTCCCGTTCCTGGAACAGATCTTCAACCGGCTCAAGAAATCCGGGATCGTCGCCAGCGTGCGCGGGCCCAAGGGCGGCTACGTCATCACCCGGCCCTGCAACCAGGTGACGGTGGGCGATGTGCTCCGGCTCACCGACAGCAGCTTCTATGCCGCCGCCAAGGAAGACCCGGTGATGGCCAAATCGGCCCTGCGGGCCGACGTGAAGATGAACGAGCTTCTGTGGAAGCAGCTGGCCAGCCAGATCACCGAGTTCATGGACACCATCACCCTGGCCGACCTTTGCGTGGAAAGCCACAGCAACACCTGCCCCAGCTGCACCTGTCCGGAGTACACGCTGGACGTCCAGTCCCAGCTGGATACCGGCCAGCGCAAACGCTGCGCGGCGCTGGATTGAGCAATCCCTGCGCCCTGCCCAGCCTCGCGCTGCCGCCCGGCCCGGAGGATCTGCTGACCCTGCCCAAGCTGGAAGAACGGATCCGGCGGCGGGTGGGCGTCTGCATCCACGAGTTCGGCCTGGTGGAGGAGGGTGACCGGATCCTGGTGGGCCTCAGCGGCGGCAAGGATTCCTGGGCCCTGCTGGAGGTGCTGCAGTCCCTGAAGCGGCGGGCGCCCATCCATTTCGAGCTGTTCGCGGTGACCATCGACCCGGGCTTTCCCAGCTACGACCCGGACCGCATCGCCGAGGTGTGCGAAGCCAAGGGCGTTCCGCACCGGATCCTGTCGGCGCCCATCGACATGATGGTGCGCAAGCGGCCCGAGGTCACCCCCTGCGCCATGTGCTCCCGGTTCCGCCGCGGGGTGCTCTACTCCCACGCCAAGGAGCAGGGCTACACCAAGATCGCCCTGGGCCACCACCTGGACGACCTGATCGAGACCCTGCTGCTCAACCAGTTCTTCGGCGGCCGGCTGGCCACCATGCCGCTCAAGCTCACCAGCGACGACGGCGGCAACACCGTGATCCGGCCCCTGGGCACCTGCGAGGAGGAGGACCTGCGCCGGTTCACCTGGCTCAAGGGCTATCCCATCGTGCCCTGCGGCTGCCCCCTGTGCGGCGCCTCGGTGCTGGAGTCGCGGCGGGCCCAGGTGAAGGCCCTGGTGGCCCAGCTGCGGGAGACCATTCCGGACCTGAAGTTCTCCATGCTCAAGGCCATGAAGAACGTCAAGACCTCGCACCTGCTGGATCCGAGGCTGCCGCCCATCACCTGAATCGGGATCGCCGGAGCAGTCCAAGGCGCCGCCGGGCGCCGGGAATCGTGCAAGACGAAATTCCCCGGCCGGGCATCCAATCCATAGAACTTTCAGGAGTTGCCAGGAACCCCAGGCTGCGCCGGAGGTCTGCGTCCACCCCCCAAAGCCATGGAGGCCCCGTGCCCACCCATCGATGGTCCCATCTCCTCGCAGCGATCACCCTCTCCTGCTGGCCCGGCCTGCGGGCGGCGGCCCCCGAGCCCGCCTACCACGGCGGTGCCCTGGTGGTCACCGACCCGGCGCTCCATCCGGGCCACCTGTCCCCGGGCCAGGTCCTCCCCATCCGGCTATCCCGCCTGGTGCCGCCGGCGGGCGCCGCGCCGCCCGCGCTCCAGGGCTGCGAGGCGCCCGGCAGCGTCCGCTACGGCCAACTGGTGTTCGGGCAGCTGTCCCCCGCCTGCGTCACCTTCACCGTGACGTTCAGCCCGGCCGGGACGGCGCCGCCGCCGCGCACCGTCACCCTGCGCCTGGGCGACAGCGTGGACCTCGCCGGGGACGGCCTGCCGGACCTGGCCCTGCGGGCGCCGGTGAAGGCCCTGACCGCGGGCGCCGTGGCCATCGACTACGCGCTGCTGGCGTTCTCCTGCGATGCCGGGCATACCGCCATGTTCGCGCTGGCGCCCGAGGCCTTCCAGGACGCCCGGTACCCCTACGGCATTTCCGGGGTGACCCCCTCGGGGGGCTTCATCTTCCAGTCCGACTGCCTCCCGCTGCGGGCCTCCGGGGTCCGCGGCGGGAACCGCGCCAGCTTCCAGGCGGACCGATCGCTCCTGGTGGAGCCCGCCCCGGGCGACGTGCTGGTGGAGGTCCGCACCGGCCGGCTGGAGCGCATCGAGCGGGTGCGCCGGACCCTGGACGGCATGGAGCTGCAGTATGCCCCGGCCGGAACCCCGTTCCTGTTCCGGGAGGTGTTCGGCGCCGCCTGGGTGCACGTGTCCGGAAAGCTGGCCGACCTGGGCCGGCGCTACCGGTGCGGGCGCTCCGCGCCCGGCCCGCAGTGGGATTGGCAGGAGAACCTGGTGGACCTGTCGTTCAGCCAGCCCCTCATGGACGACGCCGACGGCCGGATGGAGCTCCAGGTGGCGGTCCGGCTGGGAGTGAGCCTGGACCTTTCGGCCAACGTCAACTACTACGGGTTGACGGCCCAGCTGGGCGCCGAGGTGGACGAAGCCCTGCGCCTGGCCATGGACTACCGGGGCGAGCGCCCGTGGCGCCACGCCTTCGGCCCCTACACCGTGGCCAAGCCGGAGGTTGGCTTCACGGTGTGCGGGGTGCCCATGTCGGTGTCCATGGAACTCACCGCCGGGCTGGACCTGGACAACCAGGACACCGGCACCGCGCTGCAGGGGCTCCGTTCCACCGGGCGCTGGGGCTGGAGCGCCGCCCTGGCCGCTTCCTGGGGCTGGCGCGGAATCCGGGTGAACGCCTCCGACCCGGTGCTCAGCGACACCCTGGTCATCCAGGGGCTGCCGGAGAACCGGTCGGACCTGAACGGCCACGCCTCCATCAGCCCATGGATGACCATCAGCCCCAGGCTGGGCTTCGCCTCCTTCTTCTACGGCGAATGCCCCAACAAGCTGGCGCTGGTGACCTCGGCGGGCGGCGGCCACGCCCAGGAGGACGTCAGCTACCAGCTCAGCGCCGGTTTCAAGCTGGAGCTGCCGGTGCTGGGCACGGTGTGGGAACGGACCTGGCCGCTCTACCAGTGGTCGGACACGGTCTGGTCATTCCACTAGCCGGAGCCACAGCCCCTTGAGGTAGCTGCCCTCCGGGTGGTTGAGGGCGTAGGGGTGGTCCATGGGCTGGCCCAGGTGGGCCAGCACCTGGGCCTCCCGGCCCGCTTCCAGCATGGCCGTCCACACCGCCTCCTGGAACCGGTGCCGCTCCAGGTGCTGGGAGCAGGAAAAGCAGCCCAGCACGCCGCCCGGCGCGGTGGCCCGGGCGCCCAGCCGGAACAGGTCCTTGTAGGCCTTGAAGGCCTTGTCCACGTCCTTGCGCTGCTTGGCGAAGGCCGGCGGGTCCACCACCACCCGGTCGAAGGATCCCGGCTCCACCTGGCGCATGAGCTCGAAGGCGTCGCCCTGCAGGCGCTGGTGGCGCTCCGGGTCCAGCCCGTTCATGGCCCAGTCCCGCTCGGCCTGGTCCAGGGCCGGGCCGGAGATGTCCAGGGTGGTCACCGAGGCGGCTCCGCCCAGGCCGGCGTGGATGGAGAAGCCGCCGGTGTAGCCGAAGGCATTCAGCACCCGGAAGCCCCGGGAGATCCGCCCCAGGGTGAGCCGGTGCTCGCGCTGGTCCAGGAAGAAGCCGGTCTTCTGGCCCTTTAGCAGGTCCACCGACAGCCGCGCGGCCCCCTCGCGGATCACCACCGGCCCGGCCAGGGAGCCCTTGATCAGCCGGTTCACCGGGTCCAGGCCCTCGGCGGAACGGCCGCCTTGACTGCGCTCCACGAACACGGTGACGCCCGCGGCCCGGGCCAGTTCCTGCAGGGGCGGCCACCAGGCGTCGCGCAGCGCCTC
>JARLGP010000168.1 GCA_031292735.1 Holophaga sp.
AACCCCCGGCGCCCGCTGGAGGCCTGCGGCACCAGCGGCATGAAGGTGGTGATGAACGGCGGGCTGCACATCTCCGCCCTGGACGGCTGGTGGGCCGAGGCCTACGACGGCGAGAACGGCTTCGCCATCGGCAACGGCGAGATCCACGTGAACGACGCGGTGCAGGACAAGCGCGACGCCGACGCCCTGTTCCGGCTGCTGGAAGAGAAGGTGGTGCCCCTCTACTACGACCAGGACTCCAACGGGGTGCCGCGCAACTGGGTGCGCGCCATCAAGCGTTCCATGCGCACCCTGGCCTGGCGCTTCAACGCCGACCGGATGGTCATGGACTACGTCCGCCACTGCTACCTGCCGGCGGCGGTGGCCTCCTCCTGCCAGATGCCGACGCCGTAGCGGGCTACTGTCCAGCCCAAAATCATGCAAATTCGGAGTCAGACTCCGAATTTGCATGGTAATTTAGCGGTATGTTGCCTCGACCCGCCTTTCTGGATCGCCTGGGGAAGGCCGCCGGGCGGTCTCCGATCACCGCCCTGCTGGGTCCCCGGCAGTGCGGCAAGACCACCCTCGCCCGGCAGTTCGCCGAGGGCCAGCCAGCCACCTTTTTCGACCTGGAGTCGGTGGTGGACCAGCGCCGGCTGCAGAACCCGGAACTGGCACTGGGCGGTCTTACTGGTTTGGTGGTCCTGGACGAAATCCAGGTCATGCCGGAGCTTTTCCCGGTGCTGCGGGTACTTGCCGATCAACCAAACAAGCAGGCGCATTTCCTCATTCTTGGAAGCGCTTCTCCGCACATCATCAGGCACGCGTCGGAAACCCTGGCCGGGCGGGTGGAATTCATCGAGCTGTCAGGCTTCGATCTCCTGGAAACCGGCACCCATTCGCTGGATGCGCTCTGGCTCCGGGGCGGCTTTCCCCGCTCCTTCCTGGCCGCCTCCGATGAGGACAGTTTCGTTTGGCGGGAAGGCTTCGTCCGCACCTACCTGGAGCGCGATTTGCCCCAGCTGGGCTTTCGCATCCCGCAACCGGCCATGCGCCGCTTCTGGAGCATGCTGGCCCACTACCACGGCCAGACCTGGAACGCTTCGGAGCTGGGCCGTGCCATGGGCCTGTCCGACAAGACGGTCCGCGGCTACCTCGATCTGCTCACCGGCACCTACATGGTCCGGCAACTGCAGCCCTGGTTCGAGAACATCGGCAAACGACAGGTCAAGGCGCCCAAGGTCTACTTCCGCGACTCGGGCCTGCTGCATCGGCTGCTGGATATCTCCACCCGCCAGCATCTGCTGGGACACCCCAAGGTGGGCGCGTCCTGGGAAGGCTTCGCCATCGAACAGGTGTTGCAAGCATTCGAGCCCTCCCAGCCCTACTTCTGGTCCACCCAGGGCGGCGCCGAGGTGGATCTCCTGTTCCTGCACCAGGGACGGCGCCTGGGCTTCGAGGTGAAGTTTTCGGAGGCCCCCAGGGTCACCGGTTCTATGCGAACTGCCGCCAAAGACCTGGCACTGGACCATCTCTGGGTCATCTATCCAGGCACCCACCGGTTTCCCCTGGATGAGGGAATCACCGCGCTGCCGCTCCCGCAGATCGACCAGGCTCGCTAGCGAGCTGGGACCACAGCCGCAGCACCGACCGGTGCCGGTTGGCCCGGTCCATGAACGCCACGACCTTGATCGGCAGCGTCCACCGCTCGCCGTCCAGCGCCACCAGGCCGTCGCCGCCGGCCCGGGCGGTGCTGTCGGGCACCCAGGCCACGCCGTGCCCGGCCCGGGCCATGTCGCGCAGCACGTCGGACATGTCGCTTTCCAGGATCCGGGTGCCCACCACCCGCTGGTCGGCGGTCTCGAAGATCAGGTCCACCAGCCGGGCGAAATAGACGCCCGACGAATACATCAGGAGCGGCACCGGACGGTCCCCGGTGCCGGGCAGGGCGATCCCGGACGCCACCAGCTCCGGGCTGGCGTAGGGCCGCAGCACGTCGGTCTCCACCACCACGCTGTCGAAGCGGTCGGGGTCCAGCCGGATCGGCTGCTGGTCGCTCAGGTAGCAGAACAGCAGGTCGGCGTTGCCGGCGGTGAGGGTGGTGATGAGGTCGTGGATGTTGCCCAGCACCACGGTGGCGGTGAGCTCCTGGCTGGCCGACCAGGCGCGCCACCAGTGCGGCACCCGGGCGGTGGCCAGCACGAACGGGAGCGCGATGCGCACCGGCTCCCGGCCCGGCGTGGCCTTGCCGGCCACCTGCTGGCGGGCGTCGATCACCTGGCCCAGGATGTCGCCGGCCAGCAGGCGGAACTGCTCGCCCTCGGCGGTGAGCCGGGTGGGAAACACGCTGCGGTCGAACAGCGCCACCCCCAGCCAGGATTCCAGGGCCTGGATGCGCCGGCTGAAGGCCGGCTGCGACACGAAGCGGCTTTCGGCCGCACGGGTGAAACTGCCGGTTTCCGCCACGGCCAGAAAATCCTGGAGCCATAGGATGTCCATGCGACCGTCCTCCGCCAGGGCAAGGCCCATCGGCCCGCGCTGAACTACGATATCGCCGGGCTGCCGGAAACCCGATGCAAACATTGCATTGGATCTGGCCTGGGGGGCCGTCCCATATTGAAACCTAAGCCTTCAGCCAAAAACTCGAAAGGAAGGTGCCACATGGAGGAAGTGTTGGTTTTGGCCGGAGCCACGGTGGTGGACGGCACGGGCGCTCCGGGCTATCGCGCCGACGTGGCGATCGCCGACGGCGTCATCAGCAGGGTGGACCAGGGCCTGAACCTGGGCGGCGCGAGGGTGATCGACCTGGACGGGCTGGTACTCGCCCCGGGCTTCATCGACAGCCATACCCACACCGACGGTTCGGCGTTCAAGTACCCGCTGTCGGAAAGCAAGCTGTTCCAGGGGGTCACCAGCGACGTGACCGGCAACTGCGGGATCGGCTGCTTCCCGCTGCAGCCCCGGTTCCGGACCCAGATGGAGGGCTACCTCCGCACCCATGATTTCTCCATGCCGGGGGAGATCCGCTGGCAGGATTTCACCGGCTACGCGGACCAGCTGGCCGGCACCGGCCTGGGGGTGAACCACGTTCCGCTGGTGGGCCACGGCAGCCTGCGGATCGCGGTCATGGGCGCGGAAGACCGGGAGCCCACCCCGGCCGAGCAGCAGGAGATGAACCGGATCCTGGCGGAATGCCTGGGCCAGGGGGCCTGGGGCATGTCCACCGGGCTGATCTACCCGCCGGGGAGCTACGCGCGCACCGGCGAGCTGGTCGCCCTGGCCCGGGTCTGCGCCGAGCACGGCGGCGTCTACACCAGCCACATCCGCGGCGAAAGCACCACCCTCCTGGAGGCGGTGGACGAAGCCATCGAGATCGGCCGCCAGAGCAAGGCCCGGGTGGTGATCTCCCACCTGAAGCCCATTGGCCGGGCCAACTGGGGCAAGGGCGCCCTCCTGCTGGAGAAGATCCGGCAGGCCCGCGCCGAAGGCATCAACGTCACCGCGGACCAGTACCCCTACGAGGCCTCCAGCACCTCCCTCACCGCGCTGGTGCCGGCGCGCTTCCACGCCGGCGGGGCGGACTGCCTGCTGGCGGCCCTGGCCGATCCCGCCAAGGGCGCGGAGCTGCTGGCGGGCATCGAGCAGGAGATGACCGTGCGCGGCGGGCCGGACAAGGTGATGGTCACCAGCCTCGCCCACCCGCGGGGGACCGACGTTTCCGGCCAGACCGTGGCGCAGATGGCCGCAGCCTGGAACCTGGCCCCGGCGGCCGCGGTCCAGCGCCTGCTGCTGCGCGAGCATGGAACGGTGGGCGCGGTCTACTTCTCCATCTCGGAACAGGATGTCGGCACCATCATGCGCAGCAACCTGGTGGCGGTCGGCTCCGACGGCCGCGGGCTGCAGGCCGGCAGCGAAGCCAAGGCCACCCACCCGCGCTCCTACGGGACCTTCCCGCGGGTGCTGGGGAGGTATGTGCGCGAGCAGCAGATCCTGACCCTGGAAGCCGCGGTGCACAAGATGACCGGGCTCACCGCGCGGCAGTTCGGGCTGCTCGGCCGGGGCGGCATCGCCCCCGGCATGGTGGCCGACCTGGTGGCCTTCGACCCGCAGACCATCCGGGATGTCGGGGATTTCAGCCATCCACACCAGTATGCCCAGGGGATCGAGTATCTGTTCATCCATGGGGTCCAGGTGATGGCCAAGGGCGCCCTCACCGGAAACGCCGCCGGCAGCGTCCTGCGCCGGGCGAGGTAGATCTCCAGCCGAAAAGGAGAACGGCAATGCCGGTCGTTTGCATCACCATCGCCTGCGCCCAGCGGGTGTTCCTGGTGCTCACCGCGTGGTTTTTCGTCTAATGCAACCGTGGGAGATACAGTGACTTTAAGCAATGACCAGATCACCGGAGAGCGGATCGACAGGCTGATGACCGTGGAGATCCGCCCCTTGAGCGGGGGCCTTCCGCCGGGATATGTCGTCCCCATGTATGAGATCTGCCGCGCCCACCACGGCGAGCCGCTCAGTTCCCTGGCCGCCCGGCGACTTTGTGACACCGTTCGGAAAGAGGATGTTGTTCTGATCGTCACCGGCTTCGGCAACGCCCCCAACCTGCCCAACGGGGAGACCGATGGCCCGGTGGGCGCCGCGGTGCTGGCCCGGGCCCTGGTGCTCGGGCTCGGGGCGCGGGTGGTGCTGGTGGCCGAGGAGGCCCAGACCGGCCCGGTGCGGGCCGCCGTCGACGTGTTCCAGGGCGATTTGGAGGGCCATCCAGCCATCGCCACCCTCGGCTTTCCCCTGGGCCTGGAACCGGGCCGGGCGGCCGCGGCGGCCTTGATGGACCAGTACCGCCCCGGCGCGGTGGTCTTCATCGAGCGCATCGGCCCCAACCGGGAAGGCTATTTCCACGGGGTGCGGGGCGACTGCCGGAGCCCGGAGCAGGTGGGCCACGCCTACCTGCTGGCCGACCTGGCCCGGCGGCGCGGGGTGCTGAGCATCGGGGTGGGCGACGGCGGCAACGAGGTGGGCTTCGGCGATGTGCGCGACGCCATCACCGCCGTGCACCCGTACGGCGGGCGGTGCCTGGCCGGGCACCCGTCGGGCCTGGTGACCGCCACCGCCACCGACGTGACCGTGTGCGCTTCGGTGTCCAACTGGGGCGCCTACGGCATCGCGGCGGCCCTGGCCGCCCAGCGGGGACGGCCCGAGCTGCTGCATTCCCAGGACAGCGAGCGCCGGCTCATCGAGGCCAGCGTGCGGGCGGGAGCGCGGGACGGGGCCACCTTCAAGCCGGAGGCCGCCGTGGACGGGATCCATTGGCAGGGCCACACGGCCTTCGTGGGACTGCTGCGCTGTATTGTCGACGTGGCCTGCTAGCTTCCAATACGTAGACAGGCTCCTAGGGCAGTTCCAGCTCCACCGGCCACCCCTACACCCTTCATGCGGTTTCCAGGGCGGAAGGTTTCAGCGCTCAGCCAAGCAGGTGGCGGTAGAGGTCCAGGTATTCCCGGGCGGCGGATTCCCAGCCGAAGTCCTGGGCCATGGCCCGGCGCTGGATGCGCAGCCAGGCCTTGGGATCCTGGCGGTAGAGCTGGCAGGCCCGGCCGATGGTCTCGCCCAGGATCCAGGAATTGGGCTCGTTGAACACGAAGCCGGTGGCGGTGCCGTCCATCATGGACTGGGCGTCGGCGTCCACCACGGTGTCGGCCAGGCCGCCGGTGCGCCGCACCAAAGGCAGGGCGCCGTAGCGCAGCGCGTAGAGCTGGGTGAGGCCGCAGGGCTCCTGGCGGGAAGGCACCAGCACCACGTCGGCCCCGGCCAGGATCCGGTGCGCCAGGCCCTCGTCGAAGCCCAGGTCCACCGCCACCTGCCCGGGATGGGCCAGGGCGGCCGCGTGGAACCCGGACTCCAGCTCCGGCGCGCCGGTGCCCAGCACCAGCAGCTGGGCGTTCAGCTGGATCAGGTAGGCGATGTTCTCCAGCACCAGGTCGAGCCCCTTCTGCTCCGCCAGCCGGCTGATCACCGCGAACAGGGGGACGTCGGCCGTCTCCTCCAGGCCCATGGCCCGCTGCAGGAGGTTCTTGTTGATCTTCCGGGCGGACATCAGCCTGGAATCGAAATGGACCTCCAGGTGCGGGCTGGTGGCGGGGTTCCACACCCGGTAGTCGACCCCGTTGAGGATCCCGGACAGGTCCCGGGAGCGCTGGGCCAGCAGGCCATCCAGGCCCGCGCCGCCTGCCGGAAGCTGGATCTCGGCGGCGTAGGTGGGGCTCACGGTGGTGATCCGGTCGGCGTAGGCCAGGCCCGCCTTCAGGAAGTTGATCTTGCCGTAGAACTCCACGCCGCCGGGATGGAAGCAGGAGGGGTCCAGGCCCAGCTCGGGCAGCAGGGCGCGCGGGTAGAGCCCCTGGTAGGCCAGGTTGTGGATGGTCATCACGGTCCGCGGCCGGTCCGCGCCACGCTGGGCCAGCAAGGCCGGCACCAGGCCGGCCTGCCAGTCGTGGGCCTGCACCAGCTCGGGCCGCCAGCCCTGGTTGTCGCCGGCCATGGCCAGGTCGGCGGCGGCCAGGGCCAGGGCCCCGAATTTCCGGTGGCTGTCGCCGGACTCCTCGTAGGGCCCGCCGGGCCGGTCGAACAGGGCCGGGCAGTCCAGCAGGTAGATGGGGACGCCGTTGCCGGTCCGGCCCAGCAGGCACCGGGCCGGTCCGAGCCCCATCAGGTCGGCGCCGGCGAAGGCCGGCTCCAGGCCGGGGATGCCCTGGATCAGGGCCGGGAACCCGGGCAGCAGCACCCGCGCGTCGGCGCCCAGGCTGCGCTGGGCCGCGGGCAGCGCCGCCAGCACATCGGCCAGCCCGCCCACCTTCACGTACGGGAACAGTTCAGTGGCAACGTGTAGGATGCGCATTCACAGTCCCCGCAGGCGGTCCAGCATCGGGCCGGATATCAGGGTTACACCACTTGCGGTGCGATGGAAGCGAAGCGCGTCCTGCTCCGGATTTTCCCCCACCACCAGGCCTTCGGGGATGCGGCAGCCGCGGTCCACCACCACCTTGCGCAGCCGGGCGAAGCGGCCGATGTCGGCCCCCGGCAGCACCACCGCCTCGTTCAGGTGGGCGTGGGAATGCACCCGCACCCGGGAGGAGAGCAGCGAGTTGTGCACCGAGGCGCCGGACACCACGCAGCCGCCGGAGACCACGCTGCTCAGGGCCACCCCGTTGCGGCCGGGATCGCTGTGCACGAACTTGGCCGGGGGCAGCTGCTCCTGGTAGGTGAACACCGGCCAGTCGTCGTCGTACAGGTTGAGCGCCGGCTCCAGGTAGGTGAGGTCCATGTTGGCCTCCCAGAAGGCGTCGATGGTGCCCACGTCGCGCCAGTACGGCGGCAGGTCCCGGTTGGGGATGTGGCTTTTCTCGAACCGGTGGACGAACACCCGGGCCCGGGGGATCAGCTGCGGGATCAGGTCCCGGCCGAAATCGTGGCTGGAGGCGGGGTCGGCGGCGTCCCGGTCCAGCTCCCGGAACAGGAAGTCGGCCTTGAACAGGTAGATCCCCATGCTGGCCAGGGACTGCCCGGGCCGGCCGGGGATGCCCGGCGGGTCCGGGGACTTTTCCACGAAGCTGGTGATCCGGCCGGCCGCATCGGTGCCGGCCACCCCCAGTTCCCGGGCCGAGGCCCTGGGCACCTCCAGGCAGGCGATGCTCAGGTCGGCGTCGTTGTCCAGGTGGTCGGCCAGGAACAGCCGGTAGTCCATCTTGTAGATCTGGTCCCCGGCCAGCACCAGCACCTGCTCCGGGTCCAGGTCCCGGATGGTCTGGATGTTCTGGAACACCGCGTCGGCGGTGCCGCTGTACCACTGGTCCCGCTCCAGGCTCTGCTGGGCCGGGAGCACCCGCACGAACTCGCCCAGGTTGCCGCTGAGGAAGGTCCAGCCGGCCTGCAGGTGCTCCAGCAGCCGGTGCGAGTTGTACTGGGTGGCCACCAGGACCCGCCGGATGTTCGAGTTCATGCAGTTGGAAAGGGGAAAATCGATGATCCGGTACTTGCCGCCGAAATCCACCCCGGGCTTGGAGGAATGGCGGGTGAGGTCATGCAGCCGCTTGCCCCTCCCGCCGGCAAGAACCACCGCGACGGTGCGTTGAGGTGCCCGGAACCACTCCTGCTGCGACATCCCAGCCTCCTGCCCGGCCTGTCGGCCGAGCCAGCCACGTTGGTTGCAGCCTTCAGCTTACAGCGGTTCCCAGCGCCGCCTTCAGTTCCCGCCAAAGCCGATCGTCGGACAGCCCGGTCATGCACGGCAGGCCCGGAACCGGGCACTGGAAGGTCATGCACTCCAGGCAGGCCAGGTCCTCCCGGCGCACCACCCGCACCCCGGGGCCCCGGGGCGCCGAATGCCGGGGCCGGGTGGGCCCGAACACCGCCAGGGTGGGCGTGCCGCAGCCGGCGGCCAGGTGGGCCAGGCCGGAATCCATGCCCACCAGGGCGCTGGCCCCGGCGATCCAGGCGGCGGAAACGGCCAGCCCGCCCTGGCCGACGCAGTCCACCGCCTGGGGCACCTGGGCCCGGATGGCGGCCGCCAGGGCCTGGTCCACCGGCCCCGCGCCGAGAATCACCGGGGTGATCCCGGAGCGCAGCAGATGCGCGCCCAGGGCCGCGAAGGAGGCCACCGACAGGCGCTTGTTCTCGCAGTTGGCGCCCGGGGCCAGCACCACGTAGCGGCCCAGGCCCAGCTCCAGGCGGCGGGCGGCCACCTGCGCCATGGCCTCGGCCCGGGGCCGGAACGGCCGGAACGGGCCGGCGCCCAGCTGGGGGAAGGCCCGGGCCACCACCGAGGCGTAGCGGTCCACGAACGGCGTGTCCTGCCTGTAGAAGGCCACGCTGTGGGTGTAGAACAGCCAGGCCCCGCCGTCGCCGCAGCCCAGGCGCAGGGGCACCCGGGCCAGGAAGGCTGCCAGCACGGCCCGGTTGCTCTTGGGGAAGTTGATGAGGGAGGCCGGCCGGTGCGCCCGCAGCAGGCCGGCGGCCTTCCATGGGCTGTACTTGCGTTCCGGGTCCGGCACGGCGGCCTGGTACTCGGAACTGCCGGCGAACAGGTCCACCACCCAGCCGGGGCCCCAGGCCACCAGCGGCAGGCCCGCGGCCCGCAGCGGGGCGATGGCGGCATGGATCATCATGGCGTCCCCGAAGAACCGGGGAAACCGGATCCAATGGGCGTCCATGGGCACCGCATCCCGTTTCCCGCTGTTCCCGGCCTCGTCCATCCCACGCCACCCCGGCAAGTCATTATTACGATTATGCTAGCTATGGACACCCGGGGCTTCCCGCCCGGTCTTCTGCACGTACTCCAGGTACGAGCCCTGGTAGACCATCGGCCCCTGGTGCTCCGCCCCGCCCAGTTCCAGCACCCGGCTGGCCAGCCCGCGCAGGAAGGTCCGGTCGTGGGAGACGAACAGCATGGTGCCCTCGAAGTCCTTCAGGGCCTCGATCAGCATCTCCTTGGTGGCCAGGTCCAGGTGGTTGGTGGGCTCGTCCAGGATCAGGAAGTTGGGCGGATCGAACAGCATCCTGGCCATGACCAGGCGCGACTTCTCCCCGCCGCTCAGGGCGCGGATCCGCTTGTCCACGTCGTCGCCCATGAACTGGAAGGCGCCCAGCAGGTTGCGCAGCACCCCCAGGCCCTCCATGGGGAAGTCCTGCTGGACCTGCTCCAGCACGGTGAGTTCGGGGTCCAGCAGGTCCATGGACTGCTGGGCGAAGTAGCCCACCTTGAGGCTGGCCCCCAGGCGCACGCCGCCGGCGTCGGCCGGGATCACCCCGGCCACCATCTTCAGCAGGGTGGACTTGCCGGCGCCGTTCTTGCCCATGACGCACCAGCGCTCCCCGCGCCGGATGTGGAAGTCGAAGCCGTCATACAGCACCCGCCGGCCGTAGGCCTTGCCCACCCCCTCCAGCATGGCCACGTCGTCGCCGGAGCGCATGGGCACCCGGAAATCCCAGCGGACCACCTTGCGCTTGCGCGGCAGCTCGATCCGCTCGATCTTGTCCAGGGCCTTCACCCGGCTTTGCACCTGGGCCGCCTTGGCCGCGTGGGCCGAAAACCGCTCGATGAACCGCTGCTCCTTGGCCAGCTTGGCCTGCTGCCGGGCGTAGGCCGCCTCCTGGTTGGCCTCCCGGGTCTCCCGCTCGCGCAGGTAGAAATCGTAGTCGCCGGAGTAGCTGACGATGTCGCCGCCGTCGATCTCGATGATCCGGGTGACGATCCGGTTCATGAAGTCGCGGTCGTGGGAGGTCATCAGCAGGGTCGAGGGCACGCTCTTCAGGAAGGTTTCCAGCCAGAGGATGGACTCGATGTCCAGGTGGTTGGTGGGCTCGTCCAGCAGCAGCACGTCGAACTTGCCCAGCAGCACCTTGGCCATGGACACCCGCATCTTCCAGCCGCCGGACAGGGCGCCCACGTCGCCGTCCACCTGGTCGTCCTCGAAGCCCAGGCCCCCCAGGCAGGCCCTGGCCCGGGCCTCCAGCTCGTAGCCGCCCAGCTGCTGGTATTCCTCCTGCACCTGGCCGAACCGCTCCAGGATCGCCTCCAGCTCGTCGCCCCGTTCCGGGTCGGCCAGGGCGTGCTCCAGCTCGCCCAGCTCGTGGTGCAGATCCCCCAGCCGGCCGCTGCCGGCGATGGCCTCGTCCAGCACCGAGCGGCCCGCCATCTCGTCCACTTCCTGGCGGAAGTAGCCCACGGTCAGCTTCTTGGGCATGCTCACGGTGCCGTCGTCCGGGCTTTCCTCGCCCACGATCATGCGGAACACCGTGGACTTGCCGGCGCCATTGGGGCCCACCAGGCCCACCTTCTCGCCGGCGTTGAGCTGGAACCCGGCGTCGATGAACAGGACCTGGCGGCCGTACTGCTTGCTCACATCGGAAAACGCGATCATGGCAGACCGGCGGATGCAGCGGGGCGGCAAATCCCCCGGTTGGCCGGATCCGTAGCGAAAAGCAAGCAATCCCCCCGTGTGCAACCCCACCAGCCTACCGCAAGGACCCCGGTTTCATGATGGCCCAAGTCCACCGGATGAATCAATCCAGCAGCAGGCGTTCCAGCACCTGGTAGCTGCGCGGCTCGCCCAGTTCGCGCCGGAGCCGGTCGCGCAGGGTGCGGGTGACGGCCCGGGCGGCGGGGCTGCCGTCGGGGTCGGGGGCCTCTTCGGCCGGCAGGGTGCGCAGCAGCCGCAGGTATTCCCGGGTGCCGGGCGGGAGCGCCTCGCGCGGATCCACCGGGGTGCAGGCGGAGCAGCGCCAGCCGTATTCGTCGGTGAACAGCACCAGGGGCGCTTCTCCGTTGCCGCACAGGCCGCACAGGCGCGGGTGCGGCAGCACCCCCAGGCAGTGCAGCACCCAGTGCTCGCCGTAGGCCAGGATGGCCATGGCCTGGTCCGGCCTGGCCTTCAGCGCCCGGGCGCAGGCGGACAGCAGCCGGAACAGGCGCGGGTCCTCCACGCCCTCCCGGGCCACCCGGTCGAACACGTCGGCCAGGCAGGCCACCACCAGGTTCGATTCCAGATGGCCCAGGATCAGCGGCGAGTGCACCAGTTCGCAGCGGGTCACCCGGCGCACCTCCACCTGCTCCTTGCCGAACAGGCTGACGTTCACCAGCCCCAGCGGCTCGAAATTGGAGACCCACTTGGCCGACGGCTTCTTGGCCCCCTTGGCCAGGCCCACCACCCGTTCCCCGTGCTCGGTGAGGAAGGAGACCACCAGGCCGCCCTCCTGGAACGGGGCGGGCCGGAGCACGATGGCGGCGAAGGTGCGAATCATCACGAGTAGTTTGCACCCATTCGCCCGCCGGCGCGGCGCCCGCCGTGCTGGCGCCGAACCCGGTAGAATGGCCGACGGAGCTTCCCATGGCCTTTGCCTCCCGTTTCCTCCTCCTGCTGGCCCTGCTGGCCCCCTTGCGGGCCGCCGACCCGGTGACCCAGGTGTCCCGGGTCTGGCTGGCCGGGCAGGAGGCCGGCAGCTCCACCGAGAAGACCTCCCGGGACGCCCGGGGCATCCTCATGGAAAGCCGGGAGATCAACCATCTGGAGCGGATGGGCGCGGTGATCCAGTTCGACAGCCAGCAGCAGGCGCTGAAGCGCCCGGACGGTTCCATGAGCGTGCGCTGGTTGCTCACCATGTCCCAGGAGCCGCAGGAGGGCGAAGCCGCCTGGTCGCCCCGGGAGCCGGGCAAGCTCAAGGTGACCTTCAAGCAGGGGCCGCCCCGCAGCTTCGACATCCCCGCCGCCGCCCTGGTCTGGCCGGGCGACCTGGAGGACGCCCTGCGGGCCGCGGCCCGTTCGGTCCGGCCGCTGCGCGCCACCTACTTCGCCTTCCCCACCCAGCAGTGGGCCGAAGTGGCCATCCAGCCCCTGGGCCCGGCCCCCCTGCCCGGCTTCCCGGACACCGTGCGGTTCCGGGGCCGTTCCTCGGAAGGCAGCATGGTGGAGGACGTGGACCTGTGGATCTCCCCCACCCAGGGCGAGGTCAAGCACCAGGGCGCCATGGCGGGGATCCCCGTGCTGGTCCAGCGGATCGAGCTGCCGCCGCCGGTGGGGCTGGAACCCAAGGCCGGCCTGTTCGCGCGCACCCTCAAGACCCTGCCGCCGCACCCGTTCCTGCTCTGGCTGGCGGAGGTCCGGGTGCGCTGGACCGGCCGCACCGTGCCGGACCTGGGCGAGGACGCCCAGCAGCGCCGGCTGGGCCCCAGCCTGTTCCTGCTCAGCCAGGCAAAGGCCCCCTCCCCCGCCGAAGCGGCGGAGCCGCCGGTGACCGGCCGCCCTTCCGCCCAGGACGCCCCGTTCCTGGCCGCCACCCCGCTGGTGCAGTTCAACGATCCGGTGTTCGCGGGGCTGGTGCGCCGGCTCAACCCGCCCGCCGGCGCCACCCGCTGGCAGCTGGCCCGGATGGTCAACAGCTTCGTCTACGACTGGATCAAGGACAAGAACTACAGCGTGGGCTTCGCCTCCGCCCAGGAGGTGGCGCGCAACCCGGTGGGCGCCTGCGCCCAGCACGGGGTGCTGGCGGTGGCCCTGCTGCGCCGGCTAGGGGTGCCGGCCCGGGGCGTCACCGGCTGGATCGCCATGGGCGAGACGCTGGCGGTGCACTTCTGGGTGGAGGCGGAGCTGGGCGGCCGCTGGATCCCCCTGGATCCCACCTTCGACCAGGCCCCCGCCTCGGCCTACCGGCTGAAGCTGATCACCACCGACCTGGCCGACCTGGGCAACGTGAGCGCGGGCACCCCCGGCACCGACTACATGGAGGGCATCTGGCTGCCCGACGGGCCCTGGACCGCCGACGTGCGGCCCCAGGGAGACACCCTCATGGCGCCCGGCGGCATGGCGCTGCGGGTGCGCGGCGCCCGCTGGCAGCTGGCCGCCGGCCGGCTGGCCCTGGTATGGGGCGAGCGGCACCCGGTGGAGGCGGTGCCGGCCCCGAACCCGGCCCAGCGGACCGACGCCCACCGGCTGCAGGGGGCGGCCAAGGGCCGCCAGGGCTGGTGGCAGCCGCGCACCGGCCGGCTCTGGATGGACTTCGGCGGCGGCAAGTGGCTTCAGGTGGACGCCCTCAGCGAAGCCCAGGCGTTCCAGCTGCTGGACGCCCTGGAGGCGACGGTGCGGAACCCGCCGGCGGCCAGGGCGGCCAGGGCGGCGTAGCTATTCCAGGTAGCGCTCGGCCAGAACCCGGAAATAGTACAGCCCCGCCCCGCTGCCCACGGCGCTGAGGACGACGGCGGTGATGATCCCCACCTTGAAGCCCAGCCACCACCCCAGCCAACCACCGACGTTCATGCCGATGAAACCCAGAAGCGCCTTCAGCTTCATGTCAGAACTGGATGACCTTCATGGTGTTGGTGCTGCCGGTCTTCCACAGCGGCAGGCCGAGGGTGATCACCACCTTGTCCCCGGGCCTCAGGCCGTACTCGCCCTGGAGCACCGCCTCCACCGATTCCACCATGGCGTCGGAGGATTCCACCCGCGGCACCACCAGCGACTGGACGCCGCGCATGAGCCCCATGCGGTGCGCGTTGCCGAGATCGGTGGTGGCCCCGATCACCGGGATGTCGGCCGCCAGGCGCGACACCCGGCGCGCGCTGCCGCCGCCTTCGGTGAACACCACGATCAGGCGCGCGCCGATCTCGTCGGCGGTCCTGCAGGCGGCGAAGGCCACCGACACGTCGGTGCTGCTGGACAGCCTGGGAGAAAGGCTGTCCTCCAGCCGGCCCAGGCGGGGATGGTAGTGGGCATCGGCGTCCTCGGCGATGCGGCCGAGCCACTGGATGGCCTCCACGGCATACTTGCCCACCGCGCTTTCGGCGCTGAGCATCACCGCGTCGGTGCCGTCCCAGATGGCGTTGGCCACGTCGGAAGCCTCGGCCCGGGTGGGCTGGGGGCTCTCGATCATGCTCTCCAGCATCTGGGTGGCGGTGATCACCGGCTTGAGGGCGTGCCGCGCCATCTTGATGATCCGCTTCTGCAGGGCCGGAACGTGCTCCACGCCCAGCTCCACGCCCAGGTCGCCACGGGCCACCATGACCCCCCAGGACCGGTCGAGGATCTCCTCCAGGTTGTCCAGCGCCTGCGGGTGCTCGATCTTGGCGATGATCGGCTGCTGGCCGCCCAGGCCGTGGATCACCCCGGCCAGGATCTCCAGGTCGGAGCCGCGCCGCACGAAGCTCTGGGCGAACAGGTCCACCCCGTGCTCCACGCCCCAGCGGATGTCCACCAGGTCCTTGGGCGTGAGCGGGTCGAAGGCCACGTCCAGGCCGATGGGATGCACCCCCTTGCGCGCCTTGAGCAGCCCGCCCACCAGCACCCGGGCCCGCACCAGCTCGGGTTCGGCCTCGGTGACCACCACCTCCAGGTTGCCGTCGTCCAGCACCCAGCGCTGGCCGGAACGGGCGCCCTGGAACAGCTCCGGGTGCGGCAGCGGCACCGCCCAGTCCAGATCGGCGCTGGCCGTGCCGCCGGCCGGGTAGAAGCCGCCCACGCTGCCCTCGGCCAGTTCCATCGGCGCCTCCAGCGCGCCCACCCGCCACTTGGGCCCCTGCAGGTCCAGCAGCACCGGGATCCGCCGGCCCAGCTCCTGGGCGATCCGGCGGATGTCCTGCAAGGACTGCAGCCGCGCATCCAGGTCCCCGTGGCTGGCGTTGAGCCGAACGGCATCGGCAATCTGCAAGGCTTCACGCAGGTGGCCCACCTCTGCAAGAGCTGGTCCCATGGTGATGAGTATCTTGGTTTTGCGCATCCGTTCCTCCATGCTATCCACAGGTATTCCACAGGGTTTTCCGCAGGAAGGGAAGCATTATCGCTGTAAAATCGCCTTCGCATGGGCTCCCGCTGGTGTTACCGTCTTGGGCTACCCGATGGAGTCGAAGTGATGCGCAAGTTGATGGAGGAACTCATCGCGGAATTGGTGCGGAACGAGATCCCCGTGGACCTGGCCAAACGCGAACTGGAGCGGATCTACCTGGAGCAAGTGCTGGCCGCCAACAACGGCAACCAGAGCGCCGCCGCGCGCAAGCTGGGCATCCACCGCAACACCCTGTCCAAGAAGCTGGAACCGCTTCTGGACGCCATGCGGTATCCTGGAATCAACTGCTGAAGCAGAGCGCCTCCCCGGTGGGACGTTCTGATCCTCCTGGGAGACGACAAGATGACAAAGATCGGGATCAACGGATTTGGACGCATCGGCCGGATGGTGTTCCGAGCCGCAGTGGAAAGCTTCCCCGACCTGGAGGTCGTTGGCATCAACGACCTGCTTGACCCGGCGTACCTGGCCTACATGCTCCAGTACGACTCGGTTCACGGCCGTTTCCAGGGCAGCATCGCCGTGGAGGGCAGCACCCTCATCGTCAACGGCAAGAAGATCCGCCTCACCGCCGAGCGCGACCCCGGCAACCTCAAGTGGAACGAAGTGGGCGCCAGCATCGTGGTGGAGTCCACCGGCCTGTTCCTGAACGAGGCCACCGCCAGCGCGCACCTGAAGGCCGGGGCCAAGCGGGTCATCCTCAGCGCCCCCTCCAAGGACGACACCCCCATGTTCGTCTACGGGGTCAACCACGAAACCTACGCCGGCCAGGCGATCATCTCCAACGCCAGCTGCACCACCAACTGCCTGGCGCCGGTGGCCAAGGTGCTGAACGACGCCTTCGGCATGAAGCGCGGGCTCATGACCACCGTGCACGCCGCCACCGCCACCCAGAAGACCGTGGACGGCCCCTCCAACAAGGATTGGCGCGGAGGCCGCGGCATCCTGGAGAACATCATCCCCAGCTCCACCGGCGCCGCCAAGGCCGTGGGCAAGGTCATCCCCGCCCTGAACAAGAAGCTCACCGGCATGTCCTTCCGGGTCCCCACCTCCGACGTCTCGGTGATCGACCTGACCTGCGAGCTGGAGAAGCCCGCCACCTTCGAGCAGGTCTGCGCGGCCATGAAGGCGGCCGCCGCGGGCCCGCTCAAGGGCGTGCTGGCCTACACCGAGGACAAGGTGGTCTCCACCGACTTCCGGGGCGAGAGCTGCACCTCCGTGTTCGACGCCGACGCCAGCATCATGCTGGATCCCACCTTCCTGAAGGTGGTGGCCTGGTATGACAACGAGTGGGGCTATTCCAACAAGGTGCTGGAAATGGTCCGGGTCTTGGCCAAGTAGGCCTTGATGCAGGTTGCCGTCAACGGGCTGGGGCGCATCGGCCGCCAGCTCATCCGCCAGCTCCAGCACTCACCCGAGCTGGAGCTGGTGGCCGTCAACGACCTGGCGGAACCGGCCACCGTCGCCCATCTGATCAAGTACGACAGCGTCCATGGCCGGGCCGGCTTCCGGGTGGGCTGCGACCGGGACGCCCTCCTGCTGGCGGAACGGCGGGTGCCGCTGTTCCGCGAACCGGATCCCGCCCGCCTGGAATTCGGCGCGCTGGGGGCGGAGCTGGTGCTGGAATGCACCGGGCGCTTCACCACCCGCGACCAGGCCGCCCGCCACCTGCACCACGGCGTGACCCGGGTGGTGGTCGGCGCGCCCATGGCCGACGCCGACCTGACCGTGGTCATGGGGGTGAACCCGGAGCGGCTGCAGGGCGCCCCCCCGGTGATCAGCGCCGCCTGCGCCACCACCCATGCCCTGGCCATCCTGCTGCGGGTCATGGACCAGGCCTTCGGCGTGCGCGGGGGCGTGGCCACCGCGGTGGAAAGCTACGGCAACGACCAGCGCATCCTCGACCTGCCCCACCCGGACCAGCGCATGGCCCGGGCCGCCGCCCTGAGCATGATCCCCGCCCCCAGCGACGCCGCCGCCTGCCTGGGCCGGGTGCTGCCCGCCCTGGCCGGCCGGCTGGCGGTACAGGCCGTGCGGGTGCCCACCCCGGATGTCAGCCTGGCCGACCTGTGCGTCACCCTGGAGCGGGATGCCACCCAGGAATCGGTGCTGGCCGCGTTCCGCGCCGCCGCCGCACGCCTGCCCGGGATCCTGGAGCTGCTGGACGAACCCCTGGTGAGCGTGGACCTGCGCGGCATGGAGGCCAGCTGCCTGCTGGACCCCTTCCTCACCCGGATCATGGCGCCCCGCTTCGTCAAGGTGTTCGGGTGGTATGACAATGAAACCGCCTACGCCGCCCGGCTCAAGGATCTGTGCGTGAGGCTTTCGGGAGCGAACCAGTGATCGCCATCAACGGACTGGGCCGGATCGGCCGGCTGGCGGTGCGGCGGATCGCCCTGGCCCACCCGCACCGGCTGTGCGCCCTCAACGACCCCGCCGATCTCAAGACGGTGGTCCACCTGCTGCGCTTCGATTCGGTGCACGGCGGCGACCATCCCGCGGTGGCCGGCATCCAGCGCGACGGCCAGGACTACATCCGCATGCAGGGCCACGAGTACCCCCTGTTCCACGAGACCGATCCTCAGCAGGTCCCGTTTCCCCAGTGCGGCGCCCGGCTGGTGCTGGAAGCCTCCGGCCGGTTCACCACCCGGGCCGCGGCCGCCCGCCACCTGAAGGGCACGGTGACCCACGTGATCATCTCCGCCCCCAGCCCGGACGCCGATTTCACCGTCATCCACCCGTTCAACGGCCACCTGCTGGACCTGGCCCGGCACCACGTGATCTCCAACGCCAGCTGCACCGCCCACGCCACCGCGCCCATGCTGGACGTGCTGGAGCGGGAGTTCGGCTTCCAGGCGGCCGGCATGAGCACGGTCCACGTGGTGACCAACGACCAGCGCCTCCTGGACGCGCCGCACAAGGACCCGCGCCGGGCCCGGTCCGCCTTCCTGAGCATCATCCCCACCACCAGCAGCGCCTTCGGCGCCCTGCACAAGGCCATGCCCCAGCTCCCCGCCGGCTTCGACGGCTGGGCCCTGCGGGTGCCGTGCATGAGCGTGAACCTGGTGGACCTCACCGCGGTGCTGGACCGCGACACCACCGCCGAGGCCGTCGCCGAAGCCTTCCAGGAGGCGGCCCGGGGCCGGCTGCAGGGCATCCTCGGGGTCACCCGGGACGAACTGGTGAGCCACGACTTCATCGGCCGCGAAGAGAGCGTGGTGATCGACCTGCGGCTCACCCAGGTGGTGGGCGGCCGGCTGGTGAAGGTGTTCGGGTGGCACGACAACGAAGTGGGCTATGCTGCCCGGCTGTGCGACCTGGCGGAGATCCTGGACTGCGATCCGGACACCCAGGTCCCCTCCATGTGACCCGAGGCCCCATGCCCAGTGCCGGAACGCTCCTCCTGACCGTCTTCACCATGCTGCTGTTCGCCGCCAACTCCCTGCTGTGCAGGGCCGCGCTGCGCCACACCGGCCTGGACCCCGCCAGCTTCACCACCCTGCGGGTCGCTTCGGCCGCCCTGGCCACCTGGGCCATGGTGCGCTTCCGCCGGGGCCCCAAGGCGCCCCGCTCCGGCAGCTGGATCTCCGCCCTGGCCCTGTTCACCTACGCCGCCGCCTTCGCCTTCGCCTACCGCACCCTGCAGGCCGGCATGGGCGCCCTGCTGCTGTTCCTGGCGGTGCAGGCCACCATGGTGTTCTGGGGCTTCTGGAAGGGCGACCGGCTGCGCCGGGGCCAGGTCTCCGGCCTGCTGCTGGCCCTGGCCGGCCTGGCGCTGCTGCTGTGTCCCGGCCTCACCGCGCCACCCCTGGTGGGCACCGTCCTCATGCTGGGTTCCGGCGTGGCCTGGGGGGTCTACTCCCTGCGCGGCATGGGCAGCACCGACCCGGCCGGCGCCACCGCCGACAACTTCCTGCGGGCGGTGCCCATGGCCCTGCTGCTGTGCCTGGCCAGCCTGGGCCGGATGCACCTGGACCTGGCCGGCTGCCTCTACGCCCTGGTGGCCGGGGCGGTGGCCTCGGGGCTGGGCTACGTGCTCTGGTACCACGCCATGCAGGGCCTGAAGGCGGCCACCGCCGCCAGTGTCCAGCTGAGCGTTCCGGTGATCACCGCCCTGGCCGGGGTGGCGGTGCTGGGGGAGCCGCTCAGCCTGCGGCTGAGCCTCGCCTCCGTGGCCATCCTGGGGGGCATCGCCCTGGTGTTGCGCCGGGCTGGCCGGACCGCCCGTGGCGCCCCCGTCGTTCAAGGCTGACGGGCCTTGGAACCCCGGATGGGTCCAGAATAAAATAAATTATTAAATATTGCATTCTGATCGTACGATCGATCAAAATAGGAAAACAACCTCCTTGCCGTGGTTCCCAGGAACCCCGTGACCATGGGAGAACGGCGAATGAGAACAGACACTTCTTGGTTGGGTTGGGTGCCGGTCCTGGATGCGGCTGGGTGGATCGGCGCCCGGGCCGTCCAGCCCGGCATGCGGGACGGGATGGGCATCCCGGGCCTCGGCCGCGTCGGCAATCGGGTTTCGAGATAAAGGATAATGCTGTGTTCATTGTAACCGGAGGGGCCGGGTTCATCGGCAGCCATGTGGTCCAGGAGCTCAACCGTCGGGGCCATACCGACATCCTGGTGGTGGACAATCTGGAACGGCCGGGAAAATTCCTGAACCTGTCGGACCTGGTCATCCAGGACTACCTGGACAAGCGGGCTTTCCGGGCCCGGCTGGATGCCGGGACCTTTGACCTCAAGGTGGACGCCATCTTCCACAACGGGGCCTGTTCCGACACCATGAACCGCGATGGCCGCTACATGATCGAGAACAATTTCGGGGACGCCAAGGCCGTGCTCAACTACGCCCTCGCCAAGCGCATCCCCATGGTCTACGCCTCCAGCGCCGCCACCTACGGAAGCAGCTCCCGGTTCGAGCCGGTTCCCGGGAACGAGCGCCCCCTCAATGTCTACGGGTATTCCAAACTGCTGTTCGACCAGCATGTGCGCCAGCTGCTCGACGCGGCCCAAAGCCCGGTGGTGGGCCTTCGCTATTTCAACGTCTACGGCCCCCGGGAGGCGCACAAGGGCCGGATGATGTCGGTCCTGCACCAGCTGCTCCGCCAGCTCAGGGATACCGGCGCCTGCCACCTGTTCGCCGGATCCGACGGCTACGGGGACGGCGGGCAGAGCCGGGATTTCGTCTTCGTGGGCGATATCGTGGATCTCAACCTGCATTTCGCCCAGGGCCCGCTGCGCAAGGGCATCTTCAACGCCGGCACCGGCCAGGCCAGGACCTTCAACGCCATCGCGGAAACCCTCATCCGCAGTCTGGGCCAGGGCCGGATCGAGTACATCCCCTTTCCCGAGGAGCTCCGGGGCAAGTACCAGAGCTTCACCCAGGCCGACCTGGGCACCCTGCGGGAGGCAGGCTACACCCGCGCCTTCACCTCCCTGGAGGATGGCATCCGCCTGACCCTGGCCGAACTGGCCTAGGAACCTGCGGTGCAGCCCACGCCCAGCGCCCTTTCCGGCCCCGGCGCCAGGGTTCGAACCCCGGACGGGGTGCCCCCTGGCGCCGTCTGGGTGCGGATGCCCCGGTTCATCGGGGACGCCGTCATGATCCATCAGGCCCTCGAGCCCCTCAGGTCCGCCGGGATTCCCCTGGTAGCCTGGGGCCCGCCCCTGGTGACCGAGCTGTTCCAGGGCAGCGGGGCCTTCGCCGGGGTATGGGCGGACGGCAGAGAACGGGGCCGCACCTGGGCCACCCGGAGCCTGCTGCGCGCCGCGGGAGTGCGGGGCGTCATCAACCTGCCCCGAAGCACCCGGGCCCTGCTGGCGGCCTGGATGGCCCGGGTGCCGTTGCGGGTCGGCTGGCGCGAGGGCGGCGGCTTCCTGTTCGCCACCCGGTCCCAGGCGTTCCGTTCCTCCGGGCATCAACTGGACCGCTACCGGGGGCTCCTGGCGGCCGCCTTCCCGCACCTCCCTCCGGCTCCGCCGGTGCCCTTCCGGCCCCGGGCGGAAGCCATGGCGGAGGCACGCCAGGCGCTCCGGGAACTGGCCCTGGGCGAAGGTTTCGTGGTGCTCGCGCTGGGCGCCATGACCGCCAACAAGCGCCTGGGCACAGGGGTCTGGATCGAACTGATCGGGCGCCTGAGGCAGGAAGGGATCCCCCATCTGCTGCTGGGCGGCCCCGGGGAGGACGAGGCCCAGGCGGCCGCCATCCAGGCGGCCCTGCCGGGGGTGCCGGACCTCACCGGGAAACTGCCCCTTTCGGCCTCGGCCGCCGTCGTCGCCCAGGCCAAGGCCCTGGTGGGGAACGATTCGGCCCTGGGCCACCTGGCGGCCGCCTGCGGCATCCCCAGCGTGCTGGTGTTCGGCCCCACCCGGCCGTCGGTCACCGCCCCCGTGGGGCCGGGGGTGCGGATCCTGCGCCGGGAGGATCTCCCCTGCCTGGAATGCGGCCTGTTCGGCTGCCCGGTGCCCGGCCATCCCTGCATGGAAGGGCTGTCTCCCGCCCTCCTCTGGCAGGAGCTGGCTGCGCTGCTGTCCAGGCCCTGAGAGGGTGTGTGCGAATTAGGAGGCCCCGCGACGGCCCGCCGTCGGGAAGGGCTCGGTCAGGCCGGGGCGTTCCCGGCGGCTTCCTCCAGCATCAGCGCCTCCAGCAGGCGCACCACCCGTTCCGGGGGGATGCGGGCGGCGGCGCTCCAGTCAGGACCGGAGGGGACCGCCTCGGTGGGAAGGAAGGGGCCGCGCACCGAGGTTACCCGGGGGCCCAGGGGATAGATCAGGGGCTCCGGGGACATGCCGTTGACCATGACCGTGGGCCGGCCGGTGGCCGCGGCGATCTGGACCAGGCCGGTATCCACCGCGATGTTGCCGGCGGCGTGGTACTGCAGCGCGCCGGCCTCGGGGATGGTGGTCTGGCCGGTGAGGTCGAAGGAACCGGGCACCGCGGCGCACAGCCGCCCGCCCAGGTCGCGTTCGTCGGGCCCCCCCAGCCACACCGGCGCCAGGCCGCGGGCCTGCAGCAGGCGGGCCAGGGCCGGCCACTTCTCTTCCTCGGAGAACCAGCGCTTGGCGTCGCCGCGGGTGCCGAAGCCGAGGGTCACGTAGGGTTCGCCGGCCCAGCCCGCCGCCTCCAGTTTCCGCCGCCCGCCCTGCCCGCCGAACCGCTCCGGGGTGATGGGTTCCCAGCGCAGGGTGTCCTTCCCGGTGAGCTGCACCAGGAGCGGGCGGAACCGCTCCACGATGGCCACCGGCAGGTCCCGGTAGGTGAACGGGTAGTGGTAGAGGAAGCCCAGGTGGTTGTTCACGTCCCCGGCCCGGATCGGCACCCTGGCCAGCCAGGCGCCCAGGGCCAGGCGCACGCTCTGGCTGAGGTTGATGACCGCCGCCGGACGGTTTTCCCGCCAGCGGCGCACCAGGTTCCAGGGATCGGGCTTGCCCTGGCCGCCCGATTCGGTGAGGCTCTCCGCGATGAAATCCGGCCGGGCCTCGCTGAACAGCGCCGCGCCGATGGCATGGCCCACCGCGACCCACCGGAGCTCCGCCCCGGCCTCCGCCGCCACCCGGTTCCATTCCCGCTGCAGGCCGCCCAGGAACGGCAGGGTGAAGACCACGTCGCCCAGCTGCCTGGGGAAGCGCACCCACACCTCGGCCCGGTCCCCCTTCCGAAGACTGTCCCGCAAACGCTCGCTGCCGCAACGGGTCAAGGCGCCCCTCCCTGTTGGACGCTTCCATGATCCTGACGGCAGGTGGGTTGGTCCGGATGCCACTAGTTTAGCACCGGCGGTCTGGCACCGGCCGGTTCAAACCCCCTCGAACACCGTGGCGATCCCCTGCCCCATGCCGATGCACATGGTGGCCACCCCGGTCTGGCGGTTTCCGGCCCGCATCTGGTGCAGCAGGGTGGTGATGATGCGCGCGCCGGAGCAGCCCAGGGGGTGGCCCAGGGCGATGGCGCCGCCGTTGAGGTTGACCTTGGCGTCCAGCTGCTCCAGCAGGCCCAGGTCCTTCAGCACCGGCAGGGACTGGGCCGCGAAGGCCTCGTTGAGCTCCCACAGGTCGATGTCCTTGACCTCCATGCGGGCGCGGCCCAGGGCCTTGTGCACCGCCGGAACCGGGCCGTAGCCCATGAGCGAAGGGTCCACCCCGATGGCGGCCATGGCCTTGATCCGGGCCATGGGCGCCAGCCCCAGCGCCCTGGCCCGTTCCAGCGACATCACCAGCAGCGCCGAGGCGCCGTCGGAGACGGCCGAGGAGTTGCCGGCGGTGATGGTGCCGCGCTTGGGGTCGAAGGCGGGCTTGAGCGCCGCCAGGGCCTCCAGGCTGGTGTCGCCGCGCACCACCTCGTCCTGGTCGAACAGGGCCGAAAAGCCCTGGGCGCCGTGCCCTTCCACCGGCACCAGCTCGGCCTGGAAGCGGCCCTGGGTGAGGGCTTCATAGGCCTTCCGGTGGGAGCGCAGGGCGAACTGGTCCTGGGCTTCCCGGCCGATGTGGTGCAGCTTGGCCAGCACCTCGGCGGTGAGCCCCATCATGCCGGAGGCCTTGGCCACCCGCTTGCTCATGGCCGGATTGGGGTCCAGCCCGTGGGTCATGGGCAGGTGCCCCATGTGCTCCACCCCGCCCACCACGAACACCTCGCCGTTGCCGGTCATGATGGCCATGGCCGCGGCGTGCAGCGCGCTCATGGAGGAGCCGCACAGCCGGTTGACGGTCTGGGCCCCGGCGCTGTGCGGGATGGCGGTGAGCAGGGCGGCGAACCGGGCGATGTTGAAGCCCTGCTCCAGGGTCTGCTGCACGCAGCCCCAGATGACATCCTCGATCTCGGCGGGGTCGACCTTGGGGTTGCGCCGCAGCAGGGCGTTGATCATGGCGGCCGAAAGGTTCTCGGCGCGGACGTTGCGGAACATGCCGCCCTTGGATCGGCCCATGGGCGAACGAACGGCATCAATGACGACGGCCTCTTGCATGGATCACTTCTCCTGGTGGAAGGTGGAGCCGGTCTGGGCCAGCTGGAGCATCTGGGCGGTGGGCCGGTAGAGCTCGCCCAGGGCGCTGTGCCGTTCCGCCGCCTGGCAAAGCGCCTTCAGTCCCACGGCGTCGGCGAAGCGCAGCGGGCCGCCGCGGAACGGCGGGAAGCCCAGGCCGTAGACCAGCCCGAGGTCCACTTCCACCGGGCTGTCGACGATCCCGTCCTCCAGGCAGCGGGAGCACTCGATGACCATGGGCAGCATCATCCGGTCGACGATGTCCTGGTCGGTGACCTCCCCGCCCGGGCCCGGCACCGCCTGCGGGTGGAGCGTCCGGAGCACCGCGTCGGCCTCCGGGTCCGGCTCCTTCCGGGGCACGCCCTTGGGGTCCGGCAGGTAGGCGTAGAAGCCCTTGCCGTTCTTCTGGCCGAACCGCTGGGCCTGGAACATGAGCTCGATGGCGGTGCTCTCGTCCTGGGCCATGCGGTCGGGATAGGCCGCGGCCATGACCGCGCCGGCGTGCCGGGCGGTGTCGATGCCCACCACGTCCAGCAGGTAGGCCGGGCCCATGGGCCAGCCGAAGCGCTCCATCACCTGGTCGATCCGGTGGAAATGCACCCCGTCCCGCACCAGGGCCTGGAACCCGGCGAAGTAGGGGAACAGGATCCGGTTCACCAGGAAGCCGGGGCAGTCGTTGACCACGATGGGGGTCTTGCCCATGGCCAGGGCGTAGCCGACGGTGGTGGCCACGGCCCGTTCGCTGGAACGGCGGCCGCGGATCACCTCCACCAGCGGCATGCGATGCACCGGGTTGAAGAAGTGCATGCCGCAGAAGTTCTCCGGCCGCTGCAGCGCCTCGGCCAGGCGGGAGATGGAGATGGTGGAGGTGTTGCTGGCGAGGATGGTGTCGGGCCGCACCTGGGCCTCCAGTTCCACCAGCACCGAGCGCTTCACCCGCTCGTTCTCCACCACCGCCTCCACCGCCAGGTCGATGTCCCGGCAATCGCCGTAGCCCAGGGTGGGGCGGATCCGGTTCAGCACCGCCGCCATGCCGGCCGGGGTCAGCTTGCCCCGCTCCACCCGTTTCACCAGGAGCTTGTCCGCCTCGGCCAGGCCCAGGGCCAGGGCCTGTTCCTGGATGTCCTTCATGACGATGGGGGTGCCCTTGAGGGCCGACTGGAAGGCGATGCCGCCGCCCATGATGCCCGCCCCCAGCACGGCGGCGGCGCGCACCGGGGCGCCGGCCTTGGCCGCCGCCCGGGCCTTCCGGGCCACCGCGTGGTCGCCCAGGAAGATGCCCACCAGGTTGAAGGCGGTGGCGGTCTTGGCCATGCGGGCGAAGCCGGCCGCCTCGATGGCCAGCGCGGCGTCCCGGCCCAGGCCGGCGCCCCGCTGCATGGCCTCGATGGCCGCCACCGGGGCCGGATAGTTGGGGCCGGCCTTTGCCGCCACGAACGCCTTGGCCCCTTCGAACACCATCATCGCCTCGGCGGCGCTCAGCTGCAGCGGGGAGACCTTCTCCAGCCGCCGGGCCCGCCAGTCCCGGCGCCCGGCCATGGCCTGGCCCAGCAGGTCCAGGGCCGCCGCGCGCAGCTGATCCGGGGCCACCACCGCGTCGACCACGCCCACCTTGAGGGCGGCCGCGGCGCCGAACTGCTCGCCGCCGGCGATCCATTCGATGGCGTTGTCGGCGCCGGCCAGGCGCGACAGGCGCACCGTGCCGCCCCAGCCGGGATAGATGCCCAGCTTGGTCTCCGGCACGCCGACCCGGGTGCCCTCGGCCATCACCCGGTAGCTGGCGGCCAGGGCGAACTCCAGCCCGCCGCCGAAGGCGAACCCGTTGATGGCCGCCACCGTGGGGAAGTCGAAATCCTCGATGGCCGACAGCAGCCGGTCAACACCCAGCAGCCACTGGGCCAGCTGCTCCTCGGGATCCTGGAAATAGTCCAGGAACTCGGTGACGTCGGCGCCCACCACGAAACAGTCCTTGGCGCTGGTCAGCAGCAGCCCGCGCACCCCGGGCTCCGCCTGGAGCAGGGCCACCGCCTCGGCCAGCTCGGCCAGGGTGGCCCGGTTGAACTTGTTGACCGATTCGGCCTGCAGGTCGAGGCGCAGTTCGGCGACCCCGTCCTCCAGCAGGAAACATTGCATGCACTTGCCTTCGAATCGCATGGGGCGGGCGCTCCTATGGGGAAGGGGGAATGGACTCCGGAAACCAGGGCATGACGGTAGCACGGCCGGAAAAAAAAGGGTATTCCAGCTGCCATGAATGCGATTTTGATAGCCCGGACGAGCCCGGTCAGAACTCCCAGGCCTCCGCCCCCACCCCGGTGAGCCGTTCCAGCACCGCCCGCACCACCCCCGGCCCCGGCTCCCCCGCGCTGCGCACCTGGGCCCGGCCGGCCCCGGCCAGGTGGACCACGTGCACCGCGGCGCCGCCGGGGAAGTCGGGATGGCAGGCCAGCGGCCGGGTCAGGCTGTCCAGGTCCAAGCGCTCCAGCCAGCGCTCGGGCAGCGGGGCCGACCGCGCCCCGGGCACCAGGGCCCCCACTTCCCGGGGCTGCAGCAGCACCAGGTGCCGGCGGCCCCCCTCCAGGCCCTGCCAGGACAGGAACGGCGGAAGCTCCTGGAAGCCGATGCCGCCCTTGCGCAGCTCCGGCCAGGAGCGCAAAACCTGGATCCCGGCGGCGTCGGCGGCGGCCATGGCCAGGCGGGCCAGGTCCGGTTCCCGCGGGGGAAGCCAGGGTTCAATGTTTAATGCAGGTGACTTCATGGCCCCATTATAGATAGGCTTGCTTCATGACAAGCTCTCCCTGTCCCCTGGTGGTAACCGGTCAGCAGATCGGTGCGGGTTGGACTCCCGCCCTCTCCGTGGTGAAAGCCCTGACGGCCGTGGCCGAAGCGAGACGGCTGGGGGGCAAGGCGCTCTACTGGATGGCCGACGAGGACCACGACCGGCTGGAGGTGGCCTCCACCGTGGGGTTACAGGGCGAGCGGCTGGTGCACCACCGGTTCCGCTTCCAGGCCCCGGAGGGCACCGCCACGGGCTGGCTGGCCTGGACCGGCGCCCACCAGCGGGAGGCCGAAGCCCTGTGGGGGCCCGTGCCGGAACCCCAGGCGCCGACCCTGCGCGGCCATGTGCTGGCCCTGGGCGCGCCCCTGTGGCGGCGGGGGCTCACGCCGTTCTCGCCCACCGATCCGGAGGTGCGCCGGCCGATCCAGGGCGAACTGGAGCGCTGGCGCGCCCTGGGCCTGGAGCGGGACCTGGTCCGCCAGGCGGAGCACCTGGAGCAGGCCGGCGTCCCGTTCCCCCTGGACCCCCGGGAACAGGCCGCCTGGTTCACCCTGGACCCCGCCACCGGCCTGCGCCGGCGGCTGGAGCCCGGCGACCCCTGCCCCCGGGGCAGCTGGCTCAGCCCCGGCGCCGCCCTGCGCCCGCTCATGCAGTCGCTGCTGCTGCCGGGCCTGGCCGCGGTGGTGCTGGGCCCGGCCGAACGCGCGTACTGGCGCCTCACCGAGCCGCTCTGGGCCCGGGTGGGGCTGGAGCCGCCCCGCATCGTCAGCCGGCCTTCGGTCTACGTCCTGCCCCCGGGCCTGACCCTGGCCGGAGCCCAGCTGGAGGCCCTGCGCCACGGCCGCTGGGAGGCCTTCGCCGCCCCCGCCGCCCAGCCCAGCGGGGCACTCTCCGGCCTGCGCCCTGACCCCGCCTGGAGCCTGGCCCTGGCCCAGCGCTTCAGCCGCGAGCTGGCCCGCTCCCGGCAGCGCCTCATGAAGCTGGACCGCCGGATGCTGCGCGACCAGGCCGCCCAGGCCCTGGGCCGGGATCCCGAACACTTGCGCCAGCAGCTGTTCCCCCTGGACCGGCCGCAGGAGCGGGTGCTCCCGGGCCTGTTCTGGTTGCGCGAGGAGGCCCTGCTGGACAAGATGCTGTCCAGCCTGGGAGGTGATTCCATGCTCATCCTGCTGGAGCGGCCATGAACGGGCGCCTCGATCTGCTGGTGCTCGGCGCCCATCCGGACGACGCCGAGGTGCACGTGGGCGGCATGCTCGCCCTGGCCGCCCGAAACGGCCTGGACGCCGGCATCCTGGACCTCACCTCCGGCGACCTGGGCACCCGCGGCAGCGCCGCCACCCGCCGGGCCGAAGCCATGGAGGCCGCGGCCATCCTGGGGGTGCGCCGGATCATCCTCGACCTGCCCGACGCCCGCTTCGACGAAGGCGAGGCCAACCGGGTGAAGCTCATGACCCAGATCCGCGAGCTGCGCCCGGAGGTGCTCATCCTGCCCGCCCCGGAGGACCGCCACCCCGACCACCGGCGCGCGTTCCGCCTGGGCCGGGAGGCGGCCTACTACGCCGGCCTGAAGAACTACCCCTGCCCCGGGGAGCCCTGGCGGCCGGCGGCGCTGGCCTGGGTGGGCGGCGAAACCCCCGGCGCGCCCGACCTGGTGCTGGACGTGAGCGCCGTGTGGGACCAGCGCATGGCCGCCTTCGACGCCTTCGGCAGCCAGTTCACCCAGGATCCCGCCCAGCCCCCCACCCGCATCGCCGACCCGGCGTTCCGGCGCGGAGTGGAGGGCCGGGCCATGCACTGGGGCTCGCTCATCCTGGTGCCCTGGGCCGAGGCGCTGTGGACCGACCGTCCGGTGCCGCCCGCCCTGCTGACGCTGATGGGCAAGCTGCGGTGAACCGGTTCGAGGCCAGCTGGCTGGCCGCGGCCCGCGCCGACGGCATCCGCGGCCAGCGGGTCCTGGTGGCCTGTTCCGGCGGCGGCGACTCGGTGGCCCTGCTGGCCTTCCTCTGGGCGGTGCGCCGGAGCCTGGGGCTGGAGCTGGTGGTGGCCCACGCCCAGCACGGGCTCCGCCCGGAGGCCGGGCAGGAGGCCGACCTGGTGCGCCGGCTGTGCCGCTCCGCCGACCTGGACCTGGTGGAAGCCCGGCTGGAAGTGCGCGCCCACGCCCAGGCATCCGGCCTGGGCGTGGAAACCGCGGCCCGGGAGCTGCGCTGGGCCTGGCTGAGCTCCCTGGCCGGAGCCGAGCGGGCGGCCGTGGTGGCCACCGGACACACCCTGGACGACCACACCGAGACCGTGCTGGTGCGCCTGGCCCGGGGCGGCGGCGCCGGCTGCCTCACCCCCCTGCCCCGGGTCCAGGGGCTGCGCTGGTCGCCGCTGATCCAGGTCCGGCGGGCCGAGCTGCGCGCCTACCTCCGGCAGAAGCGCATCCCCTGGATGGAGGACGCCTCCAACCTGGAGCCGTTCACCCCGCGCAACCGCTGGCGCCAGTTGCTGGAACCCATGCGCGCCGAGGCCCCGGCCCTGGACCAGCACCTCTGGGAAACCCATCTCCAGGTGGCCGAACTGGCCGCCTTCCGCAACCGGATGGTGGCCTCCTGGCGCGGCACCCGCTGGGAGCTGCTGCTGGAGCCGCGCCCGGCGCTGCTGCTGGGCCACAGCTGGACCGAGCCGGAGCTGCGCTGGTCCCTGGAGGCGGCCGCCAGGGCCTGCGGATGGCCCCGGGAACCGGACCTGCTCCGGGGCCTGGCGGCCTGGATCCTGCCGCACGTATCTCATAAACCCAGAAAAGGCAAGAGTTGGGGGGGGTGGTCGCTGGAGCGCGCCCCAGAAAAAACCGCCGGGCCGGCCCATGGCGCGCAGCCGGGCCAGGGGCTACTATTGCCTTGGGTATTGCTTAGAGAGGCCGACCCATGACTGCGACTCCACCCGCCCAAAGTTAGGAATCCAATCGCCCGAACCGGTTAGACTGTAAGGCTAGTTAGGGGACATCCCCCCTGGAGGCACCTTGAATTCAATGATGAAGAGCGCGCTGGTTTGGATCGGGATCATCGTGCTGGTCCTATTGGCGCTCAAACAGATTCCCCAGAACTCCAAAGTGAATGACATCGCATTTTCCACTTTCTATACCGAGGGCGTCGAAGGCAAGTACGACAGCGTCACCCTGACCGGCCAGGACGTGGAGGGCACCTACAAGTCCGCCATCAAGGGGCCTGACGGGAAGATGATCAACCACTTCAAGACCGTCGCCCCCCCCATGCAGGACCTGGGCAAGTCGATCCTCAGCTGGAAGCAGGAAGGCCAGCTCAACGAGTTCAAGGCGGCCAAGCCCAGTGAGAACAACTTCATGTATATGCTGGTGTTCTGGGGCCCCCTGCTGGTGTTCGTGGTGCTCTGGTTCGTGTTCATGCGCCAGGCCCAGATGGGCGGCAACAAGGCGCTCAGCTTCGGCAAGGCCCGGGCCCGCGGGCTCAACACGGCGGCCCGGCGGGTGACCTTCGCCGACGTGGCCGGCTGCGACGAGGCCAAGGAGGAGCTGCAGGAGATCGTGGAATTCCTGAAGGACCCCGCCAAGTTCGTCAAGCTGGGCGGCAAGATCCCCAAGGGCGTCCTGCTCATGGGCCCTCCGGGCACCGGCAAGACCCTCCTGGCCCGCGCCATCTCCGGCGAGGCCAAGGTGCAGTTCTTCTCCATCTCCGGTTCCGACTTCGTGGAGATGTTCGTGGGCGTGGGCGCCTCGCGCGTGCGTGACCTGTTCGAGCAGGGCAAGAAGAACGCCCCCTGCATCATCTTCATCGACGAGATCGACGCCGTGGGCCGCCATCGCGGTGCCGGCCTGGGCGGCGGGCACGACGAGCGCGAGCAGACCCTCAACCAGCTGCTGGTGGAGATGGACGGCTTCGAAGGCAACGAAGGGGTCATCCTGATCGCCGCCACCAACCGCCCCGATGTGCTGGATCCCGCCCTGCTCCGGCCCGGCCGGTTCGACCGCCGGGTGGTGGTGGACCGCCCCGACCTCAAGGGCCGGTTCGAGATCCTGAAAGTCCACACCGCCGACAAGATCCCCCTCTCCCCGGACGTGGACCTGGAGGTCATCGCCAGGGGCACCCCGGGCTTCGCCGGGGCCGACCTGGCCAACCTGTGCAACGAGGCCGCCCTGTACGCCGCCCGCACCAGCAAGAAGTGGGTGGAGATGATCGACTTCGAGCAGGCCAAGGACAAGGTGTTCATGGGCTCCGAA
>JARLGP010000169.1 GCA_031292735.1 Holophaga sp.
ACGGATGTGCGCAGCGCCTACGTCCCGGCGAATATGCCCGCCATCGGCGACCTTTTCGATATGTTTAGCTTCCCGTAGCGGCGAACTTGGCGCCGCTTGCGCAGCGGATGCCGCTTGGGCTACAGTTCCTGCGGCGACCAGGCCCGTCAAGAACATGCGCCGATCGATAGAGTTATCTGAGTTCATTCTGGACTCCTTCTACAGGTCAATGATCGGTCTCGTGCGAGAGCATGCCTCCCGCGCAAACTGCCAGGAAAACCCCAAGCCATTGCAGGCCGTCGAGCCGCTCGGACAGGAAGAGATAGGCCAGTGCGACGGTGACCAGAGGATAGAGAGCGGTAAGAGGGACAGCCACGGAAGCCTTGGCGCCGCGTTCAAAGGCGGCGAAGAGAAGCCAAGTGCCGACACCGTTTACGGAACCGGCGAGGATACCGAGGAAGGCGTGGTGCCCAGGGGGAGCCTGGCCCTGCTGATGCCCGGCTTCGGGCACAGCTTCAAGCGGCACCACCCGGAGACGCCGTTCGGGTTCACCGCCCTGCAGATGGACGGACCCTTCCCGGAGCCCCTGGTCTCGGTGCTGCAGCACCCCCCGCGCAAGTGGCAGGAGGCCAGCTATGCGGTGCTCCGCAGCCAGAGCCTGAAGCAGCTGTTCGGCATCTTCACCCAGGAGATCGCCAATCCCGACGGGCTCCAGCTCATGACCCGGGAACTGTTCCTCATCCTGCTGGGCGCCGAGCTCACCCGCCTGTGCGAAAAGGAGGACCGGGCGCGGTTCCCCTACCGGCTGAGCCGCAGCACGCTGCAGGTGGTGCTGGACCACATGGAGGCCCACCTGGGCGCGCCCAACAGCGTTCCTGAAATGGCCAAGCTGGCCCGCTGCACGCCGGACCACTTCATCCGGCTGTTCCGCGAGGCCACCAGCACCACCCCGCACCAGTACCTGATCGAACGCCGGCTGCAGCGGGCGGTGCAGCTGCTGTCCGACGGCGAGCGGCCGCTGGACGTGGCCGAGTCGCTGGGCTTCTACGACGCCTCCGCCTTCACCCGCGCGTTCAAGCGGCGGTTCAACGTGCCGCCCAGCAAGTACGCCCAGGAAGCCTACGACCGGCAGTTCAAGAAGAACTGAAGCGGCACGCCGCCGCGCACCTTGCCCCGGGTGGCCGCCCGGCTCCAGCGATGGCCGGAACGGGTCCGGCCGAGGGGGCCGTTCCGGACCCGGCAGCCCCCGAAGGGGCCGGGCGATGTAGACTGGATACCTTGTCCAGAAAGGCTCAGCCATGCCCGAAACTGCCATCACCTTCGACGACGTGCTCCTGGTTCCGGCCTACAACCACCATGAGTCCCGTCGCATCGTCGACATCGGCATGACCGACAAGACCGGCAAGCTGACCCTGCAACTGCCGATCATGACCAGCAATATGGACACCATCACCGAGGACGGCATGGCCGACTTCATCTGGACCAAGGGCGGGATCGGGATCCTGCACCGGTTCTGCTCGGTGGAGGAGAACGTGGAAATGTTCAAGCGCTGCCAGGGCCCGACCTTCGTTTCGGTGGGGACCTCGGAGAAGGAGATGGAGCGGGTGGAGGCCCTGAAGGGGGCCGGGGCCCAGTTCTTCTGCGTGGACGTGGCCCACGGCCACGCCAAGTACGTGGGCAAGATGATCAAGCGCATGCGCCAGATGCTTCCTAATGAGTGCATCATGGCGGGCAACGTGGCCACCTACGCCGGGGCCGACTACCTGGCCTCGGTGAAGGCCGACATCATCAAGGTCGGCATCGGCCCGGGCAGCGTCTGCACCACCCGGATCAAGACCGGGTTCGGGGTGCCCCAGCTCACCGCCATCCAGGAGTGCGCCCGGGCCGACCGTTCCATCGTCGCCGACGGGGGCATCCGCTACGCCGGGGACATCGTCAAGGCCCTGGCCTTCGGCGCCGATTTCGTCATGGTGGGGGGGATGCTGGCCGGCACCCGGCCCACCCCCGGGGAGCCGGTGTGCAACGAAAAGGGCGAGCCCACCCACAAGATCTACCGGGGCATGGCCAGCCGGGAGGCGGCCGACGATCACCTGGGCGGGCTGACCGGGTGGAAGACGTCCGAAGGGGTGTCCACCACCGTGCCGTACCGGGAGGACGAGGACGAGATCATCGCCGACATCATCGGCGGGCTGCGTTCGGGCCTCACCTACGCCGGTTCCAACACCATCCGCGAACTGCAGCGCAAGCTCAACTACATCCTGGTCACCCCCGCCGCCCGGGTGGAGAGCCTGCCCCATCGATTGTTGTAACTCATCCCAAGGGCCCGGGCTGCCGATACCTCACCTGGAGGGGGGCTCGCATGGACATCAGCACGGCCGGCGCACTGAGCCTCTACACCTACCAGACCGCCCTGAAGAGCGCCCAGAGCTCGGGCGCCGCCCAGCCCACTTCCCAGGCCTCGGCGGTGTACCAGGCCCTCACCTCGGCCTACGCGGCGAACACCACCGTCTCCACCGGGGATCCCCTCACCGATGCGGCCGGCGCCAGCAGCCAGGCTTCGCTGGTGAGCGGCATCTACTCGGCGGCCGCGGCCAGCGGCAGCACCAGCGCCATCGCCTCCCTTTCGGCCTCGCTGACCACCACGGTGGGCGGGACCAACGCCAGCACGGCCTACGGCCTGGTTTCCGGGCTGGGCGATGACGGCCTGCAGGGCATGGCCTCCGGCGCCCTCAACATGAACTCGGCCCTGGCCCTCACCGCCTATGCGGATACCAAGAGCGGCCTCACGTCCGGAACCCTCACCGACCTGGCCACCAGCCTCGCGGCCAGCGTTTACGGCAGCCAGCCGACCAGCGCCACAGGGCAGAGCGCCGCCCAGGACTCCCTCGCCAGTTCCCAGGCCAGCACCCTGGACCTACTGGGCTAGCAGCCGCTCGATGACCTCCTGGGCCACCCTCAGCCCGAACAGCGCGGGCAGGTAGGAGATGGTGCCGATGGGGGTGCGCGGCCGGCCCGTGCCGTGGTGCTCGCCGGCGTCCTGGGGGTCGTGGGGCAGGGTGTTGCGCGCCGGCTCCACCGAAAAGACGCAGCGGATCCCGGTGCGGATGTCCCGGCGGTGCAGCCGCTGGCGCACCACCCGGGCCAGGGGGCAGATCCGGGTCTGGTCCAGGTCGTCGCACAGCACCTGGGCCCCGTCCAGGCGCCCGCCGGCGCCCATGCTGGACACCACCGGCAGGCCCAGCTCCACGCAGGTTTCCAGGAGCAGCACCTTGGAGGAGAGGGAATCGATGGCGTCCACCACCCCGTCCAGCTCCGGCTCCAGCAGGCCGTGCACGGTGTCCCCGTTGATGAAGACCTGCCGGGCATCCACCTGGCAGGCGGGGTTGATGTCCAGGATCCGGGCCTTCGCCGCCGCCACCTTGGGCTGGTCCAGGGTGGAATGCAGGGCGAACAGCTGGCGGTTGAGGTTGGTGGTGTTGCTGCAGTCGTAGTCCACCAGGCGCAGATGGCCCACGCCGGCCCGGGCCAGGGCCTCCACCGCGAACGAACCCACGCCCCCCAGGCCGAACACCGCCACTCGGGCTGCGGCCAGCCGGGCCATCCGCTCGGCGCCCAGCAGCTGTTCGGTGCGCGCGTACCATCTCACGGCAGCCATCTCCGGAACAGCTGCCGGGCGTTCTGCTGGACCTGGACGGCCAGTTCCGGCCCCGCCCCGCGCACCCGGGCCCAGCCCGCGGCCACCTGGACCACGTGGGCCGGCTCCCGGTTCTCGCCGGCGCCGCCCGGGGCGTCGGTTTCGAACAGCAGCCGGGATCCGGCCACCGAGGTCAGGGCCGGCGGTTCGCCCCGGGCGTAGCCGAAGGACAGGTGCAGGCCCAGCCCCTGCAGTTCGGCCGCCGTTTCCCGGGATCCGGAAAAGGCGTGCACCAGGCCGCCGGCGGCGGGAACCCCGGTGGCCCGCAGCAGGGCCACCAGCCGCCCCCAGGCGCGCACGCAATGGATGGACAAAGGCAGGTCCAGGTCCAGCGCCAGCCGAAGCTGGGTCTGGAAGGCGGCCTCCTGGCCGGCCCGGCCGGGCCGGCCCTGGGTGAAGTCCAGTCCGCATTCGCCGATCCCCGCCCCGGAAGCCTCCACCCGGGCCCGCAACCGGGTGGCCCAGCCCGCGGCCGCCTCCCCCGCGAACCAGGGGTGCAGGCCCAGCATGGGCAGGATGCAGGCGTGCTCCCGGGCCAGATCCAGCACCTGGTCCCAGTCCGCCTCCCGGGTGGCGCAGCAGACCATGTGGGTCACCCCGGCGGCCTGGGCCCGCGCCACCACCTCCGGAATCCGGCCGGCGAAGCGCGGGTTCTGCAGGTGGCAGTGGCTGTCGAAATAAGTGACGGACATGGTTCCAGTCTAAGCTGCCGGGATCCTCCCATCGTCCTCCCTTGACCTGAGTCACGTGCATTAATTGTAAATTTTGATAATTTTAATATTGTAATAACTTAAATATATTATTTAAACTAGTTAAGTGCTGTCAAGAGCTAATCATAGGTAGTGAAAAGGTTCATTTTTGCTGGCATTAAATTAAGAATTTATTATTATTGTGCCATTGGAGTTCTCCATGACTCAAATCCTTGCTGTCCTTGTGACCAAGATGGCGCGGGCCAGGATCCGGACCTTCCGGCCCCTGGGCATCGCGCTCACGCTGCTGATGTTCCTGACCTTGGCCTGCTCGGGCAAGGGCGGGGCCGGAGCGGCGAACCAGGCGCCGACGATCACCTCCTTCGCGGCCGACCGGCCGGTCATCACCCTGGAGGAGAGCGCCAACCTCAGCTTCACCTTCCAGAACGGCACCGGAACCCTCAACCAGAATATTGGTCCGGTCAACAGCGGCGGCACCGTGGCGGTGACGCCCACCGTGGACACCACCTACATCCTGGCCGTGCAGGGCGGCAGCGGCAGCCAGGAACAGGCGGTCACGGTGAAGGTGGCGCCCCTGCCCGTGGCGCCGGTGGTGCATCTGCCGGCGCAGGTGGCGGTGAACCAGAGCGGCCTGGTGGCGACGGTGGATGAGCAGCCGGGCAGCACCTACCTCTGGACCATCACCGGTGGAACCATCACCGCCGGTGCCACCAGCACCATCGTGACCTTCACCGCGGGCCCGGCCGGCGCCATCCAGCTGCAGTGCACGGTCACCAACGCGGCCGGCAAGGTTTCCACGCCCGGCAGCGGCACCACCACGGCGCAGGTCTCGGCCATCACCGGCTTCAACGCGACCCCGGCCGTCGTCACCGCCAGCGGCTCCACCACCCTCAACGCCACCTTCTCCGGCGGCACCGGCCAGGTCGATCCGGGCGGCCTTCCCATCACCAGCGGCGAGCCCCTGACCGTGCACCCCGCGGGGACCGGCACCGTGACCTACACCCTGACCATCTTCAACGGCACCACGGCGGTGACCTCGGCCCAGGCCCTGGTGGCCGTGCTGCCGGCCATGGCCAACAGCCCCATCAGCGGCCCGGCCCAGGTGGCCGCCGGCCTCTCCTACCAGGCCTCGGTGCCCGAGCAGGAGGGCAGCACCTACCAGTGGCAGGTCGGCCAGGGCACCCTCACCGCGGGCGCCGGCACCCGCACCATCACCTTCACCGCGGGCGCCGCGGGGGCCAACCTGACCCTGGATTGCACCGTGACCAACCAGGCCGGAACCAGCGTCAGCGCGCCCACCGTGACCCTGCCCATCCAGCCGGCCCCGGCTCCGGGCAGCCTCACCGTGTCGCTGCTGCAGCCCTCGGTTCCCGCCGGCATGGCCGGGGTCCAGGCCCAGGTGAACCTGGTGCCGGGAGCGGTCAGCTACCAGTGGAACCTTTCCGCCGGCGCCATCACCGCGGGGGCCGGCAGCAACGTCATCGCCTTCACCGCCGGCCCCTTCGGGACCGCCACGGTCACCTGCACCGTGGCCCTGTCGGACGGCAGCACCCTGACTGGTTCGGCCGTGCTCCAGTCGACCCAGCCCACCATCAACCTGTTCCAGGCGGCCACGCCCTACGTCACCGCGTTCACCCAGACCGACCTCCATTTCAACTTCTCTGGCGGCACCGGCCTGCTCATCCCGGGCAACATCCCGGTGACGAGCCCCGGCTTCATTCGGGCCGGCGCCGGCACCTACACCCTGGTCGTCACCGACCAGGCCGGCAACAGCGTCCCCCAGGATTGCACCCTCACCGAGGTGCCCGCGCCCGTCATCGCCAGCTTCGGCGCCACCCATCCGTTTATCGGACCCGGCGCCCAGACCACCCTCCAGGCCACCTTCACCGGCGGCTCAGGATCGGTGGACCAGAACGTGGGCCTGATCAACACGGCCGTGCCGGTGGCCACCGGAGCCCTGGCCACCGGCACCATCTTCACCCTTACCGTCACCAACCCCGCGGGCGACACGGTCGCCCAGCAGACCACGGTGCGGGTGGGCAGCCTCCAGCTTCTGGCGGGGGTGCCGTCCGGCCCGGGCAATGGCGACGGCCAAGGTGCCTTCGCGCGCCTCAAGGCGCCGGGCGGCCTGGCCGTGGATGGCACCGGCAACTTCTATTTCGCTGACTTCGTCGACATGACCATTCGCAAGGTCGCTCCGGACGGTACGGTCACCCTCCTGGCCGGCACGCCCGGTGTGTCCGGAACCCAGGATGGTCCTGGGCGGCAGGCCCAATTCAACGTCCCCAACGGTGTGTCGGTGGATCTGGCCGGAAATGTCTATGTGAGCGACCGGGAGAACCATACCATCCGGAAGATCGATCCCGCCGGGACGGTGTCCACCGTGGCCGGTGTGGCGGGAACGGCAGGCTTCGCCGACGGGACCGGCGGCACCGAGGTCACCTTCAACCAGCCGCTGGGGATCGCCGTGAATCCCGCTGGCAACCGGGTCTATGTGGCGGACAGCGCCAATAACGAGGTCCGCGTCTTCGACCCCACCACGCTGCCGGTGCAAACGATCACCGTGGCCGGGGTGCGGGGGCGCACCGCATATGCGGATGGGCCGATCGGCACCTCCGCACTGGTTGAGCCCTCGGGTCTTGCCCTGGCCGGCGACAACCTCTACATCGCCGACCTGGGCGGAGCCACGGTGCGGATGTTGAACGTGGCCACCACCGTGGTGACCACGGTGGCTGGGGTCGCCAACAGCCCTGCCAGCGTCGATACCGCGCCCGGAACACAGGGCCGCTTCTCCCAGCCTGACAACCTCGCGCTGGATGCCGGCGGGAACATCTACGTCTCCGACCTTCGGAACAGCGCGGTCCGGATGGTGCCGGCCCACACCAACCAGATCCTGACCCTCGCCGGCTCCACCACGGTGGCCGGGAACGCCGATGGCACGACCGCCACCCCGGGAGCTTCATCCACCGCGCGGTTCAATCAGCCCGATGGGCTGGCCGTGGATGGGGCAGGCAACATCTACGTGACCGATCGGGTGGCGGGCACGCTGCGCAGGATTCCCGCCGCCGCCGGCGGCACCACCACCACCCTGGCCGGATCCTCCGCCCGGCCCGGATCGGTGGACGGCGTGCTGGCCGTGGCCACGTTCTCTTCGCCCCGCGGAATGGTCTTTGATCCCGCAGGCAACCTTTTTGTGGCCGACGGGAACAACAACACCATTCGCAAGATCGACCCCAACGGGTTCGTGAGCACGTTCGCCGGGACCACCGCGCCCATCGTCGCACCTGCTCCGGCGGGTGGCATCGTCGACGGCGTCGGGCCCGGGGCCCGGTTCAACGCGCCTCGCTCTATCGTGGTGGATGCGGTGGGGAATCTGTATGTTTCCGACTCCGGCAGCCACACCATCCGCAGGATCGCCCAGGACACCACGGTGACCACCGTGGCCGGGACGGCCGGGACCGCGGCCTTTGTGGCCGGGAACGGGTTGACGGCGCAGTTCAACCGGCCGCAGGGGCTGGCTCTGGACAACCTGGGCAACCTGTACGTCGCCGACAGCGGCAACCACTGCGTTCGCAGGATCGACCCGGGCCTGAACGTCACCGTCCTGGCCGGCAACCCCGCGACCGCTGGCACCACCGACGGAGCGGCGGGCACGGGCCTGCTCATGAGCCCCTACGGTCTGGTCCTGGATGGCGCGGGCAACCTCATCGTCAGCGACTCCGACGCCCACACCCTCCGCAAGATCGCCCTGGCGGACGGCACCCTGAGCACCCTGGCCGGGTTGCCCGGTGCGGTGGCCACGCCGGGTTTCGTGGACGGGACGGGCGCCGCCGCGCGGTTCAACCAGCCCTTAAACTTGGCCCTGGATTCGGCCGGCAACATCCTGGTGGCGGACGCCGGCAATGAAGTGGTCCGCATGGTTTCCCCCGCCGGGGTGGTGACCACCGCCGTGGGCATCCGGAACATGCGGGGCGTAGCCCCCGGGCCCCTGCCGGCGCCGTTCTCCGACCCCCAGGGCCTCGCGCTGGACGCCAGCGGCAACTACTACATCTCCACCATCGACGCCATCATGAAGGTTCTGCTCCAGTAGCCGTCACCCCTGCAGGGCCCGTTCCAAGGCCGACGCGTGCAGCTCCTGCAACGCGCCGGCCTCGGCGTCCAGCAGGGCCGCCCCGTCCACCAGGACCGTGGCGCGGGTGCCGCCGGTGCTGCCCAGCCGGGTGAGGGCCACCCGGTGGGTGGCGGCCAGCTTGGCCAGGCTGGATTCCCCTTCGGGCTCCACGCTCACCACGATCCGGCCGGCGCTTTCCCCGAACAGCAGGGCGTCCAGGCGCAGCCCGGACCGGGACAGCTCCAGCCGGAAGCCCAGGTTGCCGCCGAAGGCGGATTCCAGCACGGCCACCAGCAGCCCGCCTTCGCTGGGATCGTGGGCGCTGCGCACCAGGCCCATGCGGATGCCTTCGCGCACGCAGGCCTGGAGCCGCAGCTCGTCGTCCAGCCGCAGTTCCGGGCAGGCCCCGTAGACCTGGCCGGTGCGCTGCTTGAGATACTCGCTGCCGCCCAGCTCGTCCCGGGTCTCGCCCAGCAGGAAGATGCCGCGCCCGGCGCCCTGGAACGCGGAACCGCAGTACTGGTTGCCGTCGCCGCCGCAGTCCTCGATCAGGCCCACCGCGCCGATCATGGGCGTGGGGTAGATCCCCACCCCTTCGGTGTCGTTGTAGAGGCTCACGTTGCCGCTGACGATGGGCACGTCCAGGGCCAGGCAGGCCTGGCGGATGCCCAGGATGCCCTGGGCCAGGGCCCACATGTTCTCGGGCTTTTCCGGGTTGCCGTAGTTCAGGCAGTCGGTGAGGCCGATCGGCTCGGCGCCCACGCAGGCCAGGTTGCGGCAGGCCTCGGCCACCGCGTGGGCGCCGCCCCAGAACGGGTCCAGGTAGGCGTAGCGGCTGTTGCAATCGCTCTTCATGGCGATGCCCTTGGCGGTCCCCTTGACCCGGATCAGGCCGGCGTCGGCCTCGCCCTGGCGAAGCAGGGTGTTGCTCCGCACGGTGCCGTCGTACTGCTCGAAGATCCAGCGCTTGCTGGCGATGGTGGGGCTGGCCAGGATCTGCCGCAGGCAGGCGGGAACCTCCTCCGGGCGCAGGTCGCCGGGCAGGGGCCGGTCCAGCTGGTCCAGGTAGCCGGGCCGGGCCTGGGGCCGGTCGTACTTGGGCGCGGCGTCGGCCAGGGGCTGGATGGGCAGGTCGATGACCTTGGCCCCGTGCCACAGCCCGATGAAGCGCCCGGAGGCGGTGACCTCGCCGACGATCACCGCGTCCAGGTCCCACTTGTGCAGGATCCGCTGGATGTCCGCCTCGTGGCCGGGCCTGGCCACCAGCAGCATGCGCTCCTGGCTTTCCGAGAGCATCAGCTCGAACGGGGTCATGCCGGTCTCCCGCATGGGGATCTGGTCCAGCTGCAGCTCCAGGCCGGTGCCGGCCCGGGAGGCCATCTCGAAGGAGCTGGAGGTGAGCCCGGCGGCGCCCATGTCCTGGATGCCGATCACCCAGTCGGTCTGGAAGATCTCCAGGCAGGCCTCCAGCAGCAGCTTTTCGGTGAAGGGGTCGCCCACCTGCACCGTGGGGCGCTTCTCCTCGCTGCCCTCGCCGAACTCGCTGGAGGCCATGCTGGCCCCGTGGATGCCGTCGCGGCCGGTCTTGGAGCCGATGTACATCACCTTGTTGCCCACGCCCGAGGCGTAGCCGGTGAACACCTTGTCCGTATTCAAGACGCCCAGGGTGAAGGCGTTCACCAGGATGTTGCCGTTGTAGCAGCCGTCGATGGCCACGTCGCCGCCCAGCATGGGGATGCCCATGCAGTTGCCGTAGCCGCTGATGCCGGCGGCCACGCCCTTGACCAGGCCCTTCATGCGCGGCGCGTCCAGCTCGCCGAAGCGCAGCGAGTTGAGGTTGGCCAGGGGCCGGGCGCCCATGGTGAACACGTCGCGCAGGATGCCGCCGACCCCGGTGGCGGCCCCCTGGTACGGTTCGATGTAGCTGGGGTGGTTGTGGCTTTCCATCTTGAAGGCCACCGCCCAGCCGTCGCCGATGTCCACCACGCCGGCGTTCTCGCCGGGGCCCTGGATCACCCGGGGGCCCTCGGTGGGCAGGTGCTTCAGGTGGATCCGGGAGGACTTGTAGGAGCAGTGCTCGCTCCACATGGCGCTGAAGATGCCCAGTTCGGGATAGGTGGGGGTGCGTCCGTCCAGCAGGTGCAGCGCGGTCCGCCATTCGTCGGGGGACATGCCCAGCTTGAGGGCCAAGGCTTCGTTTACGACAGGTTCGGCTGGGACTGGCATGGACGCTCCGGAATCCCTTGATTCTCGCAGCTCCAGCGGCTCAAGTCACGGTTCGGGGGGCGCCAGGGGGCCGTCGCCGCCCTGGCGGTGGCGCCGGATGATGCCCTGGGCCAGCCGTTGCAGGAAGGCGCTGCGGGCCGGATTCCAGATCATGGCGCTGGCGGCCTTCCAGTCCCCGGCCAGTTCGAACAGGGCGGCGCCCTCCAGCTGGGTGCCCAGCAGCAGCACCGGCACCTTGCCGCCGGCCAGCTCCACCAGCGCCTTCAGCCGGCGGCGCTCGTCGAGGCTGCCGCCGTTCACGTGGAAGATGGCCAGGGGCGGGGTCGCGGCCAGGGCGTCCTTCATGGCCTGGACCGAAAGGGGGATCCGGACCAGCGGCTGGACCGGGCGCAGCACCTCGCGCAGGGCCTCCTCCAGCTCCGCGTCGCCGCTCACCAGCAGGATTCCGGACGGGCCCGCCGCGTTCCCGGGCTTGCGCTCCCCCATCAGGTTGCGCTCCCGCTTCAGGGCCAGGCGCTCCTGGTCCTCCTCGCGGCGCTGGAACACCCACCGGGACAGGGGCTCCTCCACCGCCTCCGGCAGCTTGGGGGTGAATTCCAGGCCGATGCTGCGCGGCCCCATGTGGCGGATCTCGCCCCGGGCTTCGATCTGCAGATCCTCGCTGAGCGGGATGCTGAGGACGAGCACGGAACCCACCTGGAGGCTGGTGCCGGCCAGGTCCATCTGGGCGTGGATGCGGGCGCCGCGGGTGTTGAGGTCCACCAGGGCGGCCTGCAGCAGCTCCCCCCGGGGGGTGCCGTAGGTCACCACCACCCGGCCCACCCGGTCCACCCGGTACTCGGTGCGGTGGTCGTTCTCCTCCATCTGCTTGGGGATGCTCAGTCGCAGGGTGCGCCGGCCCTGGTGCAGGCCGAGCCCCAGCAGCCGCACCGGCGCCTCCATGAAACCGAGCCCCATGGGGAACCGGATCTTCAGCTCGGCGCCGCGCAGGCTGAAGGTGGCGTCCTCCCGGCTCATGGTGGCGGCCACCTGCAGCTCGCCGGCCTCCAGGGCCACGAAAAAGGATTCGAAGCGCAGGTAGGCGGTGACCAGGATGACCAGCTCGTTGCGGGCGCACGCCTGAGCCAGGATCTGCTGGATGGCATCCGGTCGTTTCAGCGCTGCGGCCAAGGGGCCTCCGATACTTTCGCTATCATGCTAGGGGCGGCCTTTAGTTTAAGATCAGCTTCCCGGTGGATGGAACCCGAACCTTGAGGAAACCGCATGTCCCGCCCAAGCACCCTTCTGCTCTACAGCGCCCCCAGGAGCGGATTCGGGGACGAGTGGATGACCTTCCTGCCCATCGGCCTGGGCTTCCTCCAGGCCATGCTGGCGTCCCGGGGCTTCCCCTGCCGCCTGGCCAACCTGAGCGGCAAGGGCCGCAAGGAGATCCTGGCCTACCTGCGCGGGCGCCAGCCCCAGGTGATCGGCGTCTCCATGTTCACCTTCAACCGCAAGCGCAGCTGCGACCTGCTCCAGCTGGCCCGGGAGGCCTGCCCGGAGGCCCTGCTGCTGGCCGGCGGACCGCACCCCACCCACCTGGCCGGGGAAGTGTTCGAGGACTGCCCGGCCCTGGACGCCATCATCAAGGGCGAAGGGGAACGGCCGCTGCTGGGCATCCTGGAACGGCTGGACAGCGCCGGCCCGGACGGCTGGCGGAACGCCCCGGGCCTCATCCTGCGCGAGGGCGAGACCGCCTCGCTGCCGCCCCTGGAGGACCTGGACCTCATGGGCGCCCCGGTGGAACACTTCGAGGCGGACTTCCTGGATGACCCCGGCCAGCTGTCCTACCTGAGCACCAGCCGGGGCTGCCCGGCCACCTGCAACTTCTGCAACACCCCCGAGTTCTGGGGCAGCAGCGTGCGCTTCCGCAGCCCCGGGGCGGTGCTCCGGGAGATGGTGCTGCTGCGCGAGAAGCTCGGCCTCACCTACTACAGCTTCCGGGACGACACCTTCACCGCCAACCGCACCCGGATCCTCACCCTCATGGAGCTGATCCGCCAGTCCGGCCTGCATCCCCTGTGGAACTGCCAGAGCCGGGTGAACCTGGTGGACGAGGAACGGCTGGTGGCCATGAAGCGGGCCGGCTGCGAGTTCATGCAGTTCGGGGTGGAGCACGGCAGCGAGCGGGTGCTGGAGCTGCTGGACAAGGGCACCAGCATGAAGCACGCCCGCCGGGCCCTGTCCCTGGTGCGCAAGGTGGGCATGAACCTGGGCATCTACCTGATCACCGGCATTCCGGGCGAGCAGTGGGAGGACGTGGAGGCCAGCGCCGAGCTCATCCGCGCCACCCGGCCGCACGATGTGCAGATCTCGCCCCTGGCCCTCTATCCCGGCACCCGGTTGTTCGACCGCTATCGCCAGGAGGGCCGGATCAGCAAGGACTTCTTCCGCGGCTCCGGCGACGCCGAGATCTTCGCCCGGGTGGACGCCCATACCGAGCGGGCCCTGCGCCACCTGGCCGAGGTGAGCGCCCAGGTGCGGCCCAGGGCCGTCTATACCCCCGAGGAGTTTGCGGAACAAAAGAAATGGCTCGGGTTCTGCGCCGTCACCAACCTCCTGTGCGGCGAGGCCGCGGAGGAGGCCGGCCGGGCCATCGAGGCCGAGGCCGAATACAGCGAGGTGGTCGCCGCCGAGCCCGGCAACCCCTGGGGCTTCCTGAAGCGGGCCCTGCTGCACCGCCACCAGGGCCGCGCCGCGGAGGCCAGCGCCGACCTGGCGGAAGTGCTGGCCCTGGCCCCGCGCAACCCGGAGGCGCTGGAACTGCAGCAGCAGTGGCGCACCCCGGCGCGGAAAGGCCGGCGCTGGAGCCCGGCCCAGGGCCCCGCGGCCGAGATGAAGGGCGCCGAGGCGTTCCTGGCCCCCCGGAACAAGCCTTAACTTTATAAAATTGTTATTTAGAACTTTCAACATTGTGCCTGCATCCGGTAGGTGGCGCGCCGCCTTTTCCCCGATTCAAGCTCAATGGGAGTTTCTTATGAATAATCGAGTTATTGGCCTCAACCTCTTGGTGGCAGCCGGACTGGTCGCCTCCATGCCGCTGGCGGCGGATCCGCTGCAGCAGGCCTGCCATTCCGGATTGTTCCGGCGGGCCGACGCGGATCCCAAGGACCACCCCTTGCCGGCCGTCCAGAAGCTGGAAGCCCTGGTCAACCAGAACAGCTTCAAGATCCGGGATGCGCGCAACGGCGAACAGTTCGTCTACCAGGTTTACGGGTCCCACCCCGGCGCCGGCACCGCGGCCCTGAAGGACCTGGGCGAGGATTTCCCGGCCGACGGCACCACCCTGGTGGCGGCGGTGGACCTCACCGGCTGCGGGGTGTCCGACCTCATCTACGCCCGCAAGGACTGGGGCGGCTGGAAGGTGCTCAGCAACGGCACCCGTCTGGGCAAGCCGTTCCAGGGGTTCGTGGCCGGGGTCTACGAAAAGACCCAGGATGCCCCGAAGGCCGAGACCATCCCCGCCGACACCCGGGAGATGGTGGTGGACAACGACCTGCTGGCGGTGGTGGGTGATTTCCTGGGCAACGGCACCGAGCAGCTGGCCTACACCCGGCCCGGGTGGAGCCAGATGTACGTGGTGGGCAACCACGGGGTCACCCAGATGGCCGTGAACCTGGCCGGCATCGAGGGCAACGGCCCCGGCCCCCGGGTGCACTGGCTGTTCCCGTTCAAGAGCCGGGCCAAGGGCGTGCACCACACCCGGATCGCCTACTACCGCATGGGCCGCGAGGAGCTGGTCACCTTCGCCCCCAGGGGCATGGCCTTCAAGCGCGTGCCGATCCCACTGAAGGGCAACTGGGAGAAACTGAGCCAGAACACCCTCGACTGGCCGCAAAAGGCCCCCAGCCAAGTCGAGCAGAAGGCCGAGGAGGTCAAGGACGCCGTCGCCAACGCGGTGGGGTTGGGCAAGTGACGGTTTGAGCACCTGAGACCTGCCGGCGTGGGCCCGTCCGCCCGCGCCGGCCGAGATTGTTGTGTCCCATTGGAGTTGATCCTGGTTGTCGCCGAGGATGCGTCGCCAGCGTTGCAGGCCAAGGTACCGCACAAGCCGGTGGCGCAGCTGCTCTCGTAATGCAGCTGACCACCGGTTTGGCGTGCTGTGCCCTGGGCGGGCAGGGGGTTCTCGTCGCAGACGATGTTAAAAGGATGTTTTCAAATAAATCGAGAACGGATATGGATCGAATCTGCCATCGTAATTATTATTTAAAAAATATATAATAAAATATAAAATTTAAACTTTATTTAATTTGGTGTTTAAACATTTAATTTTAAATCAAATCACGATCGTGGGTCCATTAGCAGGATCACTCGGGTCATTGCAACAAATCAATCCAGGATAATAATGATTAGTGAGGCCAATTTTGAAATAAAATTTCATCAAAAAAAGCTTATCTTAAACAAAATTATGTTTCATCTGCAAAAATGGCTGATTTCGATTTTCGTCTGACATGAGATTTAATCTCGTCAGACAAGAACGCATTTTTTCTCTTGACAGGAAAAACAGGGCAGTTACCTTTCATTCATAGCTTCAACAAACCCGTGCGGGGCATTCCTCAAGCAAGCTGAAAGGCCAAACCTAATGTCGGCATACGCACCCATGGTGCCGTATCGAGGGAAGTCTGTCTGTTAACCGCAGTATCACCCGAATGGAGAATACGATGGGTAAGGAAATGAATCTCGTTGCTGGCATCTGGATGCTGGCCACCATGGGGCTGACCCCCGCCATGGGGCAGGGCGCTTCCGCCGAATTCAAGCTGGGCATCATGTCGCCCTATACTGGCCCAGCCGCGCAGACCGGGACCGAGATCAAGAATGGCGCCAGCATGGCCTTCGACGCCATCCACTGGCAGATCGGCAAGTACAAGATCGTCCCGGTGTGGATCGACGAGCAGTCGGATCCCTCCAAGGCGACCAATGCCTACGAACAGGCGGTGGTGCAGAACCACATCCAGGCCGGCCTGCTCAACTGGCATAGCTCGGTGGCGGTGGCGGTCATGGAGGTCACGGCCAAGTACAAGATCCCTCACCTGTTGGGAACCGGGTCCACCGAACTGGTGAACGAGAAGTTCAATTCCAACCGCGCCAAGTACGACCACTGGATGATCAAGTCCTGGCCCATTCCCACCAAACTGAGCGTCGCCTATGTCCAGGCGATCGATGCCGCGGTCAAGGCCGGGACCTACAAGCCCAAGAACAAGACGGTCGCGATCTACGCCGAAGATACCGATCTCGGCCGCACCGTGGGCAACGGGTTCCGCGACCAGTTCACCCGGGCCGGCTGGAAGATCGTTGCCCAGGAATACTTTCCCATCAGCCAGACCGACTTCTATCCTTTGCTGAACAAGTTCAAGGCCCTGCACCCGGATGTGGTCGCCGGAACCAGCACCGCCGCGCCTGCGCTTTCGGCATTCATCAAACAGGCGGACGAAGTGGGGCTGAAGAGCCTGATCATCGCCGATGGCCTTGGCTGGTTCGGCGATTGGTACAAATTGACCGGCAACTCTTCGAATTTCGTGCTGGATGAGATTCCTGCCTGGGGCTCCGGAAACGGCAAGGCCTTTGCCGCATCCTACAAGGTCAAGTTCGGCTATGTCCCCAGCCCTTCCACCGCTGGAATCGGGTTCGACAGTGCCAATTTCTTCATCAAGATGGCCAAGGAAATCACCACCAAAGGCGGCCAGCTCACCAGTGACTCGATCTACAACTTCGTCAAGAACAATGTCTGGACCGGCAAGTGGACCTACAAAGACGGAATCGTCATGAAGGAATACAAGTACACCAAGGAGACCATCCCTGATCCGGTCGTCGGGCCCAGCATGTATACCTTCCCGGTGCTCCAGTACCACGCCGGGAGCGGCAAGATCGTCTTCCCAACGGACTGGGCTGAATCCAAGCTGCAGACCAAACCCTGAGCCAGGACACCAGATACGGGGTGGCAGCGGTTTCGTGAAAGGGATGCTACCACCCTGTTGCGCGAGGTTTCAACATGTTGCTCAAAGCGACTGACATCACTAAAGAATTTGGTGGGTTAAAAGCTGTCGACCGGATTTCGGTTGCCCTGGAGCCGGGGGAGATCGTCGGGCTGATCGGGCCCAACGGCGCCGGCAAGACCACCTTCCTCAATTGCCTGGCGGGCACCTTCAGGCCCACCTCGGGCTCGGTGGCCTTCCTGGACCAGGACACCACCGGCTGGACCGCCCACGACATGTGCCGGAAGGGGCTGGCCCGCACCTTCCAGATCCCGCGGCCCTTTCCCAAGCTGAGCGCCCTGGAGAACGTGATGGTGGGAGGCCTGTTCGGCGCCAACCACGGGCACAAGTCTGGCGCGGAATCCCGGGCCAAGGAAATCCTGGCGTTCGTGCAGTTCACGCCGGAGATCCACACCCCGGCCCAAAGCCTGAACGCGGTTCAGCTCAAGCGGCTGGATCTGGCCCGGGCGCTGGCCTGCGGGCCACGGATGCTCCTGCTGGACGAGCTGGCCTCGGGCCTGACGCCCGCCGAGCTGGACGGGATGATCGACCTCATCAGGAACATCCGCAGCACGATGAATGTCGGAATCATCGTGGTCGAGCACATCATGAAATTCATCACCGGGATTTGCGACCGGCTCATGGTGATCCAGTACGGGGCGCTGATCGCCGAAGGGGCCCCAGCCGAGGTCATGAGGAATCCCCGGATCATCGAGGCTTACCTGGGCAGGGATGAGGCCGCCGGGCCGGGAGCGCAGCATGCTTGAACTGGTGAACGTGGGATCCGGCTACGATTTCCTGCAGGTGGTGTGGGACGTCTCCTTCAAGGTGGAAAAAGGCGAATTCGTCGCCCTGATCGGGCCCAACGGGGCGGGGAAGACCACCACGCTCCGGACCATCGCGGGCCTGCTGCCGGCCAAGGCCGGGCAGATCCAGTTCAAGGGCCGGAACCTGGTTGGCCAGCCCGCCTACCAGGTGAGCAGGGCCGGGCTGAGTTACGTATCCGAACAATTGAACCTGTTCACCAACATGACGGTCCGGGAGAACCTGCTGATGGGGGCCTATACCGTCAACAACAGGAAGCAGGAGAAGGAGGCGCTGGACTTCACCTATCAGATCTTCCCCCGCCTGCAGGAACGGGAAAATCAGCTGGCGGGCACCATGAGCGGGGGCGAGCGGAAGATGCTCGCCATCGGCCGCGGGGTCATGTCGAATCCAGAGATGCTGCTGGTGGATGAACCATCCCTTGGGCTGGCACCCAACACCACCTCGGCGGTGTTCGCCGCGCTGCAGGAGCTGAGGCGGCGGGGCATGACCATCCTGCTGGTGGAACAGAACGTGAATGCCACGCTGGATATCACCGACCGGGCGTATGTCATCGAGAACGGGCGAATCGTCATGAGCGGCACAAGCCGTGAACTGAAACTCGACCAGCATGTGCAGAACGCCTATCTGGGCATCTGAATGTTGGCCACGCTGCTGCGAAAGGGCATGCCATGAAGGGCAATGCAATTCCAAAAGGGTCACCGGCCGGGCTGACCCGCATGGTGAAAAGCCATCTGCCGGCCACAGTGGTGGTCCTGCTGTCGTTGGTGCTGGCGGTGGTCATGACCCTGGATGGGGGGGTCGCCAGCCTGGTCAATGTGCTGGTGACCGGCGGAATGTGGGCGCTGCTGGCGGCCGGGTTGGCCCTGGTGTTCGGGGTGATGAACATTCCCACCTTCGCCCACGGCGAATCTTTCATGGTTGGCGCCTACGTCGGCTACTTCGTGTTTATTCCCTTGCAGGAGCATCTGGCCGACCATCCCAACCCTCTCCTGAGTCTGAGCGCGCCCATCATCGGCATCCTGGGCGCCACCCTGGCCGGGATCATCCTGGGCGCGGTCACCGAAAGAATGGTCCTGGCGCCCCTGCGGAAGCGCACCAAGGAGGGGTGGATCATGAACACGTTCCTGCTGACGGCGGGCCTCTCTTTCATCCTGATCAACGGCGCGACCATCCTGCTGGGCTCCAATTTCATGGGAATCCCCAGGTACTACGATGTGAGCCCGGTGAGCATTCTGGGGCTTCGGATCTCGGTGGACCGCCTGATGGCCTTCCTGATCGCGGTGGTGATCATCGTCGCCCTGACCTGGTTCATGAAATGGACCCGGACCGGACGCGCGATCCGGGCCGTTTCGCAGGACGAGACCGGAGCCCAGCTGGTGGGAATCAACATGGGATTCATCCACACCCTCACCTATTCCCTGTCCACGGCCATGGCAGCGGCGGCCGGAGCGGCTCTGCTGTTCATGTTCCAGGCCTATCCCACCGTGGGCCACGACCCCAACTACTATGCCTGGTACGTGGTCATGCTGGTGGGCTTCGGCAACATCTACGGTGCCGTCGTGGGCGGGTTCATCGTCGCCCTGCTGCAGGCAGCCACACAGCAGTACATCGGCATCGCCTGGTCCGATGTGGTCCCGACCGTGGTGATGATCGTCATCCTGATCGTGGTCCCGTCTGGCATCTTCGGCAGCGTGGTCAAAGGTATTCATGAGCAGTCTTAACGGGGTGCTGGAAAGGGTCAGCAATGAACAAGGTTGAAGTCATGCAACAGACAAATATCGCCAGCGGCGGGCTGGCAGGCCTCACCAGGGCCGGGTTCTCGCCGCTGGGAGCGGTGCTGTTCCTGCTCCTGGCCCTGGCCCCGTTTATCCCACCGTTCAGCCAGGAGTTCATGATCCGGTGGATGGTCATGGGCGCCTTCCTGGCGGCCCAGGCGGTTGCCTTTGATTTCACGGCGGGTTTCATCAACGTGGTGCCGTTCGGTTTTGCCGCCATCCTGGGGGTCGGGGCCTACACCTCGGCCATCTTTGCCAATACCTCACTGGGGCTGGCCTTCCACCCCGGCATCTCACCCTGGTTCGGCATCTGGATCGGCGCCCTGGTGGCCGGGGTGTTCGGGCTGGGGCTGGGGCTGCTGACCCTGCGCCTGCGGGGGATCTTCGCGGCGATCATGTCGTGGTTCGTGGGGATCGCCCTGATGGGGTTGGCCCGGAACATGACCTGGCTGACCCGGGGACCCTCCGGCATGGCGCCCAGCACGTTGTTCGCCACCACCTCGAACATCCCCTACTTCTATGTGGCGCTGGGCATGCTGCTGGTGGTCTACGTCAGCCTGACGCTCATCACCCGGTCCCACATCGGACTCGCGTTCCGCGCCATGGGCCAGAACTACGACGCGGCCTGCGCTTCGGGGATCAACCCCACCTTCTACCGGGTGCTCAACTTCACGGTTTCATCCTTTTTCGCCGGGTGGCTCGGGGGGTTCTACGCCCACTACTTCGGTTCGCTGACCCCCACGGCGGTGATGGACACCTCCAAGACCGTGGAGGTGCTGGCCATCGCCTACATCGGCGGCCGGGGCAGCCTCTGGGGCGGGATCGTGATCGCCTTCCCGATGGTGTTCTTCCTGGAACTGCTGCGCTCCAACTGGACCGAACTGCCCGGGCTGCAGTTCGTCATCTATGGCCTGCTGCTGATCCTGGTGATGATCTACTACCCGCTGGGTCTGGCGGGCATCTATTCCTGGTTCAAGAATCGTCTGACCATGCTCACGACCAAATAGCTCCAACGCGACCAAGGTGCACCTATGCGGTTCAAACGAATGATATCGACCATTGATTCCCACACCGAGGGCGAGCCGACCCGGGTGGTCATCGGCGGCATTCCGGTCATCCCGGGGGCCACGTTCAGCGAGAAATGGGCGTGGGCCAAGGCCAACCTGGACGGGCTCCGGAGGCTGCTGATGTTCGAGCCGCGCGGCAACCCGGTCATGTCCGGCAGCATCATCACGGCGCCCTGCTCCCCCGGGGCGGATGTGGGGGTGATCTACATCGAGGTGAGCGGCTTCCTGCCCATGTGCGGCCACGGCACCATCGGCACCTGCACGGTGCTGGTGGAAGCCGGCCTGGTTCCCGTCACGGAACCGGTCACGGCCATCGTGCTGGATACGCCGGCCGGCCTGGTGCGGACCCGGGTGGCGGTGGCGGACGGCGTGGCCGAGTCGGTGACCATCCAGAACATCCCCTCCTTCCTCTACCTGGCCGATCAGGTGGTGAAGGTTCCTGGGCTGGGCGAGGTGGTGCTGGACATCGCCTATGGGGGCAATTTCTATGCTCTGGTCCCGGCTGAGCAGGTGGGTCTGGAACTGGTCCCGGGTTCGGCCAGGGAGATCATCCGCAAAGGCTCCCTGATCCGGGAAGCCATCGCACAGCAGGTGGAGGTGCAGCACCCGACCATCCCTGCCATCAACCGCTGCTCCCACGTCCGCTTCATTGGCAAATCGGCGAACCCGAAGGTGACCACCCGCAACGCGGTGCTGTATTCTGCGGAAGCCATCGACCGGTCGCCCTGCGGAACCGGGACCTCGGCGGAGATGGCGGCGCGCTTCGCCAAGGGCACCCAGCGGCTCGGGGAGGAGATGGTGAGCGAAAGCATCATCGGCAGCCTGTTCTACGGCAGCCTGGTGGAGGAGACCCGGGTGGGGCCATTCCGGGCGGTGGTGCCGACGGTTCGGGGCAGCGCTTACATCACCGGGATCCAGCAGTTCGTCCTGGATCGCCGGGATCCGTTCCCCGATGGGTTCTACCTGGGCGAAAGCAGCAAATGGGGCGCCGAGTTTGAGTAACTGTTTGCCGGCGCGCTACCATTGGACAGGCAAGAAACGGGAGGCGTTCCTGAGCGAGGGACCGGTCATATCAACCACCGTCGAAAAGGTCGTCGTGGCGTTGCGCCAGGCCATGTTCGACGGCAATCTCAACCCCGGCGCGCGGCTGCGGGAGGAGATGCTGTCCCAGCGCTTCGGCGTCTCGCGCAGCACGATCCGGGAAGCGCTGCGGGTGCTCACCATGGACGGCCTGGTGACCCGGATGCCCAAGCGCAGCGTGATCGTCCATCACCTGACCGTGGCCGAGGTGGAGGACATCTTCCGGGCCCGGATTCTGCTGGAGGGCGCCTCGGTGCGCGCCGCGGCAACCTGTTCCGACCAGACCCTGGAGGACTTGCGCCGGGCCCTGGACCGCTACGTCAGCGAGGTCGTGACCCACGACGCCCCGCGCGCCGCGGAAGCCCATGTGGAGTTCCACGCGACCATGGTCCACCTGCTGTCCCAGAGCCAATGGCTGGCCGAGACCGAACGGTCCATGATGCGCCACCTGCTTCTCATCATCGCCTCGGTGCACATGAGTCCCGAAGATCTGAACGCCGAGATCGAACAGCACCGGGTCCTGTGCGACCTGTGCATCGCCAGGCGGATCGACGACGCGCTGGTGCGGCTGGAGGAGGACCTGATGAGCGCCAAGGCGTTCGCCGTCCGGTTCACCTATGAAGCCCTCAACGTGGTCAAGCACAAGGACAAATCGCCGTGGCTGGACAAGAACGTCATCGGCGTTTCGCTCCGGGCCACCGCTTCATCCTGAGCCCTGCCGCGCGGCCACCCAGTTCATCACCTCCAGCGGAGTCATGTGGTTCAGGTCCAGGGCGTTCAGCGCTTCGCGCAGGGGGTCGGGGTCCGGTTCGAACATCGGCAGCAGCGGCTGGGATTCGGCCGGGGGCCGGCGGCCCTTCCGGGCCGGGGCCGCGGCTTCGGGGGTCTGGGTCAGGATGCGCTGGGCGGCGGCGATGACCGAGCGGGGCAGGCCGGCCAGGCGCGCCACCTGGATGCCGTAGCTGCGGTCCGCGGGGCCTTCGGCGATGCGGTGCAGGAACAGGAGGTGCTCCTCCCATTCCTGCACTTCCACGTGGAGGTTCTGGATGCGCGGATCCTCGGCCAGCTTGGTCAGCTCGAAGTAGTGGGTGGCGAACAGGGTGCGCGGCTCGCCCCCCATCAGGTCGCGCAGGTGCAGGGCGATGGCTTCGGCCAGGGACAGGCCGTCCCGGGTGCTGGTGCCCCGGCCGATCTCGTCCAGGATCACCAGACTGGCGGGGGTGACCTGGTTGAGGATCCGGGCGGTTTCGGTCATCTCCACCATGAAGGTGGATTGCCCCTTGGACAGGAAGTCGGAGGCGCCGATCCGGGTGAAGATCCGGTCCACCAGGCCGAAGCGCATGAGCTCGGCCGGCACGAAGGAGCCCACCTGGGCCAGCACCACCAGCAGCGCGGCGGTGCGCAGGAAGGTGGACTTTCCGCCCATGTTGGGCCCGGTCACCACCGCCATGGCCCGGGAGGCCGGCAGGGACAGGTCGTTGGGGATGCATTCCCGGCCCATCCGGGCTTCCAGCATGGGGTGGCGGGCGCCGGCCAGGATCAGTTCCCGGTCCTCGCTCAGTTCCGGCCGGATCCACCCGGACATCCGGGCGCGCTCGGCCAGGGCGCACAGCACGTCCAGCTTGGCCACCGCCTGGGACAGCCGGTTGAGGGCGCCGCGATCCTCCAGCACCAGGGCCAGCAGCTTGCGGAACTGGGCGTCCTCCAGCCGCAGCAGGTCGGATTCGGCGCTCAGCAGGCGCTGCTCGAAGGCCATGAGCTTCTCGGTGGTGAACCGCTCGGCGTTGGCCAGGGTCTGCTTGCGGATGAAGTGGGCGGGGGCCGATCCCAGGTTGGCCTTGGTGATCTCGAAGTAGTAGCCGAACACCCGGTTGAACTTGATCTTCAGGGTGTTGATGCCGCTGGCGGCGCGCTCCTCCTCCTCCAGTTCCAGCATCACCTGCTTGGCGTCCCGGGCCAGCCGGCGCACGCCGTCCAGTTCCGGGTCCACCCCGTCGCGGATCACCGAGCCGCGCTCCAGGTCCAGCGGCAGGGCCTCCTCCAGGCTGCGCTGGAGGGTGGCCAGCAGCTCCGGGCAGAGCGGGGTGTCGCCGGGCCACAGCTCCAGCTCCTGGGCTTCCCGGAACCAGCCGCCCTGCTCGATCAGCCAGGGCAGGTTCTGCAGCCGGGTCAGCCCGTCGCGCAGCTGGCCCAGTTCGGGCGGCGCGGCCAGGCCCAGGGCCACCCGGCCGAGGATGCGGTCCAGGTCGGGCACCGCGGCCAGCAGCTTCTGGATGGGATCGCGATGGCTGTCCTCGGTGAGCCAGCCCACCTGGCGCCAGCGCAGCTCCAGCGCGGGCCGTTCCCGCAGCGGCTGGTCCAGCCAGGCCTTGAGCAGGCGGGTGCCTTGCCGGGTGCGGCACTGGTCCAGCAGGGCCAGCAGGCTGCCGGCCCGGGTCCCGTCCAGGGTGTTGGCGGTGATCTCCAGGTGTCGGGCGGAGGTGGCGTCCAGCAGCGGGCCCACCGCGCCCAGTTCCAGGCTCACCCCCTGGATGTGCGCCGGCCGGCCCTTCTGGGTGGCCTCCACCTGGTCCAGCAGGGCGCCCAGGGCGCCGATGGCGGCGGGGTAGGGGTCGAGCCCCACCCCTTCCAGGTGGGTCCAGCCGAAGAAGGCCAGGATCTGTCCGCGGGCCCGTTCCGGCTCGAAGCGCCAGGCCGGCAGCAGGGTGCGGGCGGTCTCCAGGTCGCCGGGGGCCTGGCAGCCTTCGGCCAGGATCAGCTCCTGGGGCGCCAGCCGCTCCAGGGTGGCGGCCAGCCGCTCCTGCCCCTGGCCGGGGATGACCCGCAACTGGCCGGAGGCCAGCTGGAGCAGGGCGATGCCCCAGTGGTCGCCCACCTGGTGCAGCGACGCCAGCCAGCGGGCGTCATCGTCCAGCCAGGTGCCCGGGGTGATGATCCGGGTGATGGACCGGGGCAGCAGGCCCTTCACCTCGTCGGCCTTGGCGGTGGGTTCGGCGATGGCCGCGGAGAAGCCGGCGGCCAGGAGCTTGGGCAGGTAGCTATCCAGGGCGAAGTGGGGCACCCCGCACATGGGGGTTTCGAACTCGGTGCCCCGGCCGCGCACGGTGAGGGCGATCTCCAATACCGGCGCGGCGCGGACTGCGTCCTCGCCGTGCAGCTCGAAGAAGTCGCCCATGCGCGTGAACAGGATGGCATCGCCAGCCTCGCGTTTGAGGGCGGCTACCTGTGTGAGCATGGGTGTCGACATGGGCTTCCTTGATGGGATCCGGTTCCATCAAGTGTAGCGTTGATGCCGCCGCGCCCCAATTCCTGGCGCCGGCTAGCAGTCGGGCAGGTCCTGGAGGCGCTTGGGCAGCGCGAGGGTCAGCACCCCGTTGGCCATTCTGGCCCGGCTGCCGGCGCCGTCCACCCCTTCCGGAAGATCGAACCGGCGCAGGAACGTTCCGAACCGGCGTTCGAGGGCATGGCAGGCGGAGGTCTCGTCCAGCGCGTCCCCGGGCCGCTCCCCGGTGATGGTGACCGAGGTGGCGGTGAGCTCGATGTCCAGGTCGGCGATCTCCAGTCCGGGCAGATCCGCCAGCAGCAGGTAGGTCTCGGCGGTCTCCAGCAGGTCGAAGGCGGGGCTGAACACCGGGCCGATCCTGGCGGTCAGGTCCATCTCCAGGAACGGGTCGCCCCGCATGAAGTCCTTCTCCGCCCTGGACAGCCCGGGAAACAGGGGGTTGGGCGCCAGCAAGTAGTGAGGTTGGGGCTTATCCATGGAAATCTCCTGAATGGGTGGGCCGAAGGCCTGCCCGATTGCTTCGCCTGGTGCCATGCCAGAACGATTTTCGACACCTTTAAGGATAGGCAGAAACGGAAACCATCCCAATGAAATCAAGGGGAAAACCCCATGATTCGAATGGGTTTGGTTGTTTTTATTTTGATGATGACCTTATGGGCTGCCTGGGCGAATTATAAATAAGGCCGCACCCGAGCCAGCCTTCAGCCAGGGTGATCGCATGATCGGGTCATGCTGCGCCTGACCCTCATGCATCCCTTTTGCTGCAGAATGGACATCAGGGGAAAAGACACTATAAACACTTGTGGTGCGCCAGGCCAAGCCTGGGCGGGGGGGATGGGATGACATAACAACCCTGAACCTTCGCGATGGGACCCGGTGGGCAACCAGTCCCACCTGGCAAAGCTGGCCACCATCCACGAACCCCGCTCCAGGAACACCCATGACCGGCCTTCAGCTCTTTTCGCAGACCCGGTCCAGGGCCTGGATCAACGGCACGATGGCCGCCTCGTCCAGGGAGCAGAAGGCGAGCCGCAGGTAGCGGTCGCCCTGGCTCACCACGCCCACGCTCTCCTCCCGGATGAGCTGCTGGCGGACCGTTTCGGCATCCAGGCCGGGGCGGAGCTCCAGCAGGCAGAAGCAGCCGGCGTTGAAGGGGAACACCTTCCAGTTGCGGGAGGGCCTGGCCAGGGCCAGTCTGAGCGCCTTGCAGCGGGTGGCCAGGAGCAGCCGCAGCCGTCCGAACTCGTTTTCGTGGCGGGGGTCGGCCAGCTCGATCTCGGTGAGCACCTGGCCGAGCAAAAGAGGCTCTTGGTGGTGGCCGCGGGGTCGAACACCAGGCCGTGGTAGGCGTCGTCGCAATAGACCACCACCGGCCGGTCCCGGGCGGCCTCCACCAGGATCTCGGCGATGGCCGTCATCTCCTCCGGGGTGGGGCTGTAGCCGTTGGGATTGCTGGGGAAGTTCAACAACACCTGGGCCTTGCCGCGCACTCCGGCCAGGGTCCGGCGCAGGCCCTCCAGGTTGAAGGCCATGCCGGCGTCGTAGAAAGGAAACCCGAGGAATTCGCCCTCCAGGCCCACCTGGAAGATCTGCTCGTAGTTGTCCCAGTAGAGATCCGGCAGGATCAGGGTGTCGCCCGGGTTGAAGAACAGTTCCGCGCCCATGGAAAGGGCGTGGCAGATGCCGGAGGTGACCACCGGCAGGGCCACCGCCGCCATCCGCGGGTCCTCTTTCACGTGCTTGGCGTGCCAGGCCGTGCGCACCGGTTCCCGGCCCGCCACCGGCGAATACAGGAAGGCGTCCCTGGGATTCAGGCCGGCCAGCTGCTCGGCCAGGGCAGCCAGCGGGAGCGGGTTGCCGGCGCCGTCGGTGATCTGGCCGATGGTGGCGTTGATGCGGCAGCCCTGGCTCTGGCCCGCCTGGAAGGAGATGCCCTTGGGGAAGAACGCCCGCCGGCCCATGGGGGAAAGGGCGGCCAGCACCGCGGGATTGAGGGCCTGGAGCCGGTCGTTGCGCTCCTGGGCTTCGGCGTGGATGACCATGGGACTGCCTTTCAATGGAAAATAAGATCATGATGGAAGTCACATGATCTATGCTCAGGATAGAGAACCAGGAGCACGGAACATCGCCTTGAAAATAAGCGGATTTGTTAAATCAGCCAAGGGTTCCGGCTTGAATGCAACGCATTGCATAGGCTATTACCCCTGTCTAGACTTGACAAGAAACTGTGCATAAGAGTCGAAGCCTGAACATAGGGGCCGATTCGACTGCACGCAACCCGGGAGAAAGTTCTTATGAGCGCCGTATTGAACGTCCCTGACTACATCTCCAACCCTAAGGCGGTGGCCTGGATCCAGGAGGTGGCCGATTCCTGCGAGCCCGCTCGGGTCTACTGGTGCGACGGGTCGGAGGCGGAGTACGACCGTCTTTGCAAAGAGATGGTGGCTTCCGGAACGCTTAAGAAACTGAATCCGGCCAAGCGCCCCAACAGCTACCTGGCCCTTTCCGATCCCAGCGATGTGGCGCGGGTGGAAGACCGCACCTTCATCTGTTCCCGCCGTCGCGTGGAGGCGGGCCCCAACAACAACTGGATGGAACCCACCCAGATGCGGGAGAAGCTGCAGGGCCTGTTCAAGGGCTGCATGAAGGGCCGCACGCTCTACGTCATCCCGTTCAGCATGGGCCCCCTGGGCTCCAGCATCGCCCACATCGGCATCGAGCTCAGCGACTCGCCGTACGTGGCGGTGAACATGAAGATCATGACCCGCATGGGCCGCAAGGTCTGGGACGTGCTGGGCAACGGCGCCTTCGTGCCCTGCCTGCACTCGGTGGGCAAGCCCCTGGCGCCCGGCGAGAAGGATGTGCCCTGGCCGTGCAATTCGGACAACAAGTACATCGTCCATTTCCCCGAAGAGCGCTCCATCTGGTCGTTCGGCTCCGGCTACGGCGGCAACGCCCTGCTGGGGAAGAAGTGCTTCGCGCTGCGCATCGCCAGCTGCATGGCCCGGGACGAGGGCTGGCTGGCCGAACACATGCTGATCCTGGGCCTGGAGGCTCCGGACGGCGAAAAGACCTACGTGGCGGCCGCGTTCCCCAGCGCCTGCGGCAAGACCAATTTCGCCATGCTGCAGGTGCCTGAGCAGTTCAAGGGCTACAAGGTGACCACCGTGGGCGACGACATCGCCTGGATCAAGCCCGGCAAGGACGGCAAGCTGTACGCCATCAATCCCGAGGCGGGGTTCTTCGGGGTGGCCCCGGGCACCGGCATGAAGTCCAATCCCAACGCCATGCTGTCCATGACCGAGAACACCATCTTCACCAACGTGGCCATGACGCCGGACGGCGACGTGTGGTGGGAAGGCATGACCGACGAAGTGCCGCCCCAGCTCACCGACTGGCAGGGCAAGGCCTGGACCCCGGACTGCGGACGCAAGGCGGCCCACGCCAACAGCCGCTTCACCGCGCCGGCCCGGCAGTGCCCCTCCATCGATCCCGACTGGGAGAACCCCAAGGGCGTGCCCATCAGCGCCTTCATCTTCGGCGGCCGCCGGGCCACCACCGTGCCCCTCGTCGTGCAGTCGGTGAACTGGAACTTCGGCGTCTACACCGCGGCCACCATCGGCAGCGAGATGACCGCCGCCGCCGCCGGCACCATCGGCGAAGTGCGCCGGGACCCCTTCGCCATGCTGCCGTTCTGCGGCTACCACATGGGCGAATACTTCAACCACTGGCTGCAGATGGGCCGCGAGATCCAGAATCCGCCCCGCATCTTCTGCGTCAACTGGTTCCGCAAGGGCAAGGACGGCAAGTTCGTCTGGCCCGGCTACAGCGAGAACTTCCGGGTGCTGAAGTGGATCGTCGACCGCACCCACGGCCGCGGCTACGCAGCGGAAACGCCGCTGGGCTGGGTGCCCCGGGAAAAGGATCTGGACCTGACCGGCCTGGACAACTTCACCGCCGAGAATCTGGAAGAGGCCATGGCCATCCACCGGGACGAATGGCGCCATGAGGTGCTGCTCCAGGAAGAGCTGTTCGAGAAACTCTACGACCGCCTGCCCAAGGAGTTCTTCCACATGCGCCAGCTGCTGCTGTCCAGCTTCTGGCGGTCCCCGGAGAACATGGGCCTGGCCCCCGAGCGCTAGGCACCGACCGAAGTCCCAAGCCGAGCAGGGTCCGCCGCGAGACGGGGCCTGCTCGGCCCGCGTTTGTCCGGACAACCAGACGTTAAATTCATGCTAAAGAAATCTTAGTTGACAGACATCAAGTAGGGCCTATGTTGGAAGTTGGAGGGCTGTGATGGCCATGCTTCCTTTTACTCAGAAAGCGAACGAAGCACTTGTGGGGGCTCGGGACAAGGCGGTGGCCGGGCAGCACCCGGAACTGCTGCCGCAGCATTTGTTCGCGGCGCTGCTGGCGCCGGATATGGGGCTGCGCCCGGTGCTGGAACGGGCCGGGCTGGTGGCCGAGGCGGTGAACGGCCTGGTGGACGGGGCGGACGGGCTGCTGGACGCCCTGCCCAAGGCCATCGGCGGCAGCCAGCCGCAGGCCGGGCCGGCGCTGCGCAACTTCCTGGACCTGGCCAGCGACACCGGGCGGGGCCTGGGCGACCGGTTCGTGGCCACCGACGCCATGCTGCTGGCCTTCGCCAACGCGGCCACCGACGCCAAGAAGCTGCTGGCCAAGTTCGGGCTGGACCGGGACAAGCTGGAGGCGGCCATCCGCGAATCGCGCAAGGGCAACCGGGTGGAGGACGAGCGGGCCGAGGAAAAGTTCGCGGCCCTGGAGAAGTACGCCCGGGACCTCACCGAAGTGGCCCGGTCGGGCAAGCTCGACCCGGTCATCGGCCGGGACGAGGAGATCCGCAGGGTGCTGCAGGTGCTGTGCCGGCGCACCAAGAACAACCCGGTGCTGATCGGCGAGCCGGGCGTGGGCAAGACCGCCATCGTGGAGGGCCTGGCCCAGCGCATCGCCAAGGGCGACGTGCCCGAGAACCTCAAGGGCATGCGCCTCATGAGCCTGGATATGGGCGCCCTGGTGGCGGGAACCCAGTACCGGGGCCAGTTCGAGGAGCGGCTGAAGGGGGTCATCCAGGAGATCGAGCAGAGCGGGGGCGAGATCATCCTGTTCATCGACGAGCTGCACCTCCTGGTGGGGGCCGGAGCCACCGGCGGCAGCATGGACGCCGCCAACCTGCTGAAGCCGGCCCTGGCCCGGGGCGACCTGCGCTGCATCGGCGCCACCACCCTGGACGAGTACCGCAAGCACATCGAGAAGGACGCGGCGCTGGAGCGGCGCTTCCAGACCGTGTTCGTGGCCGAGCCCAGCGTGGAGGACACCATCTCCATCCTGCGCGGGCTCAAGGACCGCTACGAGCTGCACCACGGCGTGCGCATCCGCGACGCGGCGCTGGTGGAGGCGGTGCAGCTGTCCCAGCGCTACATCGCCGACCGGTTCCTGCCGGACAAGGCGGTGGACCTCATGGACGAGGCCGCTTCCCTGGTGCGGATCCAGATCGACACCCGGCCCATCGAGATCGATGTGCGCGAGCGCCGGCAGATCCAGCTGCAGCTGGAGCGCCATGCCCTGGCCAAGGAGAAGGATCCGGCCAGCCGGTCCCGGCTGGTGGAGCTGGACCAGGAGCTGGCCACGCTGGGCGAGGAGCTGACCCGGCTGCGGGTGAAGTGGGAGCAGGAGAAGAAGGCCATCGAAGCCACCCGGGCCATGCAGAAGCGCCTGGACGACCTGCGCATCGAGCTGGAGCAGGCCAAGGCGCGGGGCGAGTACGAAAAGGCCTCCCGCCTGGAGTACGGCGAGCTGCCTTCGCTGGAGAAGCAGATCGCCCAGGCGACCAACGTGGAGGGCGCCATGCTGCGCCTGGAGGTGGCCGAAGAGGACGTGGCCAACGTGGTGAGCAAGTGGACCGGCATTCCCGCGTCCCGGCTTCTGGAGGGCGAGCGGCAGAAGCTGCTGCACATGGAAGACCGGCTGCGCGAGCGGGTGGTGGGCCAGGATCCGGCCCTGGTGGCCATCAGCGACGCCCTGCGGCGCAACCGCGCCGGCCTGGCCGATCCCAAGCGGCCCATCGGCTCGTTCATGTTCCTGGGCCCCACCGGCGTGGGCAAGACCGAGGTGGCCCGGGCCCTGGCCGAGTTCCTGTTCGACGACGAGAACGCCCTGGTGCGGGTGGACATGAGCGAGTTCACCCACGAGGCGGACGCCACCCGGCTGATCGGCGCGGCCCCGGGCTACATCGGCTACGAGGAGGGCGGCGCGCTCACCGAGGCGGTGCGGCGCCGGCCGTACGCGGTGATCCTGCTGGACGAGATGGAGAAGGCGCA
>JARLGP010000170.1 GCA_031292735.1 Holophaga sp.
CCATCCGGAGTCGCCTTCCAGCCGTTCAGGGCCGGCATCCTGTCGTTCGTCAATTGGGGAGTACAACCATGACGGCCAGCCGGACGTTGGAATCTACTATCAGATTCCAGGAGTGCTGCCCATGAGGTTCCAAACCAGGCAGTATGTTCAGGCCCTTGCGGCCATGGCGTCTATGGTGGGCGCCTGTGCCGGCCAGGGGGTCATCCCCCCGGCACTCACCCAGGGTTGGAAATTCACGGTCGGCCTGGGAATCATCAGCCAGCCCAAATACCCCGGCAGCTCGGACATGATGCGCTCCGGCCTGCCCCTGTTCAGCGCCGATTACGGACGCTTCTTCATCGGCGGAGCTCCGGGTGCGGGCGTTCCGGCCGGCGCCGGGGCCTACTTGGTCCAGGACGGGCCCTGGCGCCTGGGCCTCGGGGTCGGCGCCAATCTCCGGGCGCCGCGCCGGGAATCCGACGACCCACATCTGCAGGGCCTTGGCGATGTGCACGGGACCGAGTTCGGCAGCCTGTTCGGAAGCTACAGCAAGTCCTGGTTCTCCGCCCGGGCCAGCGTCGTGACCGATATCGGCGGCCAGCACCAGGGCACCCGCCTGGCCCTGGACCTGGATGGCCGGTTCAGCCCGCTCCACGATCTCATGCTCTCCGCCGGTCCGGGACTGACCTGGGCCGACAGCCAATACACCCGGACCTTTTTCGGCATCGACGCCAGCCAGAGCGCCCGGTCCGGGCTGCCCGTCCATGGCGCTGGCAGCGGCGTCAACCTGGTCCGGTTCTCTGTGGGTGCGGACTATCGGCTTACCCCCGCCTGGGGAATCGGACTGCACCTGACCGCCGCCAGCCTGCGCGGCGACGCCGCGGACAGCCCGATCACCGAACGCAAGTCTCAGAACACTTTTGGCCTGTTCGGGTCCTACCACTTCTGAAGCCGGGTTCCCTGTTCCAACCTCAGAACATCCTTCAGCTTGGGGGTGGCGCCGTGCCGCATCAGCTCCTGATACACCATCCCCTGGAACAACCTCCCGCAACGACCGCAGGCCCGCCGGTGGCGCGCCCCTACTGGACCGATCCGGAATCCTCAACCGGGTGGGCGGACAGTCCCGCCGAAAACGCCCATTCCTCCCGGTGGCTCGCCAGGAAGGCGCCGTAGATCACCAGCAGGACCAGCAGCGGCAGCACCGACAGGCGGTACATGAAGGCGTAGCTGGAGACTCCGGCGATAGCCCCCATCAGCACTGTCCCTATGGCGTAGCCCAGATCGATGGAGGACATGAACGTCCCGTTGGCCGCTCCCTTCCGGGCCTGGGGCGAGCGCTGGACCGCCCAGGCCTGGAGGGAGGGCTGCACGGTGCCGTAACCCAGGCCGTAGAAGATCGAGGCGAGTATCAGCAGCGGGGCGGAGCGGGCCATGGACAGCAGCAGGAGGCCGGCGATCATGCTCACCACCCCGGGCAGGACGATGATCGCGTGGCCGCGTCGATCAAACAGCTTGCCCACCACGGGACGGCTGGCCACGATCATCGCCAGGTGGCCGATGAAGAACACACCCACCCCCTGGATCCCGCGTTCGATGCCGAACAGCATGATGAAGGCCATGATGCCGCTGAAGGCCAGCGAGTGCAGGAAGCACAGGGTGGCCGGCAGCAGGGCCGACGGTTCGAACAGGGTCGCCAGCAGACCGGGCCGCTCCGCGCCGGGCTGGGCCCGGACGAAGGACGTGGCGGGTGTCCGCTGGCCCAGCAGGTAGAACCCCCCGAAGGTCACGGTGGAAAAGCCCAGGGTGGCGACGAACCCGAAGCGGTTCATCAGGTCGATGCCCAGGATGATGGACAGGGAGGTGGCCAGCACGATGCACATCGAGAAGTATCCGATGCCCTCGCCCAGGCGCTCGCCGGGAATGATGTCGGACATCAGCGTCGCCAGGGCGGTTGAGGCCAGCCCCCAGCCGAACCCCTGGATGAAGCGCAGCGTCCCGATCAGCGCGATATTGGTAACCCGGAACAGGGCGAGATTGACCACGATCATCATGCCGGCCCCGATCAGGAGCAGGGGCTTGCGCCCCAGGGTGTCCAGCCGGTTGCCGAACAGGGCGCGGGCCAGGAGGGCCGCCAAGGCCGCCAGGCTGTATACCAGGCTGGTCCCCAGATGACTGGCCCCGATCTGGCGCACGTGGGTGGTGAGGGTCGGGACCAGCATCTGGAAACCGACGTAACCCAGGAAGGCGCTGCACAGGCGCGAGGCATACTGATGGGTCCACAATCTGGATGTTTCTGGTTCACTCAAAAGGACAACCTCCTTGCCGGCCTGACGGCCATGTTCATGCGCTTGATCCGGTGGGCAGGGCTACGCCTCCTGGGCGATCCGGTCGCGGCACTTCAAAATCGCTTCCACCAGCCTCTCGCGCTTTTCCAGGAAGCGTCTGAGCGGAGCGGGGATGCACAGGGCGAGCGGATCGCCGCCAGCGTTGGGCAGCGCCACCCCGACCGCCGCCACGTCCTCGGAGTGCTGCTCGTAGTCAAAGGCGATCCCGGCGGCGCGCACCTGCGCGAGTTCCTCGAGCAGCGCGTCGAGGCGGGTGAGGCTGTGGGGGGTGAACGCGACCATGCGCCCTTCGGTCAGCCGGCGCACCTCCGTGTCCGACAAACCGGCCAGCAGGGCCTTTCCTCCGGCCGAGTAGGCGCAGGGCAGGCCCACCCCGATCGGGGTGACCACCCGCACTTCCTGATTGCACACCACCTGGTCCACCAGCACCACCTCCGGTCCGAAGCCTGCCCACAGATGCACGGTCTCCTGCACCTGGTCGCGCAGGGCCTCCAGGTGCGGATGAAGCGTCGCCAGGGTTTCGGCACGAGCGGCCACCGCCAGGCGCGCCAGAGCCGGTCCCAGATGGATCCGGCCGTTCCCGTCCACGACCAGGAACCGCTGGGCCACCCAGGCGCCCACCAGACGCTGGGTGGTGCTGCGCGGCAGGCCGGCGTCCCGGGCGATCTGCGACATGTTCAGTCCGGCCGGTTTGCCTTCCAGCGTCTGCAGCACCGCCACGGCGCGTGCGATCACCTGCTTGCCGGTTCCGAGGCCACCCTCGCCGAGTTCGTTCCGCTCCATGGGTCAGACTCCTCCACGTCCCATTCCGAGGATAGACGATAGGAGCCTGCCCATACAATGGTAATAGGTGCCCGCATAGTGGGCATGCGCCAGGAAGGCGTCCAAGGGGTCACCGCACCAAACGGAAATTTACGCCCGTTGAGAGCAGGGCCACCGCCCCATTGGGTTCGGAGCCTGGCGAAGGAGGTACAGAACGATATGGCGCAGAATGGCGCTGTTTTCCGGGCCATTCCCCTTTCGAGTCCGGTACCCGTCCTCCCGGAAATTCGACGACAGTGCGTCTCATCATCCAGGAACCAATGCAACTTGTTCTCGATTCCCCAATGACTTCGAATCCCCTGGCCGATCGCTTCCCCGTGATTTTCCCGTGGCAAGCAAAACGCCCGGTCTCCCGGGCGTAAGTGCTTTGTTGACTGGTAGGGCTAACGGGATTTGAACACGTGTTACCGCCGTGAAAGGGCCTATAGACACCCCTCAACACCCATATGCGGGCGCATATGGAAACCGCATGGCCTTGAACTGGTTGCAATTAGGCGTTTTCCATTCCACTTGCCTCCATGTGCCTCCAGCGGTATGTTTTGAGCACCGTTTGAGCACGAGATTGAGGAGGGACCAGATGACCCGCACCAAGCGAAGCGCGAAGCTGGACACCTGGACCGCCCGGAAGAAGCTCCCCCAGGGGAAGACCAACCAAGAGCCCTTGTCGCCGGGGCACTACCTGGGCTACCGGCGGCCGGAGAACGGCGCCGCCGGTTCCTGGTTCGCCCGGTGCCGCCGGGATGGCCGGATCTTGCAGGTCCGGCTCGGAACCGCGGATGACTTCCAGGACGCGAATGGAACGGACCTGCTGACCTATGCCCAGGCGGAGGCCCAGGCGAAGACCTGGTTTCAGGAGCGCGCCGATGAAGCTACTCGGGTGGCCGGCGGGGAGCCTGCCCAAGTGGGCCCCTATACCGTGGCCCAGGCCCTCGATGACTACTTCGAGGATGGGAAGCGCCGCGGGGTGAAGGGGCTGCTGCGGGACCAGCAGCGGGCCGGCGCCTGGATCCTCCCGGAGCTGGGCCCCCTGGAAGTGGTGAAGCTCACCCGTCGCCGGCTGGAGACTTGGCTTGCCGACATGGCGGAGGCCCCCCGCCGGGTGCGCACGCCCAAGCCGCTGCCCTCCGGCGCCACTGCCCCGAAGCCCCGCAACTTCAAGGTGCCCCGGATGCCCAAGGCCGTGCCGGTGCCCCCTGCCCCGCCGTCCACGGACGATGAGAAGCGAGCCAGGAAGGACAGCGCCAACCGCGTCTTGACCACCCTGAAGGCCGCCCTGAACCACGCCTTGGACCGCCGCCGCGTCACCTGCACCGGAGAGGCATGGCGGGAGGCAAAGCCCTACCGCGGGACCACCAAGGCTCGAGTTCGGTTCTTGAGCGTCGAAGATCAGGTGCGCCTGGTCAACGTCTGCCCCGCGGACTTCCGCCGCATGGTGCGGGCCGCCCTGTATACCGGAGGCCGCTATGGTGAACTGGCCCGGGTCACGGTCCAAGACTTTGACCCTACCGGTGGGACATTATTCCTCATTGGCAAGGGCACTGGTGAGGGCAAGCCCCGCCGGGTGGTCCTGACCGATGAGGGCCAGGCTTTCTTCCAGGAGATCACCGCCGGCCGCCCCGCCGCGGAACTGATTTTCCACCGTGACAAGGTAGAGCGCCGGAAGCGCCATGATGTGGGCTCCGCCTGGGGGCACAGTGACCAGGCCCGCTTCATGGCCGATGCGTGTAACGCCGCGGGCCTCGATCCCCTGGGCTTCCATGAGCTGCGCCATTCCTATGCCTCCATGCTGGTGAACGCCGGATGCCCCCTGCCCTACGTCGCCGCCCAGCTGGGCCACAGCGATACCCGGATGGTGGAGAAGCACTATGGGCACCTGGCCCCGAACGCCATGGCCGATTCGATCCGCACCCTCATGCCGAAGCTGGGCCTCATGGACGCACCGAAGGTGGCCGGTCTGAAGATCGGCGGGAGTGCCGGATGACGAAAGTTCAAAGTGTTTCTTGAGAACCATAGGGGGTATATCTAATTTTTGTCCCAAGTGTCCCAATAGTCCCTTAGCTAATGGTGGTAAGGGTTTCCGGTGGGACAGTCTGTTTTCTCGGATTCAAGAAAGTGTCCCAAGTGTCCCATCCTGGGAGCCTCTGGGGTAGCAATCCGACTGCCACCCTGGACAAACAATATAAAGGTTGTAATATTGCTATGCGAGGTGGCCATGGGCTCCGCGTTCATGTTGGGAATCGAACTGGTCAAGTTGGCCATTTGCCATGGGTGGCAGGATCGGGGCCCGGGTGGTTCGCATCCCTACGTTCTGACCAAACCCGGGTGCCGTCCGGTTCCTGTCCGAGACAAGCTCCAGAATCCCAATGAAGTCCGTGGCCTGCTGAAGGAACTTGGCATCCCCCGCGTCGAATGGCCCGCCAAGGTGAGGTGAAACATGCGCTTCCTCTATCTGCCCTATCGAATCGAGCGTGACGAAGAAACAGCAAGCATCTGCGTCATCGGCACCGACAGCCGCGGTGAGGACTGGGGCGTTGGTGCCGGCGCCACCCTTCAGGAGGCGGAACGCTGGCTGCGGGCCTGGATTCTGGATTGCATGGAAGCCGCCGCCAGCGATGGGAATGACCTCACCGGGGATCTGTCCGAGGCATCTGGCACCGGGGACGTGCTCATGTTCGCGCCGTCCGAGTTGATCCCCGTCCATCTCAAGCTCGCCCGCGCCCGCGCCAAGCTGCGCCAGGCCGACATGGCGGAGCGCCTTGGCATCACGCAACAGGCATACGCGAAGCTGGAGCGGCCTGGCGCAAACCCCACCCTTCAGACCCTCATCCAGCTTGAACGGGTGCTGGGGCACGAGCTGGTGGCCTGGGCCCGATAGGTTGGCTGTAGTTTGCGGAGCCATCCTGGTTGACCGGCGCCCGGGCCCGGCGCTCCCACTCGATGAAATAGACCCGGGCCTGTGTTGAACGCAGTGTCAGGCGAGGGGGGTCCGTTTCGTCCACCCCTCGCCCCGCCGTGCTTTTCGCTGTCCATATATTGGACGGCAAGTTTCGAAGTCCTCTTCTTGCGGAGCCGCGATGGTCGAACCCCTCATCTCCCTCAACCATGCGCGCGCCGTCCTGGGCGCCCTCAAGGGTGTCAAGCGGATCAGCTATCCGGCCCTGGTGCGCCTGGTGCAGAAAGAGGGTCTGCCCGTCACGCCGAACCCGTTCAACCCTGGTGCCTGGGCCTTCAGGGAAAGCGACATCCTCACGTGGTTCCAGGCCTACACTACGCCGGCCGTGTCGCCGTTGAAGGGGCCCGGGCGCCCCGGGGCCCGCCGGTAAGTGAAGCCATAGCGGCTTCCCCTGCGGCCGGTCGGGGGAAGGGTCCGATTTGAAATCGCGTTGGTGGGGAACCATGGCCATCACGGCCATGATTGCCCAGGACCATGACCCAAGGCTCGGTTTATCGATTAGATATTCATCTATTCGAGCGATCCCATTTTAAATTCATAAATAATAATCGTCGTTGTTGTAAGTTGCCTGTTTTCAATATAGGTTACATAATACCAGTTATCGAAAGCCACAAAAATACTTTCTTGACCTCTCACGCGCGCGCGAGGAAGCTGAACCCATGGAGGTAAGGCATGGCCGTTGCGAAATATCCAGGAGTAGGCCAAGGGCATGGCGGTGGCAGGCCGAAAGGGAAGAGCACCAAGCCCGCCCGCCAGGTGGAGGAAGTCCGCTTGCGCCTGTCGCCGCACGTGGCGGAGCTGCTGCGCGCCATGGCAGAGGACCAAGGCGCCCCGGCTTGGCGCGTGGTGGAACTGGCCCTGCTGGCGGGAAAGGGAACCATGGTCATAACGACCACGGAGCCGGGAACCCGCGTTTCAAACGCGACTATCGAGGGGTGGAATCCGATTCCACCCCCTGCTGCCCCGCCGGCTGCCGGTGAAGGGGTCGTCGTTACGACGACCCCAAGCAGTCCGCCGCCGCTCCCACCGGAGGCCCAGGAGATCGCCCAGGAGTGCGCCGCCTTCCTGGAGGCCCAGGAGGACCGCGCCGCCGCCCTCAAGGTCTTGCGCCGGGCCTGGATGCAAGCCCTTGCCTTGACCCGCCTGGAGCTTCGCGCGGACCCCTGATCCCGGAGGGAAGCCCGCACGCTCTGGCCTGACCCCATCCGCGGCGCCGCCACCCTCGCGGCTCCTGAAGACCTGCACAGCAAACGATTCGCCCATCCCCACCTTGGCTCAGGCTTTGACCTGGTGCCGGGTAACCAACCACAGGCCGGACTTCCCGGCCAAGCATTCGGAGAAATCATGACCAGCAAGACCACCACCGCAAAACCCCGGACTTCCTGGAGGAGCTGGGCCCACATGCCTGAGGAGGATCTTGTGGAGATGCCCCGGGCCCTGGCATTGGACCTCATCCGCCTGGCCGATGTTTCCGCCTTCCTCCATGAGGCATCGGAGGAGGACCTGGAGGCCGGTCTCCATTACCCCAGGTGGGAGGCCCACAAGAACCGGATGGAGAAGATCGCCGGGGGCCTGTCCATCCACATGTGCGATGAGGGCTTGACCCCCACCGCGGACCTCATGCTCCGTGCCATGGTGATGGCCTATGAGGCCGCCCAGGACATTCCCAGGGCCGGGGAACTGGTAGACGACCTGCCTGCCACGGCATAACCTAAAATCGACGCGGCTAGGGCGACGGCCCGAACGCTGGTTCCCGCACCAGCTGCCGCGCCTCCTTTGTGGGAATGCACCGGACGGGAGGTGCGATGGATCGAGCAGGCCTCAGAACCACAAGGCAATTTGCCCTCTGGAAGGAAGGCCTGGCGCTCCTTGCCGGCCTCACCATTGATGGTTGTTCAGTCGATCCCGAATCTCACCTGGCCCGGCTCACAGAGCGTTACGCCCAGGATCTGGCAGAGCACGAGAAATCCGGCAGCTTGGCGAGAGCTGCAGGCCAGCTTTGGAAACTGGAAGAGACCGCAAATCAAATTGCTGCGGCCCTCCGGGGCCTTGGGCCTGAAGCCCAACAAGCGATATTCGGAGGTGGTGTTGGGGCGGATCCAGGGCGGTTCCGGATGTTGGCTTCCCTTCGAACAATCAGTGAGAAAGCGCACCAAACGCTCTTCAATAGCTGGTCCCACAAGGATTGCCCGATCTTCCCGGATGAGATTTTCCGCCAGGACGGCTCCTTTTCTGAAGCTGGCTGGCTTCCCGGCGAGGGCCAGTTTACCGAATTCGCCCAGGCCTGCCGCAAGAAGGCCAAAGAGTGCGAATCGCTCCAGTATCAAATGGACGGCATGCCCAAATTCCGGCCGCTGCTCGCCGGCACGCCGAAACAGGCCATGGTGGCGGGCTGCGAAGACGCCCTCCTCCGCGTCGGCAGGATGGAGAAGCTGCACGTCCTGGTTCGCATCGTGGCCGAGTTGGCAAAAGGCGAAAAGCCCGGCCGAAAGTTCGAACGTGAGTGCCAAGCCTGGATGAAGCCACACAAACCCCAGCCCACTTAGCGCGAGGTTTGCGTAGGACGATGGATTGATTCTTATTCCAAGCGCGACCAAGCGCGTTTGGAGGATCGTCCATGCCGAAACTCAAGACCGTTTCCCCGGCCCCTGCGCCCGCGGAGCGTCCACCCGTGCTCCGCCTGAGCCTTTCCGTCGATGACGCCTCCGACGCCACAGGCCTGAGCAAAAGCTACCTCTACACCTGCATGAAAGTCGGTACGTTGGGCTTCGTGAAGGCCGGGGCCCGCCGCCTGATCGCTGTTTCAGAGCTGCAAGCCTTCCTGTCGCGCCTGCCCCACGGACCGGAGGCCGCATAATGGCCACCATCCTGGACGCATTTTACGTAACGCTTGGGCTCAACAACGAAGAGTTCAAAAAAGGCGAGTCTGAGGCGGAAAAGCTCTATGAGCAGCTGGTCAAGGAAGCCAAGGCAGCCGCGAAGGCCATCACCGAGGCCGCCAAGGGCAAGTCCGTGGATGAGATCGCCGCCGCCCGGGAATCCGCCCGGGAGGTGGAGGCAGCCGGAAAGAAGTCAGCCCGGGCGATCCGCGACAACATGGTGAAGGAATCGAAAGCGGCTGTTGCCGCGGTGGAAGAGCAGACCAGGAAGGGCAAGGAACTCTTCAACGGCCTGAAGGAAGCCGCAGTGGGGTTCTTCGGCGTAGCAATCGCCCTTGGGGGCATGGTCGAGTTCGTGAAGGGCACCATGGAGGCCGAGGTGAACGCCGGGCGCCTGGCCAAGACCCTGGACGTGGACGTGACGGAGCTGGAGGCCCTGGAAGGCGCGGTAAAGACCGTGGGCGGCACATCCGAGGGCATGGACGCCAGCCTGAAAGGCCTGAACAGCCGCTTGGAGATGATCGCCATCCATGGGCCCCGCTCCAAGATGGCGCTGCAGGTGTTCGCTGGCATGGGGATTTCTGCCGTCGCCCTGAAGGGCAAGGATGCGACCCAGGTGATGGGCCTCCTGGCCGAGAAGATGGAGAAGATGTCCGGCGCCAAGGCCATGGCCCTGGGCGAGCGCCTGGGCCTGGATGAGGGCACCGTGCGTCTGCTCCAGAAGGGCAAGGAAGGTGTAGCCGCCCTGACCGGCGAGATCAAGAAGCACGTGGCATCCGAGGAGCAAATAAAGCAGGCCGACAAATTCGAGAAGTCCATGAAGGCCATGAACGCATCTATGGCCGCCACGGGTCGGGATCTCATGGCCGTTCTGATGCCGGCCCTGCTCGGCCTGGCCGGTGCACTGGCGAAGGTTGCAACCTGGGCACGGGATCACAGCGGGACCGTGAAGGTAGCCCTCGGGGCGATCGCCGCCGGCTTCGTTTTCCTCAGCGCCGGGGCGATCGCGGCCGGCGTCTCAATGGTGGGGTCCTGGATCGCCTCCAGCATCGCGGCCATCACAGCTTCGGCGGCATTCATCGCCACTGGCATTGCCGCGGCCGCCGCCTGGGTTATGGCCTTGGGCCCAACCACACTCATCATTGCCGCAATCGCCCTGGTGGCTGGGGGTCTGTATCTGCTGGTGGGTCACTTCAAGGAGGTGGGCCACTGGGCCAACCAGACCGCTTACGACATCGTCTTCCACTTCCTCAAGGCATTCTTCATGGTGGAGCACGCCGGCGCCCGGATGTGGAAGGCCCTGCTGGCCGGGGCCAAGGAGGCGCTCGGCTGGATCGGCAACAAACTGGCTTCCATCGGCAACGTGGTGCTGAAGGTGTCCACCCTGGGCATGGCCGGATCCACTCCGCAGCCGGCCTTCGCGGGGGCAGGGGCTTCCGCCGGCATGGCCATGCGCCCCTCGGTCAACAACCGCTCCAGCAGCACCAGCACCCGTGAGACCCACGTCACCATCGGCACCGTCACCACCAAGGCCACCGATGCCCAAGGCCTCGCCGCAGAACTGCCCGGAGCCATCAAGTCACAGTCGTCCCTCGTGGACATGGCCGATGGGGGGATGTTCTGATGGTGGGCTGGTTGGCTTCCCTCTGTCGCTGGCGCGGCACACACCCGAAGCAATACCCCGTCTTGATCGAGAACCCCTGGGCTGAGGGCATCAGCCCGGCCCACCTTGAGCTGATCCGGGAACGGTCGCTTGAGGTAGCCCGGGAAGTTCTCCGCACCATCGACAGCGGACCCTACCCCAGGAAGCAGAAGAAGCAGGCCCACCAGGGATGGGAAACCTACAAGGAAATCGCGTTCATCGCCGGGTGCCGCCTCTGGGTCATGGACCGGCAGAAGGAATATTCACACAGCCTTTGGGCGCCGCACCTCAAGGCCGTTCAAGACCTGGTGGTTGATCGAATCCAGCACCAGGCACCGGCCAGAGAGGAGAACGCCTGAGATGCAAGAAACAATGCGGGAAGACGCTGCGGGGCGTCTGGGCAACACCCTGCCCAAGGCCTGGCATGATCGAATCTGGAACACATACCGAAGCGTGGTGGTCTTCGGGAACGTCCCCGGCAAGCCTGCCTGGTATCCGCCCAGTGATGACGGGAGCGTTCAAGGCGTGATCGTGGCCCGGAGTGGCTTGGATGTCCTGAAGTTCGTCGCCACGGTGGATCCGCTCTACCCTGCGCAGGACGGCGGCGCCCCGGGGCAGCCATGATCGGCGGAACGCACTGCGCCGCCGCCCAGGGCCTCTCGGAGGCCTCCGGGAAGGTGCCCGGCCCCGTCCATGCCGCCCCGCCCGCTGCGCCGCCCCTGCAGGCGCCCGGGGCCCGCGCGGCTGCAATATGCTCTGCCGTGGCCGTGGCCCTCTGGCTGCAGGAACTGGAGCACCTCCGCGCCCTGGAGCTCCTGCCCACCCCCGCGGCCCTGCTGGATCGCCTCCGGGCCCGGGCGGCTGACTTCGATCTGCTGGCGGGCGTGGCCGGCGCGTACCTGCGCGAGCGCGGGGTTGCCGACACCCAAGAGGTGCGGTGATGGCAGGGCGCACATGGTTCCTGACGATGAACCTCGATGAATTCGGGGCCCTGGCCTTAAGCCTATGGACGGACCAGGACAGGGCCGCAGCATTCCAAGGGCTGGCTCTGGGCTGCAGTGCCGGCCCATGCCCCACGGATGCGCCGGACGCCTTCCGGCGGGCCTGGGAGCTTGGCGCCACGTGGAGGCAGAAAGCGGAAGGCTTCAGGATCACCCGAAAGAAGGGCGGCCTGGCCAGCGCCGCCGCCCGGGAAGGCAAGTTCGGAACGGCTCAGCCGGGCCGGAAAGATGCCGAACACGTGTTCGAACAGCCCAAATCCGATGAATCCGAACATGTGTTCGATGGCCCCGAAAACCCGAACACGTGTTCGATGGATGTTCGGCCGGTGTTCGGGCTGACTTCGAACCTATCCATTAAACCAGAAGAAAAGATTAAAAGAGGCCTTGTCCATGGGATCCCTGATGAAGGAAGGGAACCCGTACCCGCCCCGCCCGAACCCGCGCCGAGTCTGGATTCCCGCCACCCCGCACCCGCGCAAGTCTCACCGACAGTGGATCTGGACGATTACGACGGCATCCCCCTGGCCCAGGCCCACCCCGTCAACGGGGCCCGCCGATGATCTGGACTCTCCGGATCGACCGGCCCACCCCCAGCCAGAACACTCGGGAAGGCCAGCACTTCATGACCCGACACAAAGACAAGGGCGTCTGGTGGTGGTGCATCCGTGGTGCCGCTGGCTTCCTGGATATCCCGCGCGCAACCGGCCGGCGCCGGTTGACCATCGAGCGCCACGCCCGCACCCGGCCCCAGGACGAATCCAACGTGCACGGCGGCTGCAAGGGCCTGCTCGATGACCTGGTGCAGCTGGGCCTGCTGGTGGACGACTCCCCTGAATGGATTGAGCACGGCACGCCCCGGCACGTTCCCCTCATAAAGGGCGAGCGGGCTTTCACCCTTCTGATCCTCGAAGACCTGGAGAAAACCGCATGAACATTCAGCAAATCAAACTCACCTCCATCCGCCTGGACGGTGGAACCCAGTCTCGGATCGCTCTGGACCCCGCGACGGTGAAGAAGTACGCCGCCTCCATGCGGGACGGCGCCACCTTCCCCCCAGTGTGCATCTTCCAGGACGGGCCGAACCTCTGGCTTGCCGACGGCTTCCACCGGGTGGCCGCTGCGGCCCGGGCAGGCCTCCAGGTGCTGGCCGCCGAAGTCCGCCCGGGCACAGTGCGGGATGCTCGCCTGCACGGTCTGGGGGCGAACAAGCACGGCCTACACATGACCACGCTCGACAAGCGGGCCGCCGTGACCGCCATCCTTGAGGATCCGGAGTGGTGCACTTGGTCAGACAAGAAGATTGCCACTTGGGTAGACGTTTCCCGGCCCTTCGTGGCCAAGATGCGGGCTCAGGGGGGTGCAACGTTGCACCCCCACCAGGCCGCGGCCGGGATCCCCGGCGCCCGGGCGCCCC
>JARLGP010000028.1 GCA_031292735.1 Holophaga sp.
GGGCCAGCCTGGCCCTGGCGCTGGCCCTGGCCCTGGCGGCCCATCTGTGCTTCGGCCGGGCGGCGCTGCTGGCCCGGCGCCATCCGGCCTTCCTGCTGGCCTCCCTGGCGGCCTGGCTGGTGGTACTGCTGCCCTGGTGGGCCCGCTGGCGCCGGCTGAGCCCCAGGCAGCACGAGGCCGGCATGTACCAGGCCCTGGCGGCCTGGGCGGTCACCGACATCAGCCTGCTGGCCCTGCTCTGGCCCCGCCCATGCTGACCCCCGGGGTTCCCCCGCCGTTCCCCCTGGCCTGGGGCTTCACCACCCGGGAGGATCCGGAAAGCGCCCTGCCCCCGGTGCGGCTGCACCAGATCCACAGCTGCGAGGTGGTGGAGGCCGACGACCGGATCCAGGAGGCCGACGGGGTATGGACCATGACCCGGAACCTGGCCATCGGCGTGCAGGCGGCGGATTGCGTGCCGGTGCTGCTGGCCGGGCCGGTCCATGGCCGGCCCTGGGTCGCCGCCCTGCACGCGGGCTGGCGGGGCACCGTGGGCGGGATCCTGCGCCGGGGGGTCGAGCTGTTCCAGGATCTGGGCGGGCGGCCCGAGGATCTGGCCTGGGCTGCGGGCCCCGCCATCCTGGCCTGCCACTTCGAAGTGGGGGAGGAGGTGGTGGCCGCCGCCCGGCAGGACCCCGCCTGGCGCGAAACCCTGCAGCGGCCCGGTCCCCGGGGCCGGCCGCACCTGGACCTGCACGGCCTGCTCCGGGCCCAGGCCCTGTCCCTGGGGCTGGACCCGGCCAAGGAGGGGTCGGTGCCGGTGTGCACCTACTGCTCCCCGGGGCTGCTGTATTCCTACCGCCGCGGCGACCGCCACCTGCGCCAGTGGGGCTGGCTCCGGATCCCGTGACCCGCGGGTTCAGACCGCGATTCCCCCGGAGGCGGCGGCCAGCATCTTGCGGATTTCACGCAGGCTGAACGGCTTCTTCAGCACCCAGACCTTCGGCAGGCTGGTCACCAGGTTCTCGGTGAAGGCCTCCACGAAGCCCGAGGCCAGGATCACCGGCAGGTCCGGACGCAGCTCGCGCAGGCGCACCAGGGTCTCGGTGCCGGTGAGCCCGGGCATGCTGTGGTCCAGCATCACCAGGTCCACCTGGACGCCGGTCGCCAGCCGCGTCAGCGCCGCTTCGCCCCGGCTGGCGGTCTCCACCTGGTGGCCCAGCGACCGCAGCAGGGGCGGCATGGTTTCCAGGATCATCGGGTCGTCGTCCACCAGCAGGATGTGCAAGGCCTGCTTGGCCTCGGCCCGGCCCGGCGGCTCCTCGCCCCGGGCCTGCTGGAAGCAGGGCAGCAGGAGGGTGATGGTGGTGCCCTGGTCCGGCGCGCTCTGGATGGCCACCGAGCCCCCGTGCCCCTTCACCGTGCCCAGGGCCCGGGTCAGGCCCAGGCCGGTGCCTTTGCCCACCCCCTTGGTGGTGAAGAACGGCTCCCCGGCCCGGGCCAGCACCTCCGAGGACATGCCCTGGCCGGTGTCGGCCACGGTCAGCTCGATCTTGTCGCCGGCCAACGCCCGGGAGCGGAAGCTCAGGGTGCCGCCGCCGGGCATGGCGTCCAGGGCGTTGACCGCCAGGTTCATGAAGGCCCCGCCCAGGGCCGAGGCGTCCCCCAGCAGCAGGGGCAGGTGCGGGTCCAGGTCCTGCACCACCTGGACCTTCTCCAGGGTGGCGTGGCGCAGCAGTTCCACCTCCTTGCGCAGCATCTCGTTGAGGTCGAACAGCTGGGGCTCCGGCACGCCCTTCCGGGCGAAATCGGTGAGGCCGCGCACCAGGTCCCGGCCCCGCCCGCTGGCGTAGATGATGTTGTCCAGGGCCTTGGCCACCGGGGCGACAGCGGCGAACTGCTCCCGGAGCATCTCGGCGCTGCCCAGGATGCCGGCCAGCACGTTGTTCATGTCGTGGGCCATGCCTCCCGCCAGGCTGCCCAGGCTTTCCAGCTTCTCCGAATGCTGGCGCTCCTCCTGGAGGCGCCGCCGCTCGGACTCCGCCTCCACCTGCTCGGTGCGGTCCCGGTGGATGCCGATGACCCGGACCGGCCGACCCGCGCCGTCCTGGACCACCGTGGCGTGGGAGCCGATGTGGCGCACCGCCCCGTCGGGGCGCACGATCCGGAATTCCAGCTGGTAGGCTGTGCCGGCGGTGACCGCCGCCCGGACCCCGGCCTGGACCCCGGCCCGAACCGCTTCCCGATCCTCCGGGTGGACGATCCGCTCCAGCCAGGCGTCGTACGAGGGCTGGAAAGCGGCCTGGTCCACACCGCAGATCTCGTACATCTGGTCGCTCCAGACCAGGGTCTCGTCCTGGAGGTTCCGGTCCCAGATGCCCAGGTTTCCGGACCGCACGGCCAGTTCCAGCCGCTGGGCGCTTTCCCGCAGGGCTTCCTCGGCCCGCTTGCGTTCGGTGATGTCGCGGGTGAGGGAGAGGTTGCAGCGCTCGCCGTTCACCTCCATGGCGCAGGAGGAGACCAGCGCGGTGAGCGTGCTGCCGTCCTTGCGGCGCAAGGTCACCTCGAACCCCAGAACCTCTCCGCGGTCCTGCAGGACGGCGTTGAACCGGTCCCGGTCCTCCCGGTTCACCCAGATGCCCAGGTCTCCGGGCAGCACCGAGCGCCCCAGCGCCTCCTCCCGGGAATAGCCGAACAGCTTGATGTAGCTGGGATTGAGATCCAGGCACACCCCCGTGGCCTGGTCGGCCAGGTTGATGGCGTCGGGGCTGGTCTGGAAGATCTTGGTGAACTTCTCCTCGGTGGCGCGCAGGGCCCGGGTCGCCTTTTCCCGGGAACGCGCCATGGCCAGGGCCACCGCCGACACGGCGCACAGGACGATGGCGAATAGCGTGAACAAAGCCGACAACGTCATGCGGATGCACCGGCAAGGATCATGGAATTCTCCATCCGCCCAGGCAGGGCTTGTAAGTTATGCAACTTGTGTTTCCAAATGTTAGCTAAAATCGAGTTTCCTACAACATTGGAAATGAGAACCCCGTTTCCCGCACCGCGCACGGCTTCAATCGCAAGGAGAGCCTTCATGCCCCAACGCTCCATGATCACCCAGAACGGCAACGAGGCCAACGCCTCGGCCGCGGTGGGCACCACCCTGGCCGGGGTGGCGCTGGAAGGCGTCTAGCGGGCCTGACCCCTCGACGATCCCCGGGCCGGAGCTGAAACCGTGCCCCACGTGCCCTTCTGGTGCAGGGAAAGATGCAACAATCAACCCATCTGGGCCAAGCCAAGGCAAGTCCAGGTAGTATTCTCCAGGGAGGAATTCATGGTGTCGTCAAACCCGTCCCGAATTGACCCAACGTCTCAGCCGCAGACCGTGATCATCGGGACCGGAAGCTGCATCCCCACGCGGGCGGTACTGAACGAGGATTTCCTGGGCCAGCCGTTCTTCGAGACCTACGGCAAGCCCTTCGCCCCCGAAGCCGTACCCAGGCTGGTGGCCAAGCTCAAGGAAATCACCGATATCGCCGAGCGCCGGTACGTCACCGACGACCTGGTGGCCTCCGACCTGGCCTTCCAGGCCGGAGCCAAGGCCCTGGCCTCGGCCGACATCGATCCGGAAACCCTGGACTACGTGATCGTCGCCCACAACTTCGGCGACATCCTGGCCGACAACCTGCGCACCGACCTGGTGCCCAGCCTCGCCGCCCGGGTCAAGGCCAGCCTGAAGATCGCCAACCCGGACTGCATCTGCTACGACCTGGCGTTCGGCTGCCCCGGATGGCTGCAGGCGGTGATCCAGGCCAACTACTTCCTCCGGTCGGGCGAGGCCAAGCGGGCCCTGGTGATCGGGGCCGAAACCCTGTCGCGCATCTCCGACCCCTATGACCGCGACAGCATGATCTACGCGGACGGCGCCGGCGCCGTGGTGCTGGAGGGACAGTACAGCAGCCAGCGGGTGGGCATCCTGGCCCACGCCGTGCGCTCCGACACCCTGGAACACGCCCGCCTGCTCTGGATGGGCCCCTCGTTCAACCCGGATGCCGGCGACCACAAGCTGTGCCTGAAGATGGAGGGCCGCAAGCTCTACGAATACGCGCTGACCACGGTCCCCGGGGTGGTGCGCCAGAGCCTGGAGAAGGCCGGCCTCGGCCTGGAGGACGTGAACAAGGTGCTGCTGCACCAGGCCAACGGCAAGATGGACGACGCCATCCTCAAGCGCCTGTTCCGGCTATACGGGATGCAGGAGATCCCGGCCGGGATCATGCCCATGACCATCTCCTGGCTGGGCAACAGCTCGGTGGCCACCCTGCCCACCCTGCTGGACCTCATCCAGCGCGGCCAACTGCCCGACCAGGCCCTCACCAGCGGCGCCACCGCGGTGTTCGCGTCGGTGGGCGCCGGGATGAACATCAATTCCGTGGTCTACCGCTGCCCGTAGCCCGACCTGGTCCGACTGTGAGTCCCCTTGGCGCCCACCAATGCGGCGGGTCCAGGGGGCCTTCAGGCCTGAGCCGCCTCCCTGGTGAAGAAGGCCTGTTCCAGGGCAGCCCATGGCAAGGGGCAGGCCATATCCGGCCTGGCCTGCCGCAAGGCCAGGAGTTGCTCGGTCTCCCGCGCGCGCCAATCCAGCGCCGCCCTGCCGATCCTCAACTGGGCCAGTTCCTTGTTCAAAGCGCTGGAAGCCATTCGGCAGATCCAACCGTACCGGTAGGGACTGCTGGAAACCCGGGAGGGATTGCTGACGAGGCAACCATTGATACCCTGCACTTGGCCGCTGACCGGAGCAAGGATGCGGAGCACTTCGGCGTCTCGCTTGAAGGAGAACAGCGGATCGCCGCGCCGGACTTCCAGACCCGGCTCGGGCAACAGCACTTCGCCGATGCTGCCCATGGCCTGGCGGGTGAAATCGTCGACGCCGATTCGCACGTGCCCGTCCGGCTCGATCCAGACCCAGGCATGGCCGTCGGCAATGAATACCCCGCCCTCATCAGGGTATTCGAAACAGGAGACATCCTCCGCTTCCGCCAGGCTGGGCAGGCCGGCCCGGAGGATCGGCCGCTGCACGGCCGGGAGCATGGCTGGATTCAGGCGGTTCTGGCCTCCGAGGCGCTCGTTTCTGGCCTGGAACCAGCGGAGATTCCGGCGCACGAGATCATCGATCACCACGAAAGCGACGATCATGAATATAAAGATCCGAAAAGTCATGGAAAACCTCCATCAAGAGCACCGAGGCCAAGTCGGGGAAGGGGAAACGCGCCCACCGTCCAGATCGTTCAAAGGCGGGGGCTCATTCCCTGCATACGCCGCAACCAAAGGTAAAATTGCCATAACCTTCCACATAAGCCGTTCTGGGTCCCATCCGGTTGCCCGGCGCACTGATGGTGCAATAATCAACCCACCCGCTTCCATTGCTCATGGACGTTTCAAGGAAGGCACGGATATACCGTTTCCCATCAGGATCCTTTTGATCCATCAGGTTCCTCCCCACATGGTTTTCCGGGTTATACCCGCTCGCCCGTAACGTTCCGTTGCGATCGAGGATGAACAGGTACCATCCAGAACCATTACCAACGTGAAATTGCCCTTGCGGCAGGTTGGTTTGTTGAATTACCTTCTCCATTCCATAGTGTCTGGCATAGTCGACGGCATTCCGGACCATTCTCTCCGCTTTGGGCGCGTAGGGAGGTTGCGCCCTGGTCACCAGGAACGGAATCACGATCAACGGAATGGTTTTGGTATAGTTCATATTGGTTTTTTCGGGTTGGCTGATGCTTTCCTGCGAGAAAGCAACAGCTCCCGCCTTCCGGCAAAGGGCTCAATGCGCGCATGGCGCTCAAGGCCACGATTTGAATTCATCGAACGGCCGAATGATACAATTGCCATGCCAATGTTGTATCTGGAAGAATGGCCCTAATTTGTGGTTGTATATGGAAAAATGGCCCTAATTTGTGCACGATTGCCGGGGTTGGGGAAAGGCACAAAAAAAGAAACACTCTCAAAGCAAGCCGCCACGACCACCATCATTTGGGGAACCAGCATCGCGCCAATCCCAACCTATTCAGAAATTGAAGGTTGAGTGGTACGTCCGGGATCTTGACCCGGATCGAATCGCTTTGAGATGCACCTATCGTTATGAGGCACTCTGAGCTGGCCGGTTCCCGCCCTCCCAACTGGACTTTGGCCCCTGCTCATGCCCCTGGCCGGCGCAAGTCACCTTTCGGTCCTGGGCGGGGACCCATCGTCGAGAAATGGCCAGGAAGCTTGGGACGCATGCGCCCCAATGGATCTAATGAACTTATGCCGGGGCCGCGCGAATCGGGGAGGGTTATTCCATCACAACGGCTTACCCGTAGCCGGGAATAGATGATATCATCATCTTAAATTGGAGCCAACGCAACTTCCCAATGGAGAGGTTATGGGATTTTCTAGACAGGGTCCTCCCGCCCTAGCGGACGGGTTGGGGGAACCTTTTGACGCAGCCATGCGTGATGGGTGCGCAGACTCGGCAAAGAACCTGGATATGCGCGAGCTGCTCACTTTCACCCGAGGCCAGGGTGTCATTCATTTCCTGGGGCAGCGGACCCTGCTGGTCAGTGTCGCAGCCCTGTGGATCCACCGCGCGGAGATCATCAGGGAACACGGTCCCCTTGAAGCAAGGCGCCTGTTCACCCGGCTTGGTTATGCCCATGGCTGGGTGACGGCCAAAGACCTCGCGTCCCATTGTCCGGAATTGATCCACGACAAGAATATCGGTTACCTGCTCCATTGCATGCAGGGCCAGATGACCCTCAAGGACCGGATCAAGCGAATCGGGAAGGATGGCCAGGTGGAACTCTGGGACGCCATCGCCGAGAATTCCTACGAAGCGGAATCCCACCTGCAGCACGACGGGCTTTCGCACGAACCCGTATGCTGGCACATGACCGGCTATTTCAGCGGCTTCAACTCCTTCCGCTACGGCCGGGAGATCTACTTCATGGAGGAGACCTGCCAGGCGATGGGCGCCCCGAACTGCCGGCTCATCGGCAAGCCCCGTGAGCTTTGGGGGCCGGAGTTGGAGCCGATCCTGGGGTTCTTCCAGACTTCGACCCTGGATCCCCTGCTGTGGACGGCCACGAGCCAGCCTCGCGCGGAGGCCACGCCGGAGATCCACCTGCTGAACCGTGAAAACTCCTGGTCCTCCCTCCCAGGCAGCTACAACTTCATCGGCAAGAGCGCCTCCATGGCGGAAACCCTGGATATGGCCTCACGGGTGGCCCGCATGGATTCATCCATCCTGGTGACCGGAGAGACCGGCGTGGGAAAAGAACGGATCGCCCGCCTGATCCATGACCATTCCTCCCGCAGCACCCATCCCTTCGTCGCCATCAACTGCGGCGCCCTCACCGAAACCCTCCTGGAAAGCGAACTGTTCGGCCACTGCAAAGGGGCCTTCACCGGCGCCGACAGGGATCACTCCGGGCTGTTCGAGGCCGCGGGGGGCGGCACCCTGTTCCTGGACGAGGTGGGCGAACTGCCCCAGAGCTCCCAGATCAAGCTGCTGCGCGCGCTCCAGGAACGGGAAGTGCGCCGGGTGGGCGAGAGCAGGACCCGCAGCGTGGACCTCCGGATCATCGCCGCCACCAACCGGGATCTCGCCGCGGAAGTGGCCGCCGGCCGGTTCAGGGAGGATTTCTACTACCGGCTCCGGGTCATCGAGCTCCACGTGCCGCCCCTGCGCGACCGGCCGGAAGACATCATGCCTCTGGCCCGCCATTTCCTGAAGACCATCACCGAGGCCACGGGCCGGCAGATCACCGGCTTCTCGCCCCAGGCGGCGACCCAGATGCTGAACTACGCCTGGCCCGGAAACGTCCGGGAGTTGCGCAACGCGGTGGAGCGGGCGGTGGCCTTGTGCCTGGGGACCCAGGTGGGCGCCCAGGATCTGCCGGCGGAAGTGGGCACGGTGGTGCCCAGGCGGGTGCTGGCGGGCAGCGTCCAGCCGCTGGAGGCGATCGAACAGGCCTACATCCTGGCCGCCCTGCACGCCAACGGCGGCAACAAGGCCCGCACCGCCGCCGAGCTGGGGATCGGCGTCGCCACCCTGTTCCGCAAGCTGAAGGCCTACTCCAATGCGGAAGGGCATCCATGAGGTTCAGGCGGATTGCCGACCGGCCGCCTGGAGATGCAGGTCCCGGATGGTGGTCTGGTTGATGGCGCAGTCGATGTGGGCCACCAGCGCGTCGAAGCCATAGTGCAGCACGCAGGGCCGGTCCTGACGGTCGCAGTGGGCCAGCCCCATGACGCAGGGCCGGGTCCGGGATCCTTCCAAGGCCGCCACCACCGCACCCACCGTGACCCGGTGGGCCGGCAGGGCCAGCCTGAAGCCGCCCCGCGGCCCGGTGCTGGACTCAAGGATGCCTCTCTTCACCAGCGTCTTGAGCACTTTGCTGAGGAAAAGGGCCGGAAACCGGAGCCGCTCGGCGAGCACTTTCGCCGGGGTGAAGGTCCCATCCTCTGGCATGTCCGCCAGGACCCAAAGGGCGTATGCCGTTTTACGCAAAAAGCGCACGAGATCCCCCACTCATTGCCCATCCCTGCCCCTCCCGGATTCGTTTCATTGGCGGCGGTGATAGGTGTAGGAAGGCGGCGGCGTCTCCCAGTCCTTGCGCGGAACCGCCAGGTGGCAGTCGAAGCACTGATCCCGCGGCGGCCGGTGCGCCCGGTGGCACAAGGTGCAGTCCACCCAAGGCTGCTGGGCGCTGTAGTGCCAATGGTCGTGGGGCTTCATGGCCAGCCCTTCCACCCCCTGGGCCGCCCCTTTGTCCTTGATGGCGGCCAGGTCGTGGCAGCCCAGGCAGAAGGCGCGGGTTCTTTCCCGGCCCCGGCCCACGGTCTCGGAAGCACCCGGTTGGTGCACCAGGACCAGGGAGGCCTGGTCATGACAATCCAGACAGCCCATGCCGTTCTGGCCGTGGATGAAGCCCAGCGATCGGCCCGGAGCGTGCAAGGAGGCCACCGCCCCGGGGTGGCAGGGGGCGCAATCCACCTTGGCGGTCCATTGGACCGGGTTGGCCGGGGGCGCCGGCTTGGCCCAGGCAACCGCCCCGAGCGCAGCCAAAACGAGAGAGGCGATTGTTTGACAGGAACGCATGCTCATCACAACCCTTTCGCGGTTCTTAGACCTTCGCTGCCACGTCGGCGGCCCGGAGCGCCGCCAGGCGTCCGAACACCATGGCCCGGCCCGTGGTGAGGGTCGGATACTGGAAGGGAAAGCAATTGAAAAACATGCAGCCGGAATCGTTGCCGGCCGCGTACAGCCCCGGGATGGGGGCACCCACCGCGTCCAGCACCTCCAGCCGGTTGTTGATCTTCAGCCCGCTGAGGGTGCCCAGGCTGGTGGGACCGGTCTTGGCAGCGAAGAACGGCGGCTGGACGATGGAGGTGAGATAGGCCGGGTTCTTGCCGAAATCCGGATCCGCCTTCAGGCGGTACAGCTCGTTGTAGCGGTCCACGGTGGCCTTGAAGTTGTCCCAGGGAACCTCCATGAGCCTGGCCAGTTCCGCCAGGGAGGGTGCCTGCTTGATGAGCCCCTTCTTCATGGCCGAGGCCAGATGTTCGGGATGGTAGGCGTGGCCCTTCATCTTGGCGCAGCCTTCCCCCACGAACACCTCGGCGTCCTTTTCCCACTTGCCGTCCCAGATCACCCAGTGCCGGTGCCCCGGCTGGCTCAGCACCGCATTGCAGCGGTAGCCGTAGAGCGGCAGCCCTTCCTGCACGTAGCGCTCGCCGCGCTGGTTCACGTACAGCCAGGGCTGGCGGTCGATGGGCATCCGCCCGCCCACCTCCGGCAGCCACCCCTCCATGCCCCCGTCGAACAGGTTGGACAGGTGCGGCGTATCATCCACCGCGGCCCCGATCCACAGCGCCATCTTGATGCCATCGCCGGTGTTCAAGGCCGGCCGGAAGGAGACCGATTCCGCCAGGGCACCTGACGTGGGCTGCCATTTCTCCAGCATCGCCATGTTGTGGGCATAGCCGCCGGTGCAAAGGATCACCCCGCCCTTGGCATTGAACTGGACGTACTCCCCAGCCCCGTTGCGGGCAATGAGGCCGGTGACCCGGCCGTCGGGGCGACGCAGCAGCCGCACCCCTTCATGTTCGTAGCGAACATCCACCCGCAGTTTCCGGGCGTAATCCTCCACGTAGCCGAACACCGTGAAGTTCCGGCCCCCGCTCTTGAGATCGTGGGCCGTGATCAGAGGATTGATGAAGCTGTCCCCATAGCGCTCCAGGATCCCGTTCAGCCAGTCCAGGCAGGCTCCGCTCTGGTCCACCCAGAGCGTGACGACGCGCTGGTCGCCGCGGTAGCTGCCTTCCCGCAGGATGCCGTAGATGAGCGCATCCCGGGTGAGGCGTTCCTTCCGTTCCACGTCCGCCCAGGGCCCGCCATCCGCCTGCTGGATCTTGCTGTTGAAGGCGCCGACCCCGCCACCGTTGCCGACGTAGGTCTTCCACTTGCCCAGGAGCACCGTCTTGGCGCCCTTTTCCGCGGCCGAAGCCGCGGCGGTGAGCCCGGCGATGCCCGTGCCGAGCACCACCACATCCGCCTCGACCACCTCCCGGATCTTGCGGGCGGGAATGGGGGGAGGAGGCACTTCCCAGGGTTCCAGCCCCGGCCTGGTCCGGCCTGGCTTCCCCGGGGCCGGTGCGGCCGCCGCCAGGGGCAGCAGGGAGGAGGCCAGACTGGCCGCGGCGAGTCCGCAGCCGGCGGCGGTTCCGCGCAGGAAGAAATTGCGCCGGGAAATCTTTCCATCATCGGACATGATCGATGCACTCCTCAAACGCGGCGTCTAGTACCACACCATCAGCGCAACCTTGTAGCAGGTGTCCATCCGGCCATTGGTGATCTGGCTCGGCAGCAGATTCATGTTCTTGAAATTCTCGAAATTGAGTTCAAGGTCGAGAACGACATTCTTGAAAATCACGTTCTCGTAGGCCAGGAGCCAGCCCTTGGCGTTGTCGTTGCAGTGGTTGATGGCGCTGAACAGTTCGCCGGGATAGGACTGCGGCATCACGTCGAACCCGCCGGCGTTGTAGGGGATCACCCCGGCATCACAGACGTGGTAGGACACCGAGAAGGCGTCCGTGTGCGGCTTGCGGTAATCGACGATGTCCACGATGTCGAAAATGGCCTTGGGACCGGTGCCATTGTCCAATTGGAGGTACCAGCCCTTGGGGTTGCTGGGCAGGCCGCCATGGGCTTCCCTCAACTTGGTGTCGAAAAACTCACCCAGGAAGCGCACCGGTCCCACATTGCCGTCGAAGGACAAGTCGTAGCCACTGGACTTGCGATAACCCATGGTGGAGGTGGTGGTGAGGTAGCCCCAGCCGGCGGCCGGCGGCGCGCCATAGTTGGCGCCGTTGGTGCCGTAGGCTGCGTTGTAGTAGGCGATATTGCCGGTGAAATTGGGCAGGAACTTGTAGGTCGCCTGGAAGGTGGTGACCTGGTTGCTGGCGTTCACATCCTGGGAGCCGTCCTTGACGATGGCGATCTTGTCCTTGTCGTTGGCCATGCCGGTGAAGGCGTTGAAGTTGAATTTCCCGAAACCCTTGCTGATCCATACCCCGTCGGTGAGGCCCGGCCGGGACATGAATCCGTAGCCGATGGAATCCATGGCCGAACGGCCCAGGCGGATCCAGTCCAGGCCGAAGGTGTCGTGGAAGGTCAGCTGGGCCACATCGGCGTTGATGATATAGGGATTGGGGGCGTTGCCGACCGGATTGTTGCTGTTGCCGCCGGTGTAGCTGCCGCTTCCGATGTTGTGGGAGCCGTAGACCGAGAAGCCCTGGGTGCCGGCCGTGGCCTGGGCCATGATCCGGAACCAGACGTCCGCCTTGTCGTTGATATTGGCCTTGAAATTCACCCGGGAGCGCAAGTCGTACTGGTCCGCTCCGGACAGCGACACATTGCCGGGCACCTTCGGGGAGTCGCCGTTGAAGCGCAAACGGGTATCGCCGCTCACCGCGATGGAGTCGGCGAAGTTCCCTTTGCTGGGCCTGGCGCAGGACATCTTGAGCGCCTTCAGTTCCGGCTCGAACTCCGCCGCCAACCGGGCGATGACCGCCTGGTTCTCGGCGTCCGCCCCGGCGACCTTCGTCTGGGCATTGCCCGCCAGCAAAGCGAACTCGTAGCGGGTCAGGATCCTCCCGCCCCGGAACACGCCGTTCTGGTAGCCGTCGACGATGCCGGCCCGGCCCAGTTGGGCCGCCCCTTGATAGGCCCAGTCACCAGCGGGCACGTCGCTGAACGGATCGCCGGCCTGGGCGGCGGAAAGCACCGCGCAACCGGCGAAGGTCAAGGCTGTCAGTGGTTTCATATGGTTCACGGGAACTCCATGGATGAGGACTTACAGTCCCCACCCGCACAGGCGCAGACCTAAGCCGTTTTAATTCATTAGATAGCAAACATAATCAATTGCCGTGCCAACTCCTGGAGCAAGGAGAATCGCCACATTCTTGACGGGTTTATCCGTGGTCCACGGCCCTTGCCGGGTTGCCGGGACCCGCTCAAAGCAAGCTACTTGAGCCGACGCAAAGGTCGACCGGCATTCGGCAGAACGACCAACATCCCTATTATTATATAATTAAGTAACACACATCGGGATTCCAGCCAGGACCGGATCATTTAGGACTGGCCCTCTCGATTTGATTCGCCCGGCACCTTCCGGGAGGATTCCCCACCTGGCGTTGCCCATGGCCGCCGGCCGCGGCATCCAAGCAGAAGAGGTGCCCCCATATCCTGTTTTATCAAACGGCTCCGCTCCACCGCGCTCCTGCTCGCACTGGCCGGCCCAGTCCCGGCCGCAGGGCTGGCCGGCTATACCCTGGTGACCGAACCGGACCAGGGCTTGTCCACCCTGTACGCCCTGCTTTCCTCCGCCCGGACCTCCATCGACCTGACCATGTACGAGCTGCGGGACAGCACCGTCACCGGGCTGCTGGAGCAGGCGGCCGCCCAGGGCGTGGCGGTGCACTGGGCCAACGCCGCCTACGCCTGCACCCACCAGAAGACCCTCACCGTGGACGGCGCCACGTCGGCCATCATGACCCTCAACTTCACCCCCCAGTACTACCCCACCAGCCGTGATTTCGCGGTGGTCACCACCAGCGGGGCGGACATCGCGGCCATCGAAACCACCTTCGCCGCCGATTTCACCGGGGGCCAGCCGTTCGCCGCATTTTAATGCTTCCGGGTGCTCTGGTTGACCATCCTGACCAGGAGCCTGCCGTCGGAACCGAACTTGAGGGTGGTCATGATCGCGGTGGCTTCATGGGCATCGGTATGGACGAAGTCCCAGGAGCAGGTGACGCTGCCGTCGCCGGGGTCGGTCACCGTGGTGGAAGGCTCGCCCAGCAGCGCCAGGACCTCTTCGCGGGTGGTGACGCCCCGCCGGAAGCCCTCCAGGGTGGCCCGGTCGATGCGGCGCCCGCGCTCCACGGTCGGGGGGGCCGCCGGGGGGGCGCAGCCGAAGGGCGACAGGCAGGCAAGGGCCAGACAGGCGATGAGAAGGCTCCTTCGAAACATGGCATGGTCCCAGGGATGGGCCCAAGCATAGCATGCCGTCCGAAGGCCGGCGTTCAGGCACGCTGCAGGTCGTCCCGGGCCGCGTCCAGAAACCGCTGGGAGAGGGCATCGCCGCTGGTGGCCCGGGCCAGCAGCAGGGCGCCCACCAGGGTGGACAACTGGACCAGCGCCTGGTCACGGGCCGTCTCCGGACCCTGCAGGGAGGCCAGCACCGCCAGCTGTTCCTTGATCCCGGCGGTGAAGGCGGCGTGGATCGGCTTGTCCGCCGGTTCCCGGGCCACGTCGCCGGCCAGGGCGGTCACCGGGCAGCTGTTTCCCGGATCGTCCCGGCTGCGCTTGGACAGGTAGGCGTCCACGATGGCCTTGAGCGCCGCCGGCCGCTCCTTGCCCTGGATCCGCTCCTGCCAGCGGCTGGCGGACTGTTTGAAAGCCTGGGTGCAGGCCACCGCGGCCAGGGCGTCCTTGGATTCGAAATGGCCGTAGAAGCCACCGTGGGTCAGCCCGGCGGCGGCCATCAGATCGTCCACGCTGACGCCCCGGAGGCCCTGCTCGCGAAACAGACGGGCCGACACCGCCTCGATGGTCTGGCGGTTGCGGTCCGATTGTGCCCGTGACACGCGTGCCATGGCTGCCCCCTGTCCGTCCCATTATAGATGATCACTGTCATGCCAGGGGTTTGGTGTCGGCGTAGCGGATCAGCATCCAGGACAGGGCGGACGCCACCCCGGCCACCAGGCTCGCGATCAGCAGCACCGCCGAGAAGGCTCCGGCGAACCCGGTGCGGGCCGCGGCGGCCACCGTCGCCCGGAGCGGCTCCGGGATCGCCGCGATGGCGTTGCTCAGGTTGCCGGCCGCCACCCGTTCCGCGAAGGCGCCGGCGCCGCCGGAGCCCGCGCCGCCCAGCAGGTCGGCATGGGCCAGGAAGTGGGCATGGAGGTGCAGGGTGAGCACGGCGCCCAGCCCGGCCACCCCGAACAGCAGGCCGATGAAGCGGGTGGTGGCGCTGATCCCGGAGACCATGCCACCGCGTTCGGGCGGGGCCGCCGACATCTGCACCCGGGCGGTCTCCCCGTTGAGGAAGCCGGCGCCGCAGCCGACGATGGTCATGCCCAGGGCCACCAGCCCGTAGTTCAGGGTCGGCGCGGCCAGGGCGGTGAACAGGTCTCCGGCCGCCACCACGATCAATCCGGCGGTGAGCATGGCCCGTCCCGAGAACCGGCCGGCGATCCGCCCGGCAATGCGCGGGCACAGGAACAGCGGCAGGGCGAAGGGCAGCATGCGCAGGCCGGCCTGGGCCGGGCTGCTGCCGTAGGCGGTCTGCAGGTACAGGGGCAGGAAGGTCATCATCACCTGGGCGGCCGCGGCGAACCCGAGCATGGAGAACGAGGAGCCCAGGAAGGTGGCGTCCCGGAACAGCGAAAGGTCCATCATCGGCCGTTCCTGGCGGGCCTCGGCCAGGATGAACCCCAGCAGGAGCGCGCCGCCCAGCGCCAGCCGGACCCAGGTGCGGGCGCTGGCCCAGCCGTGCCCGCCGGCCCCGATCACGGCCCAGACCAGGAGGAAGATGCCCGCGGCCAGCAGGGCCGCCCCCAGGTAGTCCAGCCTGCGCGCCTCCGGATCCCTGGATTCCGGCACCGAGCCCACGGCCAGGCCAAGCAGCCCCAGGCCCACGGGCAGGTTGATCAGGAACGCGTACTGCCAGCCCAGCCAGGAGGTGATCAGGCCGCCGATGATCGGGCCGCTGGTGACCGCCACCCCGATCACCGTCCCCCATACCGCGTAGGCGCGGGCCCGTTCCGCCCCCCGGAAGGTGTGGCCCAGCACCGCCAGGGCAGCGCTCAGCTGCAGGGCGGCGCCCATCCCCTGGAGGCCCCGGGCGGCGTTGAGCAGGCCCGGAGTGCGGGCCAGCCCGCACAGGCCGGAGGCCAGGGTGAACAAGGCCAGGCCCAGGATCAGCACCCGCCGGCGGCCGTAGCGGTCCGCCAGCGACCCCGCGGTCATCAGGCAGGAGGCGAAGGCGAGGATGTAGGCGCTCACCACCCACTCCACGCTGGCGAAATCCGCCCCCAGGCTGCGGGCGATGGCGGGCAGCGACACTGCCACGATGTTGGAGTCCAGCATGATCATGAACGACACGCCGGAGACGCACGCCAGGATCCGGTGCTTGCGGAAGGCCGGAATCTCCTCACCACTCATGCTGAACCTCCTGAACGGCCTGGCGCGGCGAACCGGCCCGGCAGACCAGTATAAATGATGACTACCATTTATCAAGACCCGCGGAGGTCATTCCCGGCGGCGCAGCGTTCATGGGAAAATGACGGCTATCATTCCAATCCATATCTTGAATATCCTGGATCCACCCCGTCCGTAGGTGATTCCATGCCCTTGCAAATCCGAGGTTACGCCGCCCAGGCAGCCGATTCCGCACTGGCGCCGCACGCGTTCACCCGCCGTGACCCTCGCCCCGACGACGTGGTGATCGACATCCTCTACTGCGGGGTCTGTCATTCGGACCTCCACCAGGCCCGCAACGACTGGCACAACAGCATCTATCCGATGGTTCCGGGACACGAGATCATCGGCCGGGTGAGCGCCCTGGGGGCCCAGGCCACCGGCTTCAAGGTCGGCGAGAGGGTGGGTGTCGGCTGCATGGTCGATTCCTGCCGGCACTGCGAGCCCTGCCTCGCCGGGCTGGAGGATCGGCAGCGATGTGGAGGTGATTCCCATCCAGCAGATCAACAGCGCCTACGAGCGCATGCTCAAGAGCGACGTGCGCTACCGGTTCGTCATCGACATGGGCTCGCTCAAGCGGGGCTAGCCCGGTCGAAGATCAGCAGGGTGGAGGTGGCGGAGGCATAGAGCCGTCCCTGGGCATCGGTCAGGCCGGCTTCGGCGAAGGCCACCCGGCTGCCCAGGGACACCACCCGGCCCTCGGCCCGGAGCGGCCCGGTGGCGCGGCTGATGGCCTTGTGGTAGGA
>JARLGP010000171.1 GCA_031292735.1 Holophaga sp.
AAAAGGTCGGGCGATAGTGGCAATGCTTGTCCGCCCGAACGTGTGAGTGAACGTTTCGACTACTCGGCCTTGGGGGTCAGGGCGTCGATGAGTTCGATGTAGGCTTTCTTTCCGACGCCGGTCGAGCCCATCCAGCGGCCCAGACGCTTGGCCTTGGACGGCATGCGGACGGTGCGGATCGACTTGACCTTGGCCTGGAGCAGGAGCTCGGCGGCTTCCTTGATCTGATGCTTGGAAGCCCAGGTGGCCACTTCGAAAACCTGGATGTTGTTTTCCCGCAGGATCTGTCCCTTCTCGGTGAGGAGGGGCTTGCGGATCACTTCAAAAATCTTGGTCATGGCTTCACCACTTCCTGGAGGGCCAGGATCGCTTCCTTGGAGAAGACAACCTGGTCGTACTTCAGAAGGTCATAGACATTGACACCCAGGCTCTCGGTGGTCCGCACCCGGGGATTGTTCCCGGCGGCCTTGACCGCGTTGTCGGAGTCCTCGGTGCCCACCAGCAGGGCGGAACCCTGGATTCCAAGCTTGCCCAGGGTGGCGATCAGAGCCTTGGTCTTGTGGGTGTCCACGGCCCAGTTCTCCACCACCAGCAGCTGGCCGGCAGCCAGCTTCACCGACAGCGCGTTGCGCAGGGCGGAGCGGCGGGCCCGCTTGGGGAAGGCGTAGTCGTAATTGCGCGGCTTGGGTCCGTGGACCGTGCTGCCGCCCTTCCACAGCGCGGAACGGATGGAGCCGATCCGGGCGCGGCCGGTGCCCTTCTGCTTCCAGAGCTTGCGGCCGGAACCGGAGACTTCCCACTTGCTCTTGGTGCTGGCGGTGCCGGAGCGCCGCTTGGCCAGGTAGTGGCGGACCGCTTCCCAGATCAGATGCTTGTTGATGTCTTCAAGCTTGAAGACTTCGGCCAGCAGGTCGACGGTGCCGACTTGGGCGTTGTCCAGGCTCAATACGGGTTGTTGAAAGAACGCCATCTTACGCCTCCTGCTTGATCACGACGTAGCCACCCTTGGGGCCGGGGACGGCGCCCTTGATGAGCAGCAGGTTGTTCTCGGCGTCCACCTTGGCGATCTCGAGATTGCGCACGGTGACCTGCTCGTTACCCATCTGCCCACCCATGCGCATTCCGGGCCAGACCCGACTGGGATAGGAACTGCCGCCGATGGACCCGGGGGCCCGATGGAACATGGAACCGTGGGTGGCGCGCCCGCCCTTGAAGTGATGGCGCTTCATGACGCCGGCGAAGCCCTTGCCCTTGCTGATGCCGGTGACGTTGATCTTGGTCTTCTCTTCGAACTGCCCGGCCAGGATGCTGTCGCCTTCCTTGAGGGTGTCCGCGGCGTCGACCTTCAGTTCCCGCAGCACGCGGACCGGAGCCACGCCGTGCTTTTCACAATGGCCCTGTTCGGGCTTGGAGGCACGCTTGCCTCCCTGGGGGTCGACGAAGCCCACCTGCACAGCCTCATAGCCATCCCGGGCGGCGGTCTTGCGCATGACGATCACGCACGGACCGGCCTGGATGACCGTCACGGGGACGATTTGGCCCTTGTCGTTGAAGATCTGGGTCATGCCCAGCTTCTTTCCGATGATTCCCTTGGTCATTCTGTCTCCCCTCCCTTACCGGTTGCCCTGACGGCTGAACACCTTGATTTCCACGTCCACGCCAGCCGGAAGGTCCAGCCTCATGAGCGTGTCCACGGTGTTCTGGGTCGGGTTCAGGATGTCCAGGAGCCGCTTGTGGGTGCGGATCTCGAACTGGTCCCGGCTCTTCTTGTCCACGTGGGGAGAGCGGTTGACAGTGTACTTCGACGTGCGGGTCGGAAGCGGAATGGGGCCGGCGACCTGAGCGCCCGTGCGCTTGGCGGTGTCCACGATCTCGCGGGTGGACTGGTCGAGCAGACGGTGGTCGAAGGCTCGCAGACGGATGCGAATGTTATCTTTCATCTTCACTCCATTGGGACGGTTGAACCGTCCATAGACGTGGGGCGTTGACCGCCCTAGTTGAAAAAACATCCCAATTTACAGGGACAAGGTTAATCAGCATAACAAAAGCCAGAGCGAACGCAATGGCTTTTTTTCGGTTTTCAAGGCCCCATCCAGGGAAACCCCCTGGAATGGCTTTGTATTTAGAGGCCTCGATCCGGGGATCGATTGCGGACCTCACCCCTGGGCAGGGGCTGTGACGGCAGTGCCCACCCGGCCCCGCAGGGCCGGATGGTCGAGCTTCAGCTTACTTGGTGCCGCGGACCTTGGCAATGATCTCTTCTGCCACGTTCCTGGGCGCTTCGTCGTAGTGGGAGAACTGCATGGTGTAGTTGCCGCGTCCCTGGGACATGCCCCGGAGGCTGGTGGAGTAGGCGAACATCTCGGCCAGGGGCACCTTGGCGGTGACCACCTTGACGCCGGCCCGGTCTTCCATGTTCTCGATGCGGCCGCGGCGGCTGTTCAGGTTGCCGATGACGTCGCCCATGTATTCCTCGGGGACGACCACCTCGACGGCCATGATGGGTTCCAGCAGCACGGGGTTGGCCTTTTCGCAGCCGTTCTTGAAGCCCATGGAGCCGGCGATCTTGAACGCCATTTCGTTGGAATCCACCTCGTGGAAGCTGCCGTCATACAGGGTGACCTTGATGTCCACCACCGGGTACCCGGCCAGGACGCCGGACTGCATGGCTTCCTGGATGCCCTGGTCCACCGGCTTGATGTATTCCTTGGGAATCACGCCGCCCTTGATGTCGTTGACGAACTCGTAGCCCTTGCCCTGCTCGTTGGGCTCGACCACCACCCGCACGTGGCCGTACTGGCCGCGGCCGCCGGACTGCCGGACGAACTTGCCTTCGGCTTCCACCCGCTTGCGGATGGTTTCGCGGTAGGCCACCATCGGCTTGCCGACGTTGGCTTCCACCTTGAACTCGCGCATCATGCGGTCGACGATGATCTCCAGGTGCAGTTCGCCCATGCCGGCGATGATGGTCTGGCCGGTTTCAGGGTCGGTCTTCACCTTGAAGGTGGGATCTTCCTGGGCCAGGCGGCTGAGGGCGATGCCCATCTTCTCCTGGTCGACCTTGGTCTTGGGCTCGATGGAGACCTGGATGACCGGATCGGGGAAGTCCATGGACTCCAGGATCACCGGATGGTCTTCGGAGCAGATGGTCTGCCCGGTGAGGACGTCCTTGAAGCCCACCGCGGCGCCGATGTCGCCGGTGCGGACCTCCTCGATGTCCTCGCGCTTGTTGGCGTGCATCTGCAGCAGGCGGCCGATGCGGTCCCGGCGCTGCTTGTTCGCGTTGAACACGCCGCTGCCGGCGGCCAGCACTCCGGAGTAGACCCGGATGAAGGCCAGCGAACCGACGAAGGGGTCGGCCATGATCTTGAAGATCAGCGCGCTGAACGGCTCGCTGTCGCTGGCCTTGCGCTCGATCACGTTGCCGTCCATGTCGTGGCCCTTGATGGCGGGCACGTCCAGGGGGCTGGGCATGTAGCTGACCACCGCGTCGAGCAGGGGCTGGACGCCCTTGTTCTTGAACGCGGAACCGCAGCACATGGGGGTGAACACCAGGCCCAGGCAGCCCTTGCGGATGCCCGCGCGGATCTCGTCCTCGGTGAGCGCCTCGCCGTTGAGGTACTTGTCCATCAACGTCTCGTCGGTCTCCGCGACCATCTCGATCATCTTTTCACGCCATTCCTTGGCGCTCTCCACCAGGTCTTCGGGAATCTCGCCGTGGATCACCTCGACGCCCTTGTCGCTCTCGTTGAAGGTGACCGCCTGCATGAGCACCAGATCGACCACGCCCTTGAAGTGATCCTCGGCCCCGATGGGGATCTGGATCGGCATGGGCCGGGCCTTGATGCGGGTGCGCATCATGTCGCAGACCCGGAAGAAGTCGGCGCCGGGACGGTCCATCTTGTTGACGAAGCCGAGCCTGGGCACGCCGTACTTGTCGGCCTGGCGCCAGACGGTCTCGCTCTGGGGCTCGACCCCGCCCACCGCGCAGAACACCGCCACGGATCCGTCCAGGACCCGCAGGCTGCGCTCCACCTCGGCGGTGAAGTCCACGTGGCCGGGGGTGTCGATGATGTTGATGCGGTGCTCGATGTCCTTGAGCAGGCCGGTGGTGGCCGTCCAGGAGGCGGTGATGGCGGCGGACGTGATGGTGATTCCGCGCTCCTGCTCCTGGACCATCCAGTCCGTCGTGGCCGCGCCCTCATGCACCTCGCCGATCTTGTGGATCTTTCCGGTGTAATAGAGGATACGCTCCGTCGTCGTGGTCTTGCCGGCATCGATGTGAGCCATGATGCCGATGTTGCGGTAGCGCTCGAGGGGAGTCGTGCGGGCCACGGGGGCCTCCTTAAGAGTTCAGGATTCAAATATCAGAGAGAATTATCGACACGCCCAAAAACGGGGGCCGATCCGATATGATCGGCCCCGCTTGTGAACGGACTGTTACTACCAGCGGAAGTGGGCGAAGGCCTTGTTGGCCTCGGCCATCTTGTGCACGTCATCCTTCTTCTTCACGGAAGAACCGCGGAAGTTCATGGCGTCCAGGATCTCACCGGCCAGCTTGTCGCGCATGGTGCGCTCGCCGCGGCCGGCGGAGTACGTCTTGAGCCAGCGCATGGCCAGGGACTGGCGGCGGCTCTGGGGAACCTCCACAGGCACCTGGTAGGTGGCGCCGCCCACACGGCGGGACTTGACTTCCACCGAGGGCTTGATGTTGTTGATGGCTTTCTGGAAGGCCTCGATGGCCTCCTCGCCGGATTTCTGGGCGACGATCTCAAGGGCTCCGTAGAGGATGCGCTCGGCGGTGGACTTCTTGCCGCGCTCCATCAGCACGTTGATGAACTTGGTGATCGTGACGCTGTTGTAGACAGGATCCGGAAGAATATCGCGCTTGGTCGGGCTTGAACGACGGCTCATGTCTACCTCACTTCTTCTTCGCGGCGACGGCACCGGCCTTGGGCCGCTTCGCGCCGTACTTGGAACGGGACTGGTTGCGGCCTGCCACGCCGGTGGCGTCAAGGGTGCCACGGACGACGTGGTAGCGCACGCCCGGAAGATCCTTCACGCGGCCGCCGCGGATGAGCACGATGCTGTGCTCCTGCAGGTTGTGACCGACCCCTGGAATGTAGGTGGTGCATTCAATGCCGTTGGTGAGCCTGACACGGGCCACCTTGCGGAGCGCTGAATTGGGCTTCTTGGGGGTGGTGGTGAACACCCGGGTGCAGACCCCACGCTTCTGGGGGCAGGCGTCGAGCGCCGGGCTCTTGGTCTTGTTGATGAACGTGCTCCGCCCTTGGCGGATGAGCTGATTGATGGTTGGCACACCATCCTCCTATTTTGGGTCCGTCGCAGGACGGGCCGGCGCCCAAGAGGTCATGCATCCGGTGGAGATGACATCGAGCGAGATGATCCCCGGGCACACAGAACCCGGGAATCTTAAAGGTTAGCAAAACGCCGTGGATTGTCTACAGCGATTTGCGCTCCGATTATTTGGACGGGTGGCAGGCGCAGCCCCCAGCGCAAGCCGGGGCGGGGCTCTTGGCCGCGCTGGAGGTGCTCCGGCCGGGCGTTCCCTTGCCGTAGCCTTCGGCCATCCAGCCCCCTCCGGCCAGGGTGAAGGAGGTCAGCGACACCTCCCGGTGCATGGCATGGGCTTTCCCGCAGTGGGGACAGTCATGATCCTTGGGAGCGTCGAACCCCTCCAGCTTTTCTTCTTTTTCGTCGCAGGACTCACAGCGGTATTCGTACAACGGCATGGCATCCTCTTGTATTCCTCACGGCTTCGCCGCAACTTTATAGTTTACTCCAGGATGCCCATGACACCACTCGAACATTACTACCCCGATGCCCAGGCCTTCCTGCGGGCCCATCCGCGGCGCCCCGGCGTGCTGTGCTTCACCAACGGCTGCTTCGACCTGCTGCATCCCGGCCACGTGCGGTACCTGGAAGAGGTGCGCGCCCTGGGCAACTTCCTGGTGGTGGGCCTGAACAGCGACGCCAGCGTGGCCCGGCTCAAGGGGTCCAGCCGCCCGCTCCAGGACGAGCAGGCCCGGGCCATGATCCTGCTGGGCCTGCGCAGCGTGGACGCGGTGGTGAAATTCGAACAGGACACCCCGCTGGAACTGATCACGGCGCTGCAGCCGGACATCCTGGCCAAGGGCGGCGACTACACTCCGGAGACCGTGGTGGGCCGCGCCGTGGTGGAGGCCCGCGGCGGCCGGGTGGTGCTGGTGCCGTTCCTGCCCGGGCACAGCACCTCGGCCATCGTGGCGCGGATCCGGAGCGGCCGTGGGGTGCGCCCCGCCTGAGCAGGTTCATTCGGCCAGGGCGAACACCACCTTCTCGTTGCGGAACCGTTCCTTGGCGAGGATCTTCACCGTGGCGGCGGTCCGGTCCGGGTTGAAGTCCAGGACGTAGTGCTTGTCCTTCTCCAGGGACCCCGGCACCACCTCCACCTTGCCGATCCGGTCCAGGCCCGCCTGGGCGGCGGTGAGGGTGATGCTGTCCTCCCTGCGCAGGTCGGCGGAACGGGTGAAGACCTGGTCATTCCAGTTGGCGCCGGCCCGGTCCCGGGCGAACACCGGGACCACGATGACGCCCTCCTGCTCCAGGGCCCTGCGCGCGCCCACCAGGTAGTGGACGGAGTTCAGGGTCGCCTTCTGGACCTCGTTGGCCGCGGCGAGGTCATCAACTTCCTTGGTCATCCGGGCTTTCTCGATGCGGAGGACGTCGATCTCGGCGACGATCCGCTCCGCTTCGGCGGTGAGCTTGGCCACCTGTTCCTGGAGTTCCTGGCGCCTTTCATTGGCCTGGTCGCGCTCCCCCTCCAGCGCGGCCTTCTGGTCCGCCTGGAGCCGGGTGGGCGTCATCTCCGCCCGGCCCTGGGCGACCCAGGTGCCGTAGACGCCGTTGCCGTAGAAGTGGTAGACCTCGAACCCCGGGGCCATCCTGTCCAGGATCAGGACCCGGCTTACCATCTGCTTGGCCTGGGCCTCCGGCACCCCCTTGCCGCGGAGGAAATTCATCGCCATGCCGTAATGGCTGTCATTGGCCCCGGCGATCTGGGGCCTGGGCAGATCCGCCCGCAACTGGGCGATCCTCACGTTCAGGGCCTTGATCTCCTGGTCCTTGTCCAGCACTTCCTGGAGCAGGGACTGGAAGGAGAAGTCCTTTTCCGCCTTGATCCTGGCCTCCAGTGCGGCTTTCTGCGGGTCGGTCAGCTGCAGGGTCGCGGGGTCGAGCACTTCATCGAGCTTGCCCTGGGTGAGATCGCGGCTCTCCACCGCCGCCGCCTGGTCGACCTTCCGGGTCAGCTGGTCCAGCTCAGCGGCCTTCTGGGTCAGGTCCTTGATCCTCTCCTTTCCCGTCGTTCGCCCGCAGGCCGGTGCCACCAGGAGCATGGCCACCGCCAGCAGGCATTGAAGCATTCCAGGGAGTTCTCGGTTCATGATCGTTACCTCCAAGGCGTTGGGTCGGTCGTGCATGCCAAGGTGTCCAGCCATCGCGAAACGAGGAAGGCCGAAAGGAGAGGTAAATATGTTTTCCCGGACCTCTCTGGGCAATACCTAGAATGACTGACTTAATTTTTATGGTTTGTTTATTACCCGCGGTTGGCCGTGCGGATCATTCAGATGAAACCGTGAGCGCCTTCATCCACGAGGCCCTGTTCACCACCGTGACCTGCGTCCAAGTCTCCACCGTCTGCGCTCCGGACGGGACGACCTCCAAGGCGGGAGGGTAAAAGGAACTTGAAAATAGTTTCCGTTAGCCCGGAAGTGCATGGATGGTTTCTGCAGTTTCTATATAAATTTCATTTTGTTTATTTTATTTATTGAATTAAGACCACTTATCGTGAAATAGATCACGTAGTTTGCACATGCCTTGGACTTCCGGCCAGGCCTGGATAGGCCTTCTCCTCCCGGCGCCGCACGGCCCCGACCCTCCGCCCGGGCCGCAAGGACCGCGCCTCTGGGCCAACGGCCCAGGTCCCAGCGATCCTGAACGGCCCCGGAGTCCAGCCGGGGGGGGATGCGACCCTTCCTCCGGCAGAATGAAACTACAAAGGTATTAAACCACATAGCCATGACTATGAAAAACAAAACATGAGCGTCGAACGGGATCGAAAACCGCCTGCAATATTCAACTATTTATTCATTTACAACAGTGGTTCTGCTCAATCTGATCAAGTTAGAGTCCATTTTAAATCATTTCGCCCATTTGACAAGGCCAATAACCCGACTTGTGATCAAAAACATCGTGACACATCAAGCATATTGGCCATACTCAATACTACTTGGTCCCCTGATAAATTGAGACAGGGAGATTGGGTCATTACAACATTCGGATAGCAGTTAACGGCATGCGGAAGGGTCCGTTTTGCCAGGAAACGCAACCAACCCTCGGGGTCGCCAGGCAAATCGGCGATCTGGGGCAAGGGAGTCCCATGCCTGCAATTTCGCTTGCCCGACGCTCATACCCCAAGGCCTCTGGATCTGTCATCGCGGCCGTCCTTTCCCTTGGCGTCCTGACCGGCTGCGGCGGTGCGGGGGCCGGCGGCACCACGGCCGCGCAGTCCGGAAGCCCGTCCCTTTCGGTCCAGGTGCAGCTCACGCCGCTGACCTCCAGCGTGGCCAGCGGCTCCTCCCTGGCCCTCACCGCCTTGGTGGCCGGTTCCGCCGATACCGCGGTCATCTGGTCGGTGAACGGGATCCCCAACGGCAGCGCCTCGGTCGGCACCATCACCGGCACCGGCACCAGCGTCACCTACACGGCCCCCGCCGTGGCCGGCAGCTACACCGTGACCGCCACCAGCGTCGCCGATTCCACCGCCAGCGCCACCACCCTGGTCACGGTCCCGGTCCAAGTGGGCCTGCTGCCCGGCGCCTCCATCCTGGCCAGCTCCGGCAGCCTCGCCTTCACGGCCTCGGTATCCAGCACCACCAACCCGGCGGTGACCTGGACCGTGGACGGCATCGCCAACGGCAACTTCACCGTGGGCACCGTCACCGGATCGGGCAACACCGTCACCTACACCCCCCCCGCCGGCACCGGCAGTCACACCCTGACCGCCACCAGCATCGCCGATCCCAGCAAGAGCGCTTCCAGCGTCGTCACGGTCCAGGCCTCCGCCTCGTCGGTGCAGGTGGCCGTCACTCCGGCCGCGCTGAGCCTCAACACCGGCGCCGCCTCCGCCATCACCGCCAGCGTCACCGGCAGCTCCAACACCGCCGTCACCTGGACCGTGGACGACGTCGCCAACGGCAGCGCCTCCCTGGGCACCCTCACCGGCACCGGCAACACCGTCACCTACACCGCCCCCGCCGCCGCCGGCAGCCACGCCGTCAAGGCCACCAGCTCCGCCGACGGCAGCAAGAGCGCCACCGCTTCCGT
>JARLGP010000172.1 GCA_031292735.1 Holophaga sp.
CCGGCCAGCTTCTCCTCCAGCGCCTCCTTCACCCGCGCCTCCAGTTCCCCGTCCGAGGCGAACCGCAGCGCCACGAACTGGCCGGGCCGCAGTTCCCGGATCCGGCCGCGCAGGTCCTCGCCCAGCAGGGCCTGCATGCGCAGGGTCTCCTCCAGCCGGATCACCCGGTCCTGCACCCGCAGCGCGTAGATCCGCACCCGCAGGAACAGTACGATCATGAACACCGAGGCGATGATCTGCCAGGCTCCTCCGTGCCCCCGGAACGGATGGACCACCGCCATGAGGAACAGCAGCACCACCAGGCCCAGGCCCACGTAGTGGTACCAGGGGTCGATGCGCTTGTGGTTGGCGTAGCTCTGCACTTCCTCGGTCATGGCGGGCTCCTCGAATCGGCAGCCTCCATCATGACTCCGGAACACCCTGGCTTGACGCCTAACTTTTGGGCCGGAAGGCTTTGATCACTGTTTCGTCGGTATACAGGGATGGGCCGCCGGCCAGTTCCAGGCAGTAGGGGATGGCCGGGAACACTGCCTCCAGGCACTCGCGGATGGAGCGCGGCTTGCCGGGCAGGTTGACGATCAGGCTGCTGCCGCGCAGCCCGGCACACTGCCGGGACAGGATGGCGGTGGCCACGTACTGCAGGGACACGGCGCGCATGCGCTCGCCGAAGCCGTCCAGGATGCGCGAGCACACCGCCCGGGTGGCCTCGGGGGTCACGTCCCGGGGGCTGGGCCCGGTGCCGCCGGTGGTGAGCACCAGGCAGCAGCCCTCGTCATCGCACAGGGCCTTGAGGGTCGCTTCGATCTGGTCCTGCTCGTCCGGGATCAACCGGTAGACTTCCTCCCAGGGGGAAGCCAGGAAGCTGGTCAAGGTCTCCCGGATGGCCGGGCCGCTCAGGTCCTGGTAGACCCCTGAGCTGGCCCGGTCCGAGATGGTGACGATGCCGATCCTGGCAGGCACCGCGGAGGGTCTAGTGCTCGTGCTCATGGTCGCAGTCGGGGCCGTGGACGTGGCCTTCTTCGGCCGCGGGCACCACCGCGTCGGGGTCGCCGCCTTCCTGGTGCTCCAGCTCGCCGCCTTCCACGCCGCCCGCGTCGAACCGGGCCGCGGGGACGCCGGACTCGCGCCGACGCTCCAGTTCCAGCAGGGCCTTGAAGGCCTCCTCGTCCAGCAGCTCCTCGGTGACGGTGGCCATGCCGAGGATGTGGGAGAAGATCTTGTCGGTGCGCACCCGGCCCTTGATCTCGTTGGTGGCGCCGCCCTCGTCCAGCTGCTTCTTGAAGGTCTCGAAGGGCTGCTGCACCTTGCGGTCGGCCATGAACTCCTTGATCTCGGCGTCCACTTCCTCGTCGCTCACCTGGATGTCCTCGGTGTTGCCGATGGCCTGGAGCAGGTAGCCGGATCGCACGGCCCGCTCGGCTTCACGCTGGCGGCTCTGCCGGTAGGCTTCCCAGTTGACCTTCTTGGGGTCGACCCCCTGGCGGGCCACCATCTCGCCGAATTCCTGGCAGTAGTCGTTCAACTGCAGGGCCACCATGGAGCCGGGCACCTCGAAGGAGGTGGCGTCCAGGAAGCCCTCCAGGATGGTCTGGTGCGCCCGGGACAGGGCGTCGTTCTCGGCGGATTCCTCCAGCTCCTTGCGCACGGACTGCTTGAGTTCCTCCAGGTTGGCGTGGGGGCCCAGGTCCTTGGCGAAGTCGTCGTTCAGCTCGGGCACTTCCCGGCTGCGCAGGTCCTTCATCGTGGCCTCGTAGGCGATCGGCTTGCCGGCCATGGTCTTGTTGGCGTCCCCTTCGGGGATGGTGATGGAGAACTTCCGGGATTCGTCCACCCGCATGCCGAGGATCTCGGCGTCGAACGGGCGGCCCTCGGCCAGCTGGATCACCTGGTCCTTGTAGTCCATGGCCTTCATGCCCTGGGGCTTCACCTTGATGTCCAGGGTGGCGTAATGGCCCAGCGCCGCGCCGGTGTCCTCCACGGGGATGAACTTGGCGGCCTCCTGGCGCATGGCCTCCAACTGCTCGGCCACGGCGGCGTCGTCGATCTTCCGCTTCTTCTTGGTGACCGCCAGGCCCTTGTACTCGGGGATGGTCACCTCGGGCGCAACGTCGAACAGCGCCTTGATCTTCCCTTCGGCGCCCTCCTTGAGCTCCACCTTTTCCAGGGCGGGGCGGGAGATGGGCTGGGTGCCGGCGGCGGTGGCGGCTTCCATGAAGTGCTTCTCGACCAGGGCTTCAGCCACTTCGGACTGGATCTCGCGCTCATAGCGGGACAGCAACACGGACTTGGGGGCCTTGCCGGGGCGGAATCCGGGGATCTTGACTTTCGGCGTCAGCTTGGCGATCACCTTGCTGAATTCAGCGGTCACCTCCGAAGCGGGAACAGTGACTTCCAGGGACTTCCGCGTGGCGGTGTGATGGGTAAGGCTGGATTGCATGGGTGCTCCTGCTGCGAGTTGGGAAAGGAGAAGCTGTGGGGCCGGCAAATGGTGCGAATGGCGGGACTCGAACCCGCACGGTGTGAACCGCTGGAACCTAAATCCAGTGCGTCTACCAGTTCCGCCACATTCGCATGGTAAGCCTCGTCATGTCTGTTCGTGGTGCGCCCGGAGCGACTCGAACGCCCGACCCTCAGGTTCGAAGCCTGATGCTCTATCCAGCTGAGCTACGGGCGCACACCGAATCCGCTATTTTGCCATAAAAGTGCTCGGAATTCACGCGCCTTTAAGTTGAAGGCACCAGGCATCGGCATCGGAATGGGTGCGCACGGCCTCCAGCTCGGCCTGGCTGAGGCCCAGGCCCAGGGCCTGTTCCCATTCCCCGGGCAGGTCGCAGGGGATCACCCCGGGGTCGTCGGTGCCCAGGGCGCAGCGGACTCCGGCCCGGAGCATGGCGGGCAGGGGGTGCCCGCCCAGGTCCGGCACCAGCGCCCGGTTGGAGGTGATGCAGACGTCCACGGGGATCTTGCGCTCCGCCAGAAGCTCCAGGATGTCGGGATGGCTGGCGGCCCGGACCCCATGGACGATGCGCTCCACCCCGGCCTCCAGGATGGCCTCGCGCACGTTGCTGGCCGGTCCGTTCTCGCCGGCGTGGGCGGCCAGACGCAGGCCGGCCTTGCGCGCCCGGTCGAACACCGGGGCCCAGTCCTTGAACGGGACGCCTTCCAGACCGCCGGTGGAGAAGCCGACCACCCAGGGGGGCAGCTCCGGCAGCACCAGGTCCAGCACTTCATGGCCGTGCTCGACCCCGAAGTGGTTGACCGCGTCGATGATGATGGCGATCTGCACGCCCTGGCTCCGGGCTTTCAGGATGCCTTCCTCCATGCCCCGCCACAGGGCGTCCAGGGTGAGGAACTGGCCCTGCTTCACCAGGAAGTGGGGGGAGAGCCACATGTCGATGCCCCGGGCCTGGCCCGGCACGGGCGGGGGCAGGCGCTCCACCGATGCCTGGATGGCCGAGGCCACCGCTTCGGAACTGCGCAGGAAGCCGCAGCCGAAGAAGAAAGCCCTGATGAACCCTTCAAAAGGTACCGCCTCGTTGCGCCACAGGGCCTCCAGGGCGCGGGGCGGGGTGAGCCCTTCATCCGCGGCGCGACGCTGGACCCAGGCGGGATCCAGGCTGCCCTCCAGGTGGGTGTGCCGGTCGACCCGGACGCAGGGAGGCATGGCTGGCTGGCTCATTCGTCGTAATCGTCCATCTGCAGGTCTCCCGGATCCACTCCCTCGGCCCGGGCCCCGGAGATGCCCAGGCTTTCTTCCAGGGTATCCTCGCCGGCGGCGTCGGCATCCACTTCCGGCACGAAATCGTCCTCGATCTGCAGCACTACCTTTTCCTTCTTGACCGCCTTGGGCTTGGCCGGGGCTTCTTTCTGGTTCGCCCCGCACTTGGGGCACAACGCTTCGGTCTTGGTGAAGTCATAGAACTTCGCCCCGCAGCTGAAACAAGTCCACTTTTTACCCAAATTCGCCATGGCTCCCTCAATCCCGTCAAAGGATCAAGGATTTACCATGTTTCCAGGCCGTTGTCACCAGGGAGAAAAAATATTTTTTCCATGACACCCGGTCCTCACCGGGTCGCCCAGGGGGCTGGACCGAGGCGGGCGGGGTTCCCAGCGCATAGCTGCTGGACCACGGTCTTGTAGAAAATCTGGTGTTGGCTTTCCAATTCGGCCCCGTACCGTTCCACGAAGGAAGCCCGGCTCCGATCCAATTCGTCCCTCATGGCGGCATAGAGGTTGCCCTGACTTTGCCCTTGGGCGACCTTGGCCGGGAAGTACAGCTCGATGTCGCCGACCAGCACCCGGGCGCTGCGCTCGGCGTTGATGCGGACCATGGGATCCAGCGCCGGCACGCCGGTTTCGGCAATGGGGTCGGGGATCCGCTGGGTGAGCACCGAGGGCTGGGCCGCGGTATGGGCCACCCGCTCCTCCTCCCGGGCCCCGGCCAGCGCCGTGAGCCGGGCTTCCGCCCCCAGGGCGACGGCCCGCAGGTAGCTGGGATGGGTCAGCCCCGGCTGCGGCCCGCTGTCCACCAGCAGCAGGGCCACGGTCTTGCGCCGCAGATGGAGCGGGATGATGCGCAGCGCAGGGGCCGGGGTCTGGCTGAGCGGGCCCAGCAGGGCCAGGTAGGCCGGGCCCGGGGCGGCGACCAGGCCGGTCTGGCCATGGATCAGCTGCTCCAGGTCGGGCGGCGGCACCACGGGAACCCCCAGCTTGGGGTGGTCCGCCTCGAATCCTCGGTGGGCATAGAGGGTGGCGATGCCCTGCTTGATGACGAACAGGGCGCTCCGCTGGCCGAAGCGCATGATCGCCTCCAGCAGGCGCTTGAGCACCTCGCCCTGGGTGGCGGCTTCCGCCATGAGGTCCAGCCCGGCGCCCAGGTCGGCGTCGGTGTCCCTTTCGGCCGCCGGCGGGGCGGGCGGCACCATGGACAGGATGCGATCCACCAGCGCGGCGTCCGGCGCCGACGGCGCCTCGTCCAGCGCGGCAAGCACCCTCTCCCGGAGCGCCAGCTGCCGGTCATCCACCCACTGTTGAAGCACGTTCTTCAGTCCGGCTTGATTGCTTTCGTCCATAGCGGTCTCGGGTTTACCCATGATACTACCCGAACCGGGGCCGCCGTTCCGGGAATCCCGCTGCTCCGCGGCTGGCAATTCTTTCATGGGGGCGATAGGATTCAGCGAGGTTCTTGGAGCAGATGCATGGCTGACCTTTTCATCCAGGTCCACGAGGTGGACGGCGTGGCGGTGCTGAGGCCGGAAGGCTTCATCAACGCCCATACGGTCCGGCAGTTCGAGGGGGCCATGGAAACGCTGGTCCATGCCGGCAAATACACGATCTTGTTGGATTGTATATTGCTTAATTATATCAGTTCAGCGGGTCTTGGGGCCATAATGGGGCTGATTGAAACCGTTCGGGATAACGGAGGGGACATCCTGCTCTGCAATCTCCAGAAAAATGTCCATGAAATCTTCGATACCCTGGGCTTCACCGAGCTTTACCGTGTGTTCGCAACCGAAGAGGAAGCTTTGCAAAGTTTGAACGGGACGATCTGAGTGCGCAATCCGGCTGAACCCGAATCCTTCCGGCTGGTCATACCGAGCCAGACCCGCTATCTGAACCTAGTGACCGGGATGGCCAAGCGCGCTTCCATGGTCGCCGGCATGGACGACGCCACCTCGGCCAAGATCTCCATCGCCGTGGACGAGGCGGTCACCAACGTGATCGTCCACGCCTACAGCGGCGAGGCCGACCACCTGGTGGACATCGAGCTGCGCTTCCTGCCCCAGGCCCTGGAGGTGCACATCCACCACACCGGACGGCCCATCCGGGACAACGAGGTGGTGCTGCCGGATCCCAAGGAATACGTCAAACACCCCCGCAAGGGGGGGCTTGGGCTGCTCCTCATGAGCCGTTTTATGGACGAGATCCGTTTCATCGAAACCGGCGAGGGCAGCGAGTGCCTCATGATCAAGCGCGTGGTGTGAACCCGGCGCCCCCCCTGGTCCCCCTGGACCCCAACGCGTCCTTCCAGCGCCTGCGGGACCTGTCCATGCGGATTCCCGAGGGCACCCAGGAACTGCTGCCGATCATCGACTTCCTGGAGACCTTCCCGGACCAGGTGACCGAGGAGGCCCTGATCCATCTGGTGGGGGTCACCGCCCTGGGCATCGCCAAGGCCTCCCAGGGCGGGCTCTGGAACGGCAGCCGCTGGCTGTTCCTGCGCGGCAACGCCCCGGCCTTCCCGCTCCACCCGGGCCCGGGCTGGGCCAGCCTGCCCTGGGTGTTCGGCGAGGACTACTACGCCCACCTGGTGGTGCGCACGCCCAAGGTGCCGGACGCGCTGGTCCTGCTGCTGTCCATTTCGGCCCCGCTGCTGGCCTGGCGCCGGCTGGAATCCAACCGCAGCGACCAGAACCGGGCCCTGGCCATGCAGATCTCCCGGCTCAGCACCCTGTTCGACCTGACCCGCACCCTGGGCGAGGCGGAAACGGCCCAGGACCTGGTCCGGCTCATGGGTGACGCCCTGGCCAGCGAGTTCAGCATCCAGCGCATGCTGGTGGTGGACCTGACCGGGCGGGTGATGCACAGCCGGGGGCTGGGGCCGCTGCCGTCGGCCCTGTCCGGCGACGCCCTGCACGGGCTGGTGGCGGCCAAGGGCCTGGTGCACGCGGTGGAGCTGCGCGACCTGGACCACAGCCACGGCTTCGTCTACGCCGCCGCGCCCAGCACCGGTCCCATGAACGAGGACGACGAGCTGTTCTTCCAGACCCTGCTGAACATCACCTGCTCCCAGCTCACCGGCCGGGAGCTGCGCGAGGGGCGGATCCAGGCGGTGAAGCTGGAAAAGGACCTGGAACTGGCCCGGAACATCCAGCGGCGGATCCTGCCCAAGCGCCTGCCGGAGCCCCCGGGCTGGCAATGCGCCGCGGCCAACCTGCCGTACCAGGCGGTGGGCGGCGACCTCTACGACCTGTGGATGGCCTCCGACCTGGACCGCAGCCCCCGGCTGCACCTGGCCGTGGGCGACATCTCCGGCAAGGGGCTGCCCGCCTCGCTGATGATGACCCAGCTGTCCGCCTTCCTCCGGGCCATGGCCGATCTGCGGGTGGCGGACTGGGGCGAGCTGGCGCTCCGGCTCAACGCCCGCATGAACGAGGTGCGCGACCGGAACCGCTACGCCACCCTGTTCATGGGCAGCCTCAACCCGGCCAACGGCGATCTGCGCTACGTCAACGGCGGGCACAACCCGCCGCTGCTGGTGCCGGCCGACGGCCGCCCCTGGCAGCGGCTCATGCCCACCGGGCCCATGGTGGGGCTGCTCCCGGGCGCCACCTTCGCGGAGGGCCGCACCACCATGCGTCCCGGGGACACCCTGGTGATCTTCACCGACGGCCTGGTGGAGGCGGAAAACGCCTGCGGCGAGGAACTGGGCGACGCCGCCCTGGTGGAGGTGGTGCGCCAGCTGCCCCGGGGGACCGCCGACGAGGTGTTCGAAGCCCTGCTCACCCGGACCTTCACCCACATGGAAGGCGGCGGCTTCAAGGACGACGTGACCCTGGTGGTGGTGAAGCGGGTGGGTCCGCCCTTGCCCTAGAATATTTATTGATTATACATGACGGCATGACATCTGGTGGCCGAATCCTCGCCCTGTTGACCCTCACCGGGCTGCTGGCCTGCGGCGGCGGTTCCGGCGGCGGATCCGGGGGCGGGTCCGGCACCACCGGCGGCGGCACCGGCAGCCTGTCCCTGGTCTACGTGGATCCCCCGGCCGGCGGCTACCGGTTCGTGCGCGACGCCCAGCTTTCCACCGCCACCCACCTGGTGCTGGACCTGGTGGGGCCGGAGGGGGACCGGGGCCGGGGGGTCGCCTTCAGCCTCACCCTCCCCTCGGGTCCGGCGGCCTGGACCGCGGTGGCGTCGGGCGACAGCCAGTACGTGGAAAACGTCCTGTTCAACCCGGGCACCGGCACCCCGCTGCTGAAGAGCGCCATCCAGGGCGGCACCACGCTGTTGGCCGACGACTTCCAGAAAGGGGCCGGCAACGACCTGGCGCTGAACGCGCCCATCTGCCGGGTGGCCCTGGACGCCCAGCTGCCGCTGGCGGCCTCCCCCGCCATCGCCCTGCAGGTGGTCCAGTTCCAGATGCTGCCGGCGGCCGGCAACACGCTGACCACCGCCCCGTGCTCGGTGGGGGCCCTGTCGTTGCAGTGAGTCAGTCGACGATGAACAGCTTGGCGCCGCCGGCGGTGGACGACTGATGGGCCTCGGCATGGTCGGCCACCTGGTAGCTGGCGCCCGGGGTCAGGTCGAAGCTGCGCCCGTCCTGCAGCTCCGTGTGGAGCCCGCCTTCCAGGCAGAGCAGGATGTGGCCCTTGGAACACCAGTGGTCGGCCCGGTAGCCGGGGGTGTATTCCACCATCCGCACCCGGATGCCGCCGAACTCGCGGGTGCGCCAATAGGCCATGCCGGTGGTGCCCTTGTGCTCGGTGACCGGCACCTGGGACCAGTCGGTGGTGGCGAACGGGATGTCGTTCATTTGCATGGCGGACTCCTTCTGCGAAACCTCTTCGAATCATGCCGCAACTCCAAGGCTATCAGGGTCGCGACCGCTTCCGCAGCGCTGTGGGTTACGATGGATCGGAGGTATGCCTGTGAACGGTGTTAAAACTTTCATCTTGATCATGGCCATGACCGCCTTGCTGGTGTGGATCGGCGATGCGCTGTATGGCCAGTCGGGGGTGATCCTGGCCCTGATGCTCAGCATCGTGCTGAACGGCGTCAGCTATTTCTTTTCCGACCGGATCGTGCTGGCCAGCTACCGGGCGCAGCTGGTGGACCCGTCCCAGGCGCCGGAGCTGTGCGCCATCGTGGCCAACCTAGCCCAGCGGGCCGGGCTGCCCATGCCCCGGGTGGCGATCATCCCCGACGAGACCCCCAACGCCTTCGCCACCGGGCGGGATCCGGCGCACGCGGTGGTGGCGGTCACCGAGGGCATCCTGGCCACCCTGTCGCGCCAGGAGCTGGAGGGCGTGCTGGGCCACGAGCTGGGCCACGTGAAGCACCGGGACATCCTCATCGGCAGCATCTGCGCGGTGCTGGCCCAGGCCATCATGCTGCTGTCGCGCATGGCCATCTTCTTCCGCCCCCGGGACGACCGCGAAGGGGGCAACCCCCTGGCCGCCATCCTGGTGATGATCCTGGGGCCGATCGCCGCGCTGCTGCTGCAGATGGCCGTGAGCCGATCCAGGGAATACGAGGCGGACGACTATTCGGCCCACCTCACCGGCCGGCCCGATCAGCTGGCCTCGGCCCTGAAGCGCATCGAGGGCTTCAACCGGATGAGCCCCATGCACGACGCCCAGCCGGCCACGGCGCACATGATGATCATCAACCCGCTGCGCGGCGGGGGCCTCCTGGAGCTGTTCTCCACCCACCCGCCGGTGGCCAAGCGCATCGCCAGGCTGGACGCCATGGGCATCCAGATGCGGTAAAGCTTTAGCCTGACTTGCCGATGAGCAAGTGCACCCTGGCGGCGTCCGGGGCGAGGGATTCGATGCGAGACACGATCGGGAAGTTCGAAATCCTCCGCCTCCTGGGCCAGGGCGCCATGGGGAAGGTGTTCCTGGGCCGGGACCCGGGCCTGGACCGTCCGGTGGCGGTGAAGACCATCCGCCTGGGCTCGGCGTTCGGCGCGGAGGCCACCGCCCGGTTCGAGCGCGAGGCGCGCGCGGCGGGCTCCTTGAACCATCCCAATGTCGTGACGGTGTTCGAGTTCGGTGAGGACGAAGGGCTCTACTACATGGCCATGGAGTTCGTCGACGGGGACGGCCTGGACGGGCTGATCCGTTCCCGCCAGTGCCCCCTGCCGGAGCTGCTGGAGCTGCTGGCCCAGGCCTGCGAGGGGCTGGGCTACGCCCACGAGCGGGGCATCGTGCACCGGGACATCAAGCCCTCCAACATCCTGGTGAGCCGCACCGGGAAGCGGCCCGTGGCCAAGCTGATGGATTTCGGGGTGGCGCTGGTGGGGCACTCCGACCTCACCCAGCAGGGCAACTGGATGGGCACGGTGAACTACATGGCCCCCGAGTACCTGGATTCCGGCAAGGCCGGGCCCGCCTCGGACATCTTCGCCATGGGGGTGATCCTGTACGAGATCCTCTCCGGCGGCCGGCGCCCGTTCACCGGGGAGACCGCCACCTCGGTGCTCACCGCCATCCTCCGCAAGCCGCCGGCGCCGTTCCTTCCGGAGGAGGTGCAGGCGGCGCCCCCGGCCATCCTGGAGGTGGTGAACCGGGCCCTGGCCAAGCTGCCGGAGGACCGGTTCTCCAGCGCCGACGCCCTGGCCGAGGCCATCCGCCGCTGCCTGGTGGTGCCCGCCGAGCCGGTCCGGGCCCCCGCGCCGGCCGGGCAGGGCGGCCACCAGACCCTGGTGGTGGCCAAGAACGGCAAGGGCCAGTGCATGAGCCTGCGGGTGGCGCTGCGCCAGGCGGAGCCGGGCGCCCGGATCCTGGTGATGCCGGGGGTGTACCGGGAGTCCCTGGTGGTGGACCGGCCGGTGTCGATCATCGGCGAGGGCGGCCCTTCGGACGTGGTCATCGAAAGCGCCAAGGGGCCCTGCCTCAGCCTGCAGGCCTCCGGGGTGCGGCTCGGCAACCTGCAGTTGCAGGGGCTGGACGTCGACGCCGCGCCGGCCCTGCTGGTGGCCCAGGGCGAGGCCCTGGTGGAGAACTGCGCCATCTTCGCCCAGAGCGGGCCGGCGGTGCTGGTCACCGGCGCCGGCGAGCCGCTGTTCCGGGACTGCAGCCTGCGCAGCTCCGGCCAGGGCGGCATGCTGCTCGGGCCGCGGGCCGGGGCCCGGCTGGAGGAGTGCCTGGTGGAGGGCGACGGGCGGGTGGGGCTGCGGGTGGAGGCCGGCGCGCGGCTGACCGCGTCCGGCTGCCGGATCCGCACCACACTGGGGGTGGGCCTGGCCCTGCTTCCGGGCGCCCAGGCCACGCTGGAGAACTGCCAATGCTCGGGGCAGGAGGCGGGGGGCGTGGAGGTGGAGGCCGACGCCCGGGTGGAGCTGAACCACTGCCGGATCACCGACAGCCGCTCGGTGGGGGTGCTGGTGCTGGAGCGCGGCCAGGCCGCCCTGGACGACTGCGACCTGTCCGGCCACGCCTGCGGCGGGGTGCACGCGGTGGCCGGGGCCACGGTGCAGCTGCGCGGCTGCCGGGTGTCCGGCAACGCCGGCCTGGGCGCCTCGGTGCTGGGGGCCGGGCTGCTTTCCATGGAGGACTGCGAACTGCAGACCAACGGGGAACCGGCGGTGCTGGTCCAGCAGGGTGCCACCGTGCAGATGAAGGCCTGCAAGGTGTTCGAGGGGCAGTCGTTCGGCGTGGTCTGCGGGGCCCAGGGGCGGGGCGTGCTGGAAGGCTGCGAGATCTACGGCAACGCCCGGACCGGGGCCAAGGTGGAGCCCGGCGGCAGCCTGCTGCTGGTGCGCTGCGACCTGCGCGACGGCCGGGACACCGGGATCCTGCTGTTCGAGGACGCCGAGGTGACCCTGGAGGAATGCGTGGTGCACCGCAACGCCCGGGGCGGCATCCTGCTGGCCAAGGACGCCTCCGACCCCGTGCTCAGGGGCGGCAACCGGATCCAGGACAGCCTGCTGCGCGCCAACGGCAGCGGCGGGGCGGTGAAGCTGGCGCCGGTGCAATGACTGTTGAACTCCGTCCCGCTGGGGCATAATGCCCCAAGGAGCGTTCCCATGGAAAAGCGGCAGTTGGGTAAAAGCGACTTGAAGATCACCCCCCTGGGAGTCGGCGCCTGGGCGATGGGCGGCAACAACTGGGCTTTCGGCTGGGGCCCGCAGGACGACCAGGATTCCATCGCGGCCATCCACGCCGCCCTGGACGCGGGCTGGAACTGGATCGACACCGCCGCGGTGTACGGCCTGGGCCATTCGGAAGAGGTGGTGGCCCGGGCCCTGTCAGGGGTGGCGGCGCGGCCCTACCTGTTCACCAAGTGCGGCCTGGTCTGGGACAAGGACCGGAAGGTGTCCGGCCGGCTCAAGCGGGAATCCGTGCTGCGGGAATGCGAGGACAGCCTGCGCCGGCTCAGGGTGGAGACCATCGACCTCTACCAGATCCACTGGCCCGACCCCGAGAGCGAGCTGGACGAGGCCTGGGAGGCCATCGAGGCGCTCAAGGCCAAGGGCAGCATCCGCTGGGCCGGCGTCTGCAACTTCAGTCCCGCCCAGATCCGGCGGGTGGCCGCCAAGGGCCAGGTGACGTCCCTGCAGCCGCCCTATTCCATCATCTCGCCGGAAGTGGAGGCCGAACACCTGCCGTTCTGCCAGCGGGAGCACCTGGGCGTGCTGGTCTACAGCCCCATGAAGAGCGGCCTGCTCACCGGCAAGATGACCCGGGAGCGGGTGGCGGCCCTGCCGGACGACGATTTCCGCAAGGGCAAGGCCCAGTACCAGGAGCCCAAGCTCTCCCGCAACCTGGCCCTGGCCGACCTGCTCAAGACCATCGGCGCCCGCCACGGGCGGACCGCGGGCGAGGCGGCCATCGCCTGGTGCCTGCGCTCACCCCAGGTCACCGGAGCCATCGTCGGCGTCCGCAATGCGGGCCAGGTGGCTGGGGTGGCCGGGGCGGCGGAGTTCAGGCTGGCTCCGGAAGAGGTGGGGGAGATCACGCGGTTCATGGCGAGCCATCCAGCCTGAACCGCCGGGTTCAGCCCAGCATCCCGTCCAGGGTCTCCACCCAGCGGTCGCCGCGCTCGTCGGGGTAGGGCAGGAACCGGGTCCGGGCCCCCTGGGCCAGCAGCAGGGTGGGATCCACCTCTTCGCACAGGATGATGGTGGCCAGGCCGCCCAGTTCGAGCATCTGGTTCTCGAGGATGCGGGCCGCCGCCAGGGGCTCGGCGTCGCCGGTGCGGGCCAGGGCCAGGTCGGCCAGGACCATGGCTGGAAGGGCCTGGCGCTGGCCGGGTTCGCACAGCGGCCGGAGCAGGCCCATGTGCTCGATGGTCTCCGTCCGGTGGTAGCCGTGCTGCCGGAGCCTATCCTGGATGCCCGCCCGCACCGGGCCGTCGGCCATCACCAGCACCACCCGGGCGGCGCGGCGCCGCAGCCGGAGCAGGGCGGTGACTTCCTGGGCCCGGGATTCGGGCTCGGGTTCCGGCTCCTCGCCTTCCGCCTGGGGCTGGCCGGGGCGGGCCGGCTCGCCTTCGGGCCGCTGCCCGCCCCGGTACATCTTTTCCCGGAACTCCAGGGAGCGGGCCAGGGCCGCCTCCTCCTCCAGGCCCATGCCGGTGAAGGAGAGGCCCAGCACCAGCTCGGTGCCGTGTTCGGTGCAGTGGGCGCAGAGCGCCCGTCCCTCCAGCAGGCGCAGCAGCGGAAGATCCTGCAGCCGGAACCTGGGGAACCCCTTGCCCCGCTCGAACAGGGCCGTGCTCACCGGAACCCGCACCCCGTCGTCCATGCGCAGCGCCCGGTCCACCCGCAGCGCCATCCCGCCCTGGCTGACGTTCACCAGCGGCCCGGCCACCCCGAGCCCGGGGATCGCGGCGTTCTGGGCGATGACGTAGGCGTTCTCCCGGGGACGGAAGGGGTAGCGCTTGTGCCGGCGCCGGTCCGCCTGGAACAGGCTGGTGGGCGGGCGGAAACTGTATTGCAGGTAGCCGAAGCGGCCCAGCAGCTCGATGCTGGCCTCGAAGCGCAGGTCGTCCACCGTGAAGGTCATCGTGAACAGCGCGCCGGCCGGCATCTCGTGCGGCAGGGGCCGCACCAGCTTGAGCACCAGCTGGTCTTCCGGCAGGTCGAACAGCTGGACCCGGGAGGCGTAGGGGAGGGTCGCGGTGCCTTCCACCTTGATGAAGAACTCCGTTTCCGCTTCGAACAGCATCTGCAGGGCATCCGCCACCGCCTGCGGGTCCTCCACGGGAGTGCTCCGGCCCTCCTTGCCTGGCTTGAGCCTGCTCATGGCGGGGGGCTAGACGTTGAAGAGGAAATGCATGACATCACCGTCATGCACAATGTATTCCTTGCCTTCACTGCGCATCCGGCCGGCTTCCTTGGCCCCGAGCTCGCCCTTGTACTGGATGTAGTCCTCGTAGCCGATCACCTGGGCGCGGATGAAGCCCTTCTCGAAGTCGGTGTGGATGACCCCGGCGGCCTGGGGGCCGGTGGCGCCGACCGGGATGGTCCAGGCCCGCACCTCCTTGGGCCCGGCGGTGAAGTAGGTCTGCAGGTTCAGCAGCTTGAACGAGGCGTGGATGAGCCGGTCGAGCCCGGGCTCGGTCAGGCCCGCCTCCTCCAGGAACAGGGGGCGCTCTTCGGGGCTCAGCTCCTGGATCTCCGCCTCCAGCTTGGAGCAGATGGGCAGCACCGGGCAGCCCCGCTCGGCGGCCGCCTGGATCAGGTGGGCGTAATGGGTGTTGGCCGCGGGATCGGGAATGTCGGCTTCGGCGATGTTGCCCACCAGGAGCATGGGCTTGAGGGTGAGGAAGCCGAACGACTTGATGGCCGCCAGCTGGTCCCTGGACAGTCCGGCCTGGGTGGCCCACTGGCCCTGGTCCAGGGTGGCGGCCACCTTCTCCAGGATCGCCGCCAGCTGGATGGATTCCTTGTTGCCGCTCTTGGCGGCCTTGCGGTGCCGGTCCAGGGCCTTCTCGGCGCCGTCCAGGTCCTTGATGATGAGCTCGGTGTCGATGATGGACAGGTCCCGTTCCGGGTTGACCGTGCCCTCCACGTGGGTGATGTCCCCGTCCTCGAAGCAGCGCACCACCTGGACGATGGCGTCGGTTTCGCGGATGTTGGCCAGGAAGGCGTTGCCCAGGCCCTCGCCCTTGCTGGCGCCGCGCACCAGCCCGGCGATGTCCACGAACACCTGGGAGGCCGGCATGATCCGCTGGGGGCTCACCAGCTCGGCCAGCTGCTGCAGGCGCGGGTCCGGCACGTCCACCACCCCGGTGTTGGGCTCGATGGTGCAGAACGGATAGTTGGCCGAAGCCGCCCCGGCGCGGGTCAGCGCATTGAAGAGCGTGGATTTCCCCACATTGGGCAAGCCCACGATGCCGCACTGTACCGCCATGCCATCTCCTCGATCCAAAGTTGCATTGTCTCAAACCGGGAGGGGGTTCGGTAGGGAAAGTGTGGGTCCGGGCGCTTCAGGCGATTTCCGGCGGCATGACCCGCACGGTGTACTGGGCCGACACGGTGGCGCCCGGGCTGACCAGGAAGACGCCGGGCTTGTGGGCGAACTCGCCGTCGAACCCTTCGGGGCTGGCGTAGCCGCGCCAGGGCTCGATGCAGAGGAAGCCGGCCCCGGGTTTGGACCAGATGCCCAGCTGCGGGAAGCCGTCCCAGCTCACCTCCAGCACCGGGGCGCCGGGGGCCGAGTAGCGCACCGCCCGGCTCTGCACCGCCCGGAAGATGAGGGCGTCCTGGGCGAACAGGGCGTCGCTGAGGGGCAGCAGGCGGCCTTCCAGGGGGCTGGGCCGGCAGGTGCCGGCCATCAGGCCGTCGGGGTTCAGCACCGGCAGCAGCTGGCTTTCGGTCTTTTCGAACTCCACCCAGTGGGCCTTGCGGGGAACGCCGGGGAACAGCGGCCAGCGGAACGCGGGATGGGCGCCGAAGCTGGCGGGGAGCTCCTGGTCGCCCGGGTTGTGCAGCTGGTACTGGACCCGCAGCTCCGGGCCGTCGATCCGGAATTCCAGGGTCAGCTGGAAGGGGAACGGGTAGCTGGCCCGGGTGGCGGGGTCGTCGCCCAGCCGGAAGCTGCAGGAATGGGCGGTGAGCCGGACCAGGCGGAACGTCATGTCCCGGGCGAAGCCGTGCCGGCCCATGGGGTAGGCCCGCCCCTGGTGCACCAGCCGGCCGCCCTTGAGCTCGCCCACCACCGGGAACAGCACCGGGGCCTGGCGCCCCCACACCGCCGGGTCGCCGTTCCAGAGCAGGTCCAGCCCCCCGGCCTGGAGCCGGCAGAGTTCGGCGCCAGGGGGCTTCACGGAAGCCTGGAGGAGGTCGCTGGCGATGCGGTAGTGGTCCAACATGGGGCTCCTGAGTCCTGGAATGGGTTCGGCCTGGCGGGATGGGCGGCTTCAGGAGCAGCCGCAGCCCAGGTTGTCCAGGATGGGGCCGGTCGCCTTCCAGAAGGCGGCCATGTCCTGGGGGGTGCCCATGGCCACCCGGATGTGGTTGGGCAGGCCGTAGCCGTCCAGGGGGCACACCAGCACCCCCTGGCGGAGCAGGTCCCGGCGCAGTTCCCGGGCCGGGAACACGGTTTCCATGAGCATGAAGTTCCCGGCCTGGCCGGACACCCGGCAGCGGTGCCGCTCGGCTTCGGCCTGGAAGGCGGTCCGGGCGGCCTGGTTGCGGGACCGGGACAGGGCCTCGAAGGCCTCGTCCGCCAGGGCGGTTTCCGCCGCCGCCTGGGCCGGCGCGCTGGTGTTGAAGGGGCTTCGCACGCGCTCCAGCAGGTCGGCCAGCTCCGGGCTGGCGATGCCGTAGCCGATGCGCAGCCCGGCCAGCCCGTGGATCTTGGAGAAGGTGTGGAGCACCAGGAGGTTGCCGCGTTCCTGCAGGTGCGCCGCGGCGCTGGGGTAGCTGGCGGGGTCCTCGTATTCGGCGTAGGCCTGGTCCACCACCAGCAGGATGTCCTCCCGCAGCGCGTGCACCAGCTGGGCCAGGGCGCTCCGCTCCAGCAGGGTGCCGGTGGGGCTGTTGGGATGGGCCAGGTAGACGATGCGGGTGTCCGGCTGCACCGCGGCCAGCAGGTGGGCCGCCTCCAGGTCGGTGGCGGTGGCGTGGCATTCGATGAACCGGCCGCCGGCGGCCTGGGTGGCCCGGCCGAAGGCCATGAAGCTGTGCCGGGCCGCGAGGCCGCTGCCGCCGTCCATGAGCATGGCCCGGGCGGCCAGCCCGATCAGTTCGGTGCTGCCGTTGCCGAGCAGGATCTGGCCGGGCTCGACGCCCCGGCGCCGGGCGATGGCGGTGCGCAGCGCCAGCCCGTCGCCCTGGGGATACTGGCTGAACGCGGGCGGGGACCCGCCCAGCGCCCGCAGCACCTGGTCGCGGACCGCCTCGGTGGGCCCCCAGCGGTTGCCGTTCTCGGCCAGGTTGACCACCGCGTCGAGCCCCAGCATCCGCTGCAGCTCCTGGAGGGGCTGTCGCGGCTGCTGCTGGGGCAGCCGGCGCAGGTGCTCGAAGACGTGCGGTTGCATGGGAATGCGGGGCAGGGGGCTAGGACGGGCGCTCGGACAGGACCTTGTCGATGATGCCGTATTCCATGGCCTCGTCGGCGCTCATGAAGAAGTCCCGGTCCATGTCCTTCATGACCTTCTTGAGGTTCTGGCCGGTGTGCTTGGCCAGCGCCGCCGCCAGGTTCTCCTTCAGGCGCTGGATCTCCTTGTAGGAGATCTCGATGTCCGAAGCCTGGCCCTGGGCGCCGCCGGAGGGCTGGTGGATCATGATCCGGGCGCTGGGCAGGGCGAACCGCTTGCCCTTGGTGCCCGCCGCCAGCAGGTGGGCGGCCATGCTCGCGGCCTGGCCGATGCAGTAGGTGACGATGTCGTTCTTCACGAACTGCATGGTGTCGTAGATGGCCAGGCCGGCGGTGACGCTGCCGCCGGGGCTGTTGATGTAGATCTGGATGTCCTTGTCGGGGTCTTCGCTTTCCAGGAAGAGCATCTGCGCCACCACCGCGTTGGCCACGGAATCGTCGATGGCCGTGCCCATGAAGATGATGTTGTCCTTGAGCAAACGGGAGTAGATGTCGTAGCTGCGCTCGCCGCGCGGGGTTTCCTCAATGACAATGGGCGGATAATAGGCGTGTTCCATGGGGCCTCCTAGCTCGGTTAAGGATAGCGGAGAAACTCTCCGTGTCGTTCAAGGAACCAAACGGTTGGAAATTTCAACGGGAAGCCGCGCGGCGACGGCCTCCTGGAGCTCCTGGAGCCATCGGCTCCACGCCTCCGGGGAGAACCCGGGGGCCGCGGGCAGGTGGCGGCGCATGGCCTGGAACCGCGCCAGGGCCGGCCGCCAGAGGGCTTCCGGCACCTGTTCCGCGGCCCGGGCGCAGGCGGCGATGCCGGGTTCGGTCTGGCACACCAGCAGGGCCTGGTGCCCGGCCTCCAGGCTGAGCCGCACCCGCTCCGGCCAGTCCCAGTCGCGGCAGCCGCCCATCTCCAGGTCGTCGGGCAGCCAGCGGGCGCAAAGGCCCCATGGATTGTCGGCCACCATGGACCGGCACAGGCTGGCCGGCAGCCCGCGGCTTTCGGGCAGAAGAAGGTGCGCCACCATCACCAGGCGGTCGGCGTGGGCCAGCATGCGGAACGGCAGGGCGCTTGCCGAGGCGGCCCGGGGGTCGGCGCGTTCCGGCAGGCCCAGGTGGCTGTCCAGGGCGGTGCCGCCCAGGCCCGGGAAGTGCTTGAGGCAGCCCCGCACGCCGGCCTCCTCCAGGCCGTGCAGGAAGGCCCCGGCGGCCGCGGCCGCCTCCAGGGGCAGGGGGCTGGCGCAGCGGTCGCCCAGGGCGGCCCCGGGCGCCCACAGGTCGGCCACCGGGGCGAAGTCCACGTTGATGCCCAGCAGCGCCAGGCCCCGGCCCCACAGGGCGCCCCAGCGCCGGCAGGCCCCGGGGCCGCCCTGGCGCCACAGGTCGCGCAGGGACGGGGTGGGCCCGGTCCACGGCCGCAGCCGGGAGACGCTGCCGCCTTCCTGGTCCAGCGCCACCGCCAGCGGGGCGGCCGCGCCCCAGCGGTCCTGCAGCTGGCGCACCAGGGCCGCGCAGCGGGCGGGGCCGGCGCTGGGGTCGGGATCGAGGTTGCGGCCGAACAGGACCACCCCGCCCGGGGTGAAATCCTGATGGACCTCCGGGCCGTCCAGTCCGAAGATTCCCGTCCAGAGCAGCAGGTGCGGCGTTTCCGGCATGGTCTCCTTCAGGGGTTGGGGGATTTCAGGGTCATCTGGTCGCGGGTGCGCCGGAGCCCGTGCAGGGCCGCTTCCAGCTGCCGGCGCCAGAGCACGAAGGCCGGGTCGTCCGGGTGGAACCCGCTGCGCTCCTGGAAGCCCAGGCAGACCACGCCCAGCAGCAGCTCGCCGCTGCGCAGGGGGACCAGGTGGCCCTCGGAGCTGCCTTCCTGCCATTCCCAGGGCACCGGGCCCTGCAGCCGCGAGGGCGCCGGCAGGGCGGTGCGCCACCGGGGGCTGGGGCCGCCGGGCAGCTCCCAGCCGTCGTCCGCGGTGGGCAGCAGGGCCAGGCACCGGTCGGGCCGGAACCGGGCCCGCAGGTGGTCCAGGAACGGCTCCAGAATGGGCGGCTCGCTCATCTCTCCCTGGGAGGCGACCAGGAGATCGTTCAATTCCAACACTTCTTCATGGAACTGGTTGAGTTCCCGCATCCGGTCCAGCACCCGGCCCTCCAGGTCGTTCTGGTAGTTGGCCAGCTGGCGCAGCACCGCCGCGTGGTCCAGGGCCCGATCCAGCACCGCCTCGATCTCCGCCAGCTTGAACGGCTTCTGGACGAAGTCGTAGGCCCCGTACTTCACCGCCTGGATGGCCGTTTCCATGGAGGCGTAGGCGGTGATCACCACGCAGAGGGTGAGCGGATCGTTGGCCTTCACCGCCTCGATCAACTGGAAGCCGCTGGGGCCGCCCGGCATGCTCAGGTCGGTGAGCACCACCGGGTAGTGCCGCACGCCCATGAGCGCCAGCGCGGCGTTGGCGTCGGCCGCGTCCTCCACCTGATAGCCGTCCTGGGTGAGGGCTTCCTTGAGGTTGGTCCTCAGGTCCGCCTCGTCATCCACCAGGAGGATGGGATCGGCGGTCATGGGCTGACCGTCTCGACATTCAGCATGCCCTTGGTCAGCTCGTAGATCTTGGCTTCCAGGAAGATGTTCAAGGCGCCCCGGTCCAGCAGGCCGGCCTTGGTTTCGAACTCCAGGATCTCCAGGCTGCGCGGGATGCTCACGGCGGCCTTGTACGGGCGGTCGGCGGCCACCAGGGCGTCGTGCACGTCGCAGATGGCCATGAGCTTGCTCTGGGTGGGGATCTGGTCCGCCTTCAGGTGCCGCGGGTAGCCCATGCCGTTCAGCCGCTCGTGGTGGGCATAGGCGATGTCGGCCACCTGGGCGAAGGGCCCGGTCCAGGGGATCTTGCTGAGGAAGTTGAAGGTCTTCTGCACGTGGCTGTTGATCTCCTCGCGCTCCTCCTTGGAGAGGCTGCCCTTGGGAATGCGCAGGGCGGAGATGTCGGCGCTTTCCAGGATCCGCGCCTCGCCTTCCCGCCAATGGTGGAAGCCGAGCTCCTCCAGCTCGTCCATGGCCTCCACCACCTCCTGGGGCAGCACCTGGGGCTCGTTGCTGCGCAGGATCAGGTCGGCGATGCGCTCGCGCTCCACCTGGCGGGCGGTCATCAGCACCTTGGGGTAGGCCGGGTCGTACGGCTCGCCGTTCTTCCAGGCCTCCAGGATCCTGGCATTGATGGACTCCAGGTCCCGCTGGTAGAGCCGCTGGAGGATGCGTTCCAGGCGCTCCGGCTCCAGCTTGCGCGCCTTGACCAGCACCTGCTCGCGCACCCCGACCTTGCCGAAATCGTGCAGCAGGCTGGCGTAGCGGATCTCCCGCAGCTGCGCCTCGCTGAAGTTGAGCTGGCCGTAGGGGCCGTCCGGGGTGCGGTTGACCGCCTCGGCCAGGCCCACGGTGAGCAGCGCCACCCGGGCGGAATGGCCGGAGGTGGAGGGGTCGCGTTCTTCAATCGCGGTCACGGCGGCGTTGACGAACCCTTCGAACAGCTTTTCGATGTTCTCGTTGAGCTTGAGAATCTCCTGGGTGCGCTCCTGCACCATGGTCTCCAGCTGGGTCTGGTAGGCCTCGTTGTCCCGCTTCAGCTTGTAGTGGTCCAGGGCCCGCACCAGGCTGGCGTCCAGTTCGGCCAGCTTGAACGGCTTCTGGATGAAGTCGTAGGCGCCGCGTTTGAGCGCCTGGATGGCCGACTCGGTGGTGGCGTAGCCGGTCATGAGGATGCAGAAGGTGCGAGGGTCGATTTCCTGGACGGTGTTGATCAGGTCCAGGCCGGACAGCCCGCCCGGCATGTTGAGGTCGGTGAAGATGATGGCGTAGTGCCGGGCCTTGGCCATCTGGATGGCCACTTCGGCCGTTTCCGCACCCTCGGGCGAGTAGCCCATGCTTCCCAGGGCCTCCACCAGGAGGGTCCGGAAATCGGGTTCGTCATCGACGATCAGAATTCGATTGGTATCCATGATTGCCCCAGGATAGCAATCCTACCGGCTCCTTCAGTTGGAAAAACAAAAATGAACGGGTTCCGGCCGGTCACCGGGCAGGGGGGGGCGGGAACTTGGCCAGCATCTTCTTGACCGCCACCGTCACCTGCTCGTCGGCGTCCCGGGGATCCTGGATGCCCGACAGGGCGCCCTCCGCCACGGCCTGCCAAACCAGCTGGTTGCTCTTGTTGTCCACCACCTCCAGGACGATGCTGCCTTCCCGGAAGGTCTGCACCTCCTCCAGGGTGGCCCCGGTCCGGTAGCCCCAGGGCTGGCCGTAGCCCCAGCCCGGGCCCAGGGCGGTGTAGGTCTGCACCAGGCGGTCGTGGTAGACCGGATAGTAGGTCAGCAGGAAATCCGGTTCGCCGGTCTGCTGCAGCCGGTAGCCCCGGGCGGCCATCTCCCGCTCCACGATCCGGCGCACCCGGCGGTCCATGATCGGGTTGTCCATGCCGTC
>JARLGP010000173.1 GCA_031292735.1 Holophaga sp.
CTAGGCCTCCGCCGCCTCCACCCGGTCCCTTCCCAGCCGCTTGGCCTCGTACATGGCGTCATCCGCCCGGCGCAGCAGGGCGGGCAGGGTTTCGCCCTCCCGGTGGACGGCCACGCCCACGCTGATGGTGACGGACGGCAGGGCCGGATGCTCCGGGCACGGCTGGTGCACCACCCCCCGCAGCTTCTCGCCCACGGCGACCGCATCCGCCATGTCCGTTTCCGGCAGGAGCACCAGGAATTCCTCGCCGCCCCAGCGGGCGCAGGTGTCGTAGCCGCGGATGGCGGAACGCATGGCGGCCGCCAGGGCCTGCAGCACCTCGTCGCCCATCTCGTGGCCGTAGGTGTCGTTGACCAGCTTGAAATGGTCCACGTCGACCATGAGCAGGGCCGGCCGGCAACCGCCCCGGGCGGAACGGTCCAGCTCGCCGTGGATCCGCTCCATCATGGCCCGGCGGTTGGACAGGCCGGTGAGCAGATCGGTGAACGAGGCCTCGGCCAAGGCCAGGTTGACCTGCTTGAGCCGGAGCTGGAACCCGTCGGAAATGTGCGCGATCTTGCCCAGCCGCCGCAGCATATGCAGGTGCCGCCGGGTCAGCGAACCCAGCTCCTCCTTCAGCGGGTTGTCGTGCAGGGTGGGGTCGCTCTGCAGGAGCGCCAGGCGCACTTCCAGGTCGGTCTCCTCCTCCATGGACTGGAACGCGCGGCGCCTGGACCCGGCCTGCGGGGCCTCCTGCCGGCTGGTGTCGACCCCGGGGAACAGGATCCTGGAACAGTCCGGGCAGACTCCGTGGCTGAACACGGCGTCGGAATGCCGGCTGATGTAGGCCTCCACCTGCTCCCAGTAGCCATGGTCGTCCCGGATCCGCTTGCAGCGGGCGCAGATGGGGATGAATCCCTGCAGTGTCTTCACCTCGGTGAGCGCCAGGGACAGCCGGTCATTGGCCCGGATGAGTTCCTGGTTCAGGTCGCGCAGCTGCTCCTGGTAGCGGTCCCCGATCCGGGAGATCTTGCGGAGCTGGGAATGCAGCTTGCGGTGCTCCCGCAGGGTGGTTTCCAGCACGGGGCGCAACGGCGCTTCCGGCGGCAGGCCCTCCAGGGCGCCGACCAACAGCTTGAGCACCTGGGCCTCTTCCATGGCGGTCAGTCCTGGCGCTGCACGGGGACGATGCTGAAGGGCAGGGTCAGATCCTCCTTGAACTCCTCGGCCAGTTCCATGGCGCGGTCATCCTCCATGTCGTAGTACCAGTTCAACGCCACGCTCCGGCCGGAACGGTGGGCCTCCTCCAGTTCGTCCAGCAGGTCGATCAGGCACTTGATGCTGCTGGTGTTCAGGTAGGTGAGGCGGATCTCCAGGGTCAACGGCCGCTGGTCGCGCTCCAGGAAGCCGGCCACCCACACGCCCAGCGGACGGTAGAATTCGAAGGAGTTCTCGGGATAGGACTCGCCCGCCAGGCTGATCAGGCCGGCGTCGGGATCGGTCAGTACCCGGGGGCTGGAGGCGGTGGCTGGAATATCCATGATTTCCAAGGACTGCTCACTCATACCAACACCTTTAGGGAAAAGAAGGTCAGGCCTTCCTGTTCGGGCACCAAGGCATATTCCAAGGGCGCCTTGGCCTTGCGCGCCATGTCGATGAGCCCCAGTCCGGCGCCGCTGCTGCCCGGCCCGAGCTTGTTGCGCATCTGCTCCTTGTAGAGCGCCTTCAGGCCCGCCTTGTCCAGCGCGGCCAGCCGGTCCAGGCGCTGGCGCAGGGCTTCCCCATCCTCGGGGTGCACCAGGTTGCCGCTCAGCACCGCGTAACGGTCCCCCTCGCGGCCGATGACGATGATCCCGGCGTTCAGCCGCGTCCGCTCCTGCTCCTGCCTTTCCTCCCGGTTGGCGTAGTTGCTGACGTTCTGGGTGGCCTCGATGTAGACCGAGAACACATCCATGAGGTCCGATTTCTGCATTTCCTCGGCCTCCAGGTACTTGCGCACAGCCTTGCCCAGCTCCTCGATGATGCTGTGGCTGAACGGGCCGTTGAAACAGATAAGCGCCCCCTGGGAGGTAAGGGTATGCCGGAGTTCATGCAGGTTTTGCATCCGCTCAATCCTTTGGTCGCTGTGAGGCCACCCTGAAGCCCATGAAAGTGATGTCGTCCCTCTGAAGGTTGATCCCTTGGTAGTCCCGGAGGATTCTTTCCAGGATAACCAATTGCTGCGCCATGGGCTGGTCGCGCATGCCCAGGATCACTTCCCGCAGGCGGCGCTGGCCGAAGCCGAAGCCCTGGGCCCCGCCGTGCTGATCCAGGATCCCGTCGGTGAAGAGGTAGAAGCTGCCGGCCTCGGCCAGCGGGATGTCCTGGTTGGTGAAGTGGAAATCGTTGAGGGAGCGGCGGTAGCCCAGGCTCTGGGGATCGCCCTTGTGCTCCTGCAGGGCTCCGTCCGGGCCGATGGTCCACAGCGAGAGCCTGGCCCCGGCAAAACGGGCCCGGCCTTCCCCGGGCAGCACCCGGACCAGGGCCAGGTCGAGGCCGTTGTCCAGCCGGCCCGAGCCCAGGGCCCGCTCACTCTGGTGCAGCAGGGCCTTCATGGCCTCGTTGAGCTCGCCCAGGATGCGGGCGGGATCCTCCGGCCCCAGCTTGGCCAGGAGCTGTTCCAGCACCGCGCTGGCGCTCATGGACATGAACGCGCCTGGAACCCCGTGCCCGGCGCAGTCGCCCACCGCCACCAGGAACCCGCGCGGGTCCTGGGCCAGGGCGTAGAAGTCGCCGCCCACGATGTCCCGGGGCCGGAACAGCACGAAGTTGTCGGGGATGGCGGCGGCCAGGGTCTCCGGCTTGGGCAGCATGCTGGCCTGGATCAGGTGGGCGTAGTCCAGGCTGTCCATGATCTTCCGGCTGGATTCGGTGAGCTTCTGGTTGGCCATGCTGAGCGCCTCGGTGCGCTCCTGGACCTTGCGCTCCAGGTTGGCCGTGTGGTCCTGGATGGTGGCGGCCATGTGGTTGAAGGTCCCGGTGAGCCGGCCGATCTCGTCCTGGCGGTCCACCGGCAGCTCGACCCCGTACTGGCCCTCGGCGATCTTCTGGCTGGACCGGGTGAGCCGCTCCAGCGGCTGCAGCACCATCCGGTTGAGCAGCAGCGAGACCAGGCCGATGGTGAGCACCAGGCCGAGCAGCATGAAGCCCAGGATCGGCAGGAACGGCCGCAGGCCCATCACCTGGGAGGGATCCACCAGGGCCAGGTTGACCCACTCGATCTCGCCCATGAAGGTGGCCGCCGCCAGGTAGCGCCGGCCCTCCACCACCAGCGGGAACACCTCCAGGGAGGACTTCCCGCTGCTCAGCCGGCCGATGCGCTCGGCCAGCAGGGCCCGGTCGCGCTCGCTGCCCAGCAGCTGGAACAGGGTCATGCGCCGCGCCTCGTCCTTCATCCGGGCGTTGTGTTCCATGTAGCCGGGATTGGGGTAGGCCTGCAGGTAGCCCTTGCGGTCCACCAGCACGGTGGAGACCGCCCGGTCCCCGCTGCGGGCGGCCTCCTGCATGAAGGCAGAGAGGTCGACCCCGGTGCCCACCAGGCCGATCTTCCGGCCCTGATCCTTCACCAGCACGTTGATCCAGACTTTCAGCAGGCCCAATTGCTCCGAAGAATCCACGTGCAGGGCGAAATCATCCACCGTCGCCATGGTCTGGAAGTACCAGGTGTTGGCCGGGTCCGCGGGATCGAGGGTGTAGCGCAGCTCCTGGCCGTGGAATTCGTCGGTGGCGTTGTTGAAGTAGTAGTGCCGGCTGGCGGCCGGGATGAAGAAGTAGCTGTGGTCGGAAAAGGCGCGGCGGAAGCTCTCCAGTTCGGCCAGGGCCATGGTCCGGGCGGCCGGGTCGCGCTCGGCCCGGCACCAGCTGCGCATCACCTGGGAATCCGCCAGCTTGAGGGCCAGGGCCACCTCCCGCTGGATGGGCGCCAGGATCCGGCTCTTGTCCAGGAGGGCATGCTTTTCGGCAAAACGCCGGGCGAAGGCCTGGGAGATGCCCCGGGCGGTCACCAGGAAGCCGGCCACGGTCAGGATCCCCACCGACAGGTTGATCAGGAGCAGAACCAGGGCCGAACGGCCCCTGAGGCTGGATGCACGCATGGAGGTTGGGACCCGTTTGAAGTTGACAAGGGAATCTGGTGTCAGGAACATCATGACCTATGAATGGCCCGGCCTGACACCCCAAAATCGGACCCCAAGGTATGATGGTTCCATCCAAAGGTGGTTTATGAAGGGTAGTGTCATTTTATCGCTATCGCTGGACGTGCTGGCCATCGGCGTCATCCTGATCCCGGACGCCACGTTCGCCCCGCTGTCCCGCAACCCGAAATGGGTCCGCAACGGCAAGCGCATCTGCTTCCTTGTGCTGCTCCTGACCGGATTCCTGATCGATCAGTACGTCTCCCATCCCGGGTAGCTCACCGGCCGTAGCTGCCCACCAGCTCGGCCTGGGCCAGCACCTTGCCCTTCATGGCGGCTTCCACCGCCTGGGCCGTGGCCCCGGGCGGCAGCCCCAGGGGGCTGCCCAGGGCGTACAGCTTGAAGAAGTAGTGGTGGGGCCGGCCAGGCGGCGGCGAGGGGCCGTTCCAGCCCAGCCGGGACCAGGAGTTCTTGCCCTGCCTGGCGCCGCTGGCAAGGGTGGCGCAGCGCGGCTGGTTCTGGGCCAAACCGCCGGCGCCGGCCGGCAGGTCGTAGAGCACCCAGTGCACCCACAGGCCCACCGGGGCGTCCGGATCGTCCACGATCAGGGCGAAGGCCTGGGTGCCGGCCGGAGCGCCTTCGAATACCAGGGCCGGCGAACTGTCCGCGCCGTCGGCGGTGAACTTCCGGGGAATGGCGCCCCCGGCGGGAAAATCCGCGGTGGTGATGCGCATGGCAACCTCCGTTCCGGCGCCCACGCACGGCTTCAGGCTCACGACCATGAGCGTGAGCGGCAAGGCAATGAGCACGGGGCGCATGGGGTTATTCTACTCCCTTGGGCCGCACAGCTATAGCTGCTTCATGAATTTGCTTTTCACGGTTGACGGGGCCGCCGCCGGGGTCATGATGGGGGCGGATCCCGCTGGATCCTTTTCCACAACCGATGTTGAGGTGCTTCATGCCCATCGGGAAGGGAGTTCTGGCACTGGACATCGGCTCCGTGGCCACCGCCATGGTGGTGATGGGCCTGGACCGCCGGGTGCTGCAGCGCGGCTACGGCTTCCACCACGGCCGGATCGCCGAAAGCGTCCAGCGCCTGCTGGCGGAGGTGGACCTGGGAGGGATCGGCTGGGTGGCCGTCACCGCCTCCACGCCGGATCGGATCCGCCGCACCGCCCCGTTCGACAACCGGCTGGCCACCATCGCCGCCGCCCGCCGGCTCCACCCGGACCTGGGCGCCATCCTCACCATCGGCGGGGAGCGCTTCGGGCTGATCAGCTTCGACCAGGAGCACCAGTACCGCGACGCCCGCGGCAACAGCTCCTGCGCCGCCGGCACCGGCAGCTTCCTGGACGAGCAGGCCGAGAACCTGGGGCTGGCCGGCAGCGCGGCGCTCAGCGCGGAGGCGGAACGCTCCACCCAGCCGCCGCCCAGGATCGCCTCCCGCTGCGCCGTGTTCGCCAAGACCGACGTGACCCACGCGCAGCAGCAGGGCTTTTCCCGGGAGGCGATCTGCGACGGCCTCTGCCAGGGCCTGGCCACCACCGTGGTGGACACCCTGTTCAGCGGCGAGCCGGTGCGGCCGCCCATCGTGTTCACCGGCGGGGTGGCCCAGAACGCCGCGGTGGTGCGCCACCTCAAGGCCCTGATCGGCACCGAGCTGGTGGTGGACCCCTGGGCCCACCTGTACGGCGCCTACGGCGCGGCCCTGCTGCTGCGCGAGGACCTTCCGAAGGAGACCCTGGAGCTGGCCGCGGCCGAAGACCTGATCCGGGAGCCGGACTCCGCCCGCGGCTACAGCTACGGCCCGCTGGACCTGACGCTGCCGGACTACCCGGACTTCGCCGGGATCCCCGGCGAGCGGTTCCAGCCGCGGGTGGTGCCGGAGGCGCAGCCGGTGGAGGTGGACCGCTACCGCGATCCCGCCCCCGGCTCCCGGGTCGAGGTGTTCCTGGGCCTGGACATCGGCTCCACCAGCACCAAGGCGGTGCTGCTGGACCGGTCCCGGGAGGTGCTGGCCGGGTTCTACACCCGCACCACCGGCAGGCCGCTCATCGCCACCCAGGCCATCTTCGAGGCGGCCCTGGACTGGGCCGCCCGGCTGGGGCTGGAGCTGGCCTTCCTGGGGGCCGGCACCACCGGCGCCGGGCGCAAGTTCATCGCGGCGATCATCGGCGCCGACCTGGTGATGGACGAGATCACCGCCCATGCCAGGGCCGCCTGCGCCCTGGACCCGCAGGTGGACACCATCATCGAGATCGGCGGCCAGGACGCCAAGTTCACCACCCTCAAGGACGGCCTGGTGACCTCGGCGGTGATGAACACCGTGTGCGCCGCCGGCACCGGCACCTTCATCGAGGAGCAGGCCCGCCGGCTGGAGACCCCGCTGGACGCCATCGCCGACCGGGTGGCGTCGGTGCCTTCGCCCATGGCCAGCGACCGCTGCACCGTGTTCATGCACCGGGACATCAGCCACCTGCTGGCCAGCGGCTACAGCGTACCCGAGACCCTGGCGGCGGTGCTGCACTCGGTGCGCGAGAACTACCTGCGCAAGGTGGCCCAGGAAGGCGCCATCGGCCAGCGCATCTGCTTCCAGGGCGCCACCGCCAAGAACCGCGCCCTGGTGGCGGCCTTCGCCCAGAAGCTGGGCCGGCCCATCCGGGTCTCGCGCTACTGCCACCTCACCGGGGCGCTGGGCACCGCCCTGCTGCTGGCCGAAACCGAGCCGCGCAGTTCGCTGTTCAAGGGGCTCGGCCTGTGCCGGGGCGCGATCCCGCTGCGCCACGAGACCTGCGGCCTGTGCGCCAACCAGTGCCGGATCACCGTGGCCGAGGTGGCCGGAACCCAGGCGGCCTACGGCTTCCTGTGCGGCCGGGACTACCAGGCGGACCACTACGTCTCCAGCAACACCTCGGGCTTCGACCTGCTCGCCAGCCGGCGCCAGCTGATGCGGCCCGCGCCGGCCGCCGCGCGCCGCCAGCTGCGGGTGGGCATCCTCACCAGCCTGCAGTTCTTCGAGGACGCCGCCCTCTGGCAGCGGTTCTTCGCCGGGCTGGGGGTGCGCACCGTCACCGCGCCCGGGCGCCGGGAGCTGGTGGCCGCCGGCAAGAAGCTGGAGCAGGCGGAATTCTGCGCGCCCATGGCGGTGCTGCACGCCCAGGCCGGCTACCTGGCGGAACACGCCGACTGCCTGTTCCTGCCGCTGGAGCTGGAATCCTCGGAGCAGGACGGCGACCGGCACCGCCAGTAATGCTACTACTCCCAGTTCGCCACCACCCTCATCGCCGGGCTGGACGACGGCCGGCTGCGCCAGCGCTGCGCCATGCCGCGGGTCACCCACGGCCTGACCACGCTGCAGACCCGGCTCAGCCTGCTTTCGGAGCTCAAGCCGCTGCTGGGGCCGGAGCTGGGCTTTTCCGAACTGTCGGCCGCCTACGAGCAGGCCCTGGAAGCCCAGGCCGCCTGGCGCCAGGAGCTCAAGCAGCTGTTCCGCACCGAGCTGGCCAAGGCCGGCGACGTGTCCGTGGTGCTCATCGGCCGGCCCTACCTGGTGCTGGCGCCGGCCCTGAACCAGGGCATCCCGGACCTGTTCGCCGCGCTGGGGGTGAAGACCTTCTACCAGGACATGCTGTCGTACGGCGACGCCGACCTGGAGCCCATCGCCCCCCTGCTGCAGGCGGTGCACTGGCACTACGCCGCCAAGCTGCTGGAGGCGGCCCAGGTGGTGACGGCCACCCCCGGGGTCTATCCGGTGCTGGTCACCTCCTTCCGCTGCGCCCCGGACGCCTGCGTGCTGGACTACTTCAAGCAGGTCTGCCAGCGCCAGCACAAGCCCTACCTGGTGCTGCAGCTGGACGACCACGCCTCGACCGTGGGGGTGGAAACCCGGATCGAGGCGGCGGTGCGCGCCTTCCGCAACCACCGGGACGCCGGGCGGAAGGCCGCCTCCGGCGCGCCGCTGCTGGCGCCCCTGGCGCACAGCCTGGAGGGCAAGACCCTGCTGTTCCCCTGCTGGGACCGGCTGAGCTGCTCGCTGCTGGTGGCCAACCTGGTGCACCAGGGCATCGACGCCCGGCTCCTGCGCGAGGACAGCGACACCCTGTCCCGCTCCCTGGCCCGCAACAGCGGCCAGTGCCTGCCGCTCACCGCCATCGCCCAGACCTACGTGGACCACGTGCGCCGGGAGGGGCTGGACCCGGAGCGGACCATGCTCTGGATAGCCGGCTCCACCATCGCCTGCCACATCGGCATGTACCCCCACGCCATCCAGGGCCTGGTGGCCGGCCACCGAGGCTTCCAGCGCTCCCGGGTCTACCTGGGCGACATCACCATGCTCGACATCTCCCTGCGGGCGGCGTTCAACAGCTACTTCTGCCACATGTTCGGCGGCATGCTGCGGGCCATGGCCTGCCGGATCCGGCCCTTCGAGACGGTGCCCGGGGCCGCCGGCCAGGCCCTGGAGCAGGGCCTGGCCCGGTTCGAGCAGGCCTTCCGGGCGGGCCTGCCCGGGACCGAGGTGGCCCAGGAGGTGGTGGACCGGTTCCGGTGGATCCCGGTGCGGGGCGGGTCCCGGCCCAAGGTGGCCATCTTCGGCGACCTCTACGCCCGGGACAACGAGCTGGTGAACCAGGACCTGGTGCGCACCATCGAGGCCAACGGCGGCCAGGTGATCACCACGCCCTACAACGACTACATCAAGACCGTGGCCGGACTCTACCTGCGCCGGTGGCTCCGGGAAGGCCACCTCCTGAACGTGCTCAAGTCGGGCTCCATCCTCACCGCCATCCAACTGCTGGAAAAGAAATACCTGGAGGTATTCGGCCAGGTGCTGGGCCCCGCGCCCGCGGACCGGCCGGCCGCCGAGGCCGAGGCGCTGCTGGCCCGGTTCCACATCAGCCCCTACCAAAGCGGCGAGACCTTCGACAACATCCTGAACGTGTTCCACGTGCTGGAGGCGCACCCCGACCTGGCCCTGTTCGTCCACGCCAGCCCCGCCTTCTGCTGCCCGGGGCTGGTCACCGAGGCGCTGGCGGCCCGGATCGAGCGGCTCACCGGGGTGCCGGTGGTGTCGGTGACCTACGACGGGGCCGGCGCCTCCCCCAACGACCCGGTGATCCCGTACCTCAAGTTCCCGAGGGCCCGGAAGGGTCCAGCACCCGTCCCAGGAACAGCACCGACCCGGTGACCCGGTCGGTGATGGCCAGCAGGAACGGCCGGTCCAGCACCATCGGCCTGGGATCGGCAAGCACCGAGGTGGGCGCCATGCCCAGCCCGGTGCCGGCCACCGCCAGGGTGCCCCGCTCGTCCACCGCGATCCGGGCGGTGTGCGCCACCGCCAGGATGGCCTGGGGCACCGCGGCCATGGCCGAGAAATCGGCCTGGGCCGGATCGAAGGCCGGCCCCATGCCCAGGTCGGTGAGCGGGCCCCGCAGCTGGCCGGAATAGCTGCAGCTGAACCTGGGCAGGGCCAGCTGGACCGCGCGGGGCTCCAGGGCCCCGGCCAGGGCCTTGAAGCTGTCCGGGTCCAGGTAGGCCGCCAGTGCCTCCAGGGCCACCCCGGGGGCGGGCAGCAGCAGGAGCATCCCGTAGCGGCCGCTGCCGTAGTCCAGCCGGGCCGCCTGGAAGCCGTCGGTCTCCCGGTAGCCCACGAGCCCGGTGCGGTTCATGAACGTGCACGGCACCCGGGCGCCGTCCCGGCGGGTGAACCGGCCCGGCGCGCTCAGGGCCGGGTCGAACGGCGCGGCCCAGGTGCCCCGGAAGCACACCGTGTTGGCCAGGAACAGGTCGCATTCGGCCAGGTCGCTGTCCGGGCCCAGCAGGGCCGGAACCAGGCCATGGGTCTGCCCGGCGGCCCAGGCGTTCACCGCATCCGCGCCGCCGGCCAGATCGCCCATGAAGGCGCCGTAGTAGGTGCGGTTCAAGGCCAGGAACGATTCCAGGGCCACCCCCGGCCGGGTCCAGAGGGAATTGGCCACCTCCAGCCGGGCCTCGGGGTCCACCGGAACGAACTGGGCCTGGAGCGCCGCGTTGGCCTGCTCCGGTGCCTCCGCCACCGGACCCAGGCGCAGGGCCCCGGCCATGGCCTCCCGGGTGGCGCCGGCGGCGCCGGCGTAGGCCATGTCCAGGGCCAGGGCCACGCTGAGCGGCGAGCACACCAGGTTGCTGGCCGGCTGCGCGGCGCCCAGCCGGTTCGCCAGGGCGAAACCCAGCCCGTTGTCCGCCGCCACCAGGGCCGGATCCACGGGCGTGCCCCGCTGGAGCGCCCGGTCCACGGCGGACGGCAGGTCCGGAGCGCAGGCGGCGGCCGGCCCCCCCTGCAGGAGCAGAAGCAGCCCCAGGCCCGCCAGGGCCGCGGGCGGAACGAAAGATCGGGCATCCAGGCGCATGATGGGCCTCCACCCCCCTTTGACGCGAAAGGAGGGAGGCGCGTGACGGTTAGGGACCGCGCAAAAATAATCTGTGCTTTTCAGATTATTTTTCTGCGGGCCCTTATGCCGGGGCTGTACCAAAATGTTCAAGTTATTTTTGCGTAACGGCCTACTTCCGGGCCAGGGCCAGGGCCGCCAGGATCACCGCCGGGATGGCGGCCAGGATCAGCAGGGTCACCCAGGCGGCCGCAGGGCGGGCGTAGTTGAGGGTCCAGCCCAGGCCCAGCCGCTTGGGCACCCAGAGCCGGGGATCCTGGGGGTTCACGTAGAAGACGCCCAGGCGGTAGTGCTCGGAACGGGGCGCCTGGGCCAGGACCTGCCAGGTGTTCCGCACCACGAACACCATCCCGGTGAGCAGGCAGGCCGCCAGCGCCAGCAGTCCGGCGAACAGGGCGGTGCTGCCCAGCAGCGGCACCAGCAGGCAGCCGGCCATGAGCAGGCTCAGCCCCAACCCCAGCATCCCCCGCAGCGGATCGATGGCCATGGCCTGACGGCCGCCCGGCAGCTTGGACGCGGCGGCGCCAATGAGGAACAGCACCAGCCACAGGAACACCGGCGCCCCGAACAGCAGCCACGGCAGCTGCGCCCTGGGCGCCCAGCCGTTGGCCCGGCCCATGGCGTCGAAATGCACCGGCACGGGATCCGGCAGCACGGGCAGGACCGCCAGGTAAAGGCAGGCCAGGGCCACCAGGCCGCCCAGGGCGGCCAGGTCCCAGGGTGAAACAAGGCGGGGGGGTCCGGACGATGCCATCGCTCTATTATGCCTTTGCCTTCGGGGAAAACGGCTCTCGCCCGCCGTCTTCTTGCTATCGTGAATTCTAAAAAGCCATCCAGGGGAAGCCGTCACGGGAAAGGCCATTCATGGACCTCCATATCGCGAACAAGATCATCGATTTCATTTTCGAAGAGACGGGCCTTTTCACCATCGTTTGCGATGACGGGGGGACCATCATCGCCGCGAAGGTGGCGTCCCGGGTGGGCACCGTCCACACCGGGGCCCAGCGCCTGCTGAAGGAAAAGCTGCCCCAGGTGGTGGTCACCAAGGACGAGGAGGAACGCTCCGGCGGCGTGGTGCGGATGGGGGTCAGCCTGCCCATCATCCATCACGGGGAGTGGATCGGCACCTTCGGCATCACCGGCAACACCGAGTTCACCGTGCCCATCGGCAAGATCGTGGCCGGCATCATCGCCAAGGAGCTGCAGGAGGCGGAGCACAGCGCCCAACTGCTGGAGCAGGCGGATTCGATGAGTAATTCAATAGCAGCCATCGCCACCACCGTGGCCAACCTGAACAGCGCCCAGGCGCAGATGGCCGCCGCCATGCAGGAGGTGGCCACCCTGCTGGCCCGCTCCGCCGAGGATGTGGAAAGCACCGACCAGGTGATCGAGACCATCCAGGCCATCGCCACCCAGACCAACATGCTCGGGCTCAACGCCGCCATCGAGGCGGCCCACGCCCGGGAGATGGGCGCCGGCTTCGCCATCGTCGCCGAGGCGGTGCGCAAGCTGTCCGAGCAGAGCGGGCAGTCCGCGGAAGCGGTCCGGGCCTCCCACTCGCAGCTGCAGTCCTCCATGACCAAGATCATCGCCCATTCCGGCCAGGTGGAGGCCATCACCCGGGAGCAGACCCTGGCCACCCGGACCATCAGCGACATGGTGCTGGAGCTGAAGCGGATCGGCGACCGCCTGCTGTCCATGGCCAGGCACGCCGGCTAGAATGGGCCTACCCCCCCCACCCTTTTCCATTCCGGAGCCGACCATGGACCGACGGGATTTCTTGAAAGACACCGCCGGCACCTTGGCCGCGCTGTCCGTGCTGTCCCCGCTGCTGCCGGCCGCGCCGGCGCCGCGCCCCGGCCTGGCCGTGGTCCACGGCGCCTCCCCGGACCGGATCGTGCGCGCCGCGGTGGACGCCCTGGGCGGGATCCGCCGGTTCATCGCCAAGGGCGACGTGGTGGTGGTCAAGCCCAACATCGGCTGGGACCGCAAGCCGGAGCAGGCGGCCACCACCAACCCCGAGGTGGTGGCCACCCTGGTGCGGCTCTGCTTCGAGGCCGGCGCGCGCAAGGTGAAGGTGTTCGACCGCACCTGCAACGACCCGCGCCGGTGCTACGTGCAGAGCGGCATCGAAGCCGCGGCCAGGGCCGCCGGGGCCGAGGTGAGCTTCGTGGACGAGCGCCGGTTCCGGGAGGTGAAGATCCCCGGCGGCGTGGCCATCCAGTCCTGGCCCATCTACATCGACCTGCTGGAGGCCGACAAGATCATCAGCGCCCCCATCGCCAAGCACCACGGCCTGGCCCGGCTCACCCTGTGCCACAAGAACTGGATGGGCGTCATGGGCGAGAACCGCGGCCGCATCCACCAGCGCCTGGACGATACCCTGGTGGACATCTCCACCGTGGTCAAGCCCAGCTTCACCGTGCTGGACTGCGTGCGCATCCTCACCGCCCACGGGCCCCAGGGCGGCAGTCCCTCCGACGTGAAGAAGCTGGACACGGTCATCGCCGGCACCGACCAGGTGGCCATCGACGCCTACGCCACCACCCTGTTCGGCCTCACCGGCAACGACATCGGCTACATCCGGGAGGGCGCCCGCCGGGGCACCGGAGTAATGGACCTGAGCCGGGTGGCCATCCGGAAGATCGAGGCCTGACATGGTGATCTGGGCCCGAAGGTGCTGCCAGGGATTGTTCCTGGCGGTATTCGTCATGCTGTTCCTGCAGACCCAGCAGAAGGGCGCCGACCACCTGGGCTACCCGGTCAAGCTGTTCCTGGACGGCGATCCGCTGCTGGCCCTGGGCACCCTCCTGTCGGCCCACGCCCTGGCCGCCGGATTCGCCTTGAGCCTGGTGCTGGTGCTGCTGACCCTGGTCCTGGGCCGGGTCTTCTGCGGCTGGGCCTGCCCCATGGGCACCCTGCACAACCTGGCGGGGGCCCTGCGCCGGTGGCGCGGACCGCAGCGGGTGCGGGGCTGGTTCCGGGTCAAGTACCTGCTCCTGGTCTTCCTGCTGGCGGGCAGCGCCGTGGGCCTGCAGCTCACCGGCCTGTTCGATCCGCTTTCCCTGCTGGCCCGGCACCTGGCCCTGGGGCCCTACCCCGCCTTCAACTACGCGGTCAACAGCACCATGGATGCCGTGTACCGGGTGGACCAGAAGACCCTCAACGCCGTCGCCCAGCCGGTGTTCGATCTGCTCAAGAACACCGTCCTCGCTTTCCAGCAGCCGCACTTCGCCCAGGGGGCGCTGCTCAGCGTCCTGTTCCTGGCCATCCTGCTGCTGAACCTCTCCGAACGCCGCTTCTGGTGCCGCTACCTGTGCCCGCTCGGGGCGCTGCTCGGGCTGCTGGGCCGCCGGGCCCTGCTCAAGCGGGAAACCGCGGAGGGCTGCAACGCCTGCGGCATCTGCGACCGGCAATGCCAGGGCGGGATGCCGGCCTCCCGGGAGAACGGCTGGATCTCTTCCGAATGTCTGTACTGCATGGCCTGCGACGACGCCTGCCCGAAGAACGCCGTGAGTTTCGGCTTCTCCCGCAAGCCGGCCCCGGCCGCGCTGGATCTGGGCCGGCGCAGGGTGCTCCTGGCCGGGGGCGCCGGGTTCGCCGCAGTGGCCGTGTCCCGGGCCACTCCGGCCTTCGACCGCGCCCGGGCCAACCCGGACCTGCTCCGTCCGCCCGGCGCCCGCCCCGAGCCGGACTTCCTGGCCCGCTGCGTGAAGTGCGGCGAGTGCATGAAGGTCTGCACCACCAACGGCCTGCAGCCCACCTTCCTGGAGGCCGGGCTGGAGGGGGTGTGGTCGCCCCGGCTGGTGCCCACCCGGGGCTACTGCGAGTTCAGCTGCACCCTGTGCGGTCAGGTGTGCCCCACCGGCGCCATCCAGTCCCTCGCCCCCGCCGAGAAGGCCCAGTGGCGCATCGGCACCGCCATGTTCGACCGGGGCCGCTGCCTGCCCCACGCCCACGCCACCCCCTGCATCGTCTGCGAGGAAGTCTGCCCCACCCCCACCAAGGCCATCTGGTTCGAGGAGGTGGTGGTGCACAACCGGGCCGGCCAGGCGGTCACCGTCAAGCAGCCCCACGTGGACCTCAAGCTGTGCATCGGCTGCGGCATCTGCGAAGCCAAATGCCCCATCTCCGACCGCCCGGCGGTGCACGTCACCAACATCGGCGAGACCCGCTCCAGGCAGAACCAGATGCTGCTGGACGATTCAGGCGGATACGGCTCCTAGCGGTCCAGGCGGTCGATCTTCACCAGCACCGCGTTCCCCCGCATGGAGGTGGAAAAGGTGAGGGACACCGCCTCCGGGCTGTCCGGGTCGCCGACCTTCAAGGTGGCCGGAACGTGCGCCTGGGATTCCCGGGAACGGTAGGTGGCGGCCACCGCCCGGCGCAGGGCGCAGCCGGAGCAATGCACCGTCCGGCCGCAGCCCCCGGGCTGGTGGGAGTGCACGCAGCCGAACAGCTCGCCGCCGCTCTGCCGGTCCACCTGGCTGGGCGGAACCCCCAGGATCTCCTGGCCGCGCTTGTTCAGCACGGTGACGGTGACGTCCTCATCCACCACCAGGATCGGGAACGGGAACCGGTCGACGATGGTCTGGATCGGCATCCCCACATCCCCCACCAGATTGGCCATGCAGGTGGGGCAGATGCCGTTGCCGTCCTGGTCCGACCCTTCCGGGATCGCTTCTCCGCACCAAAGGCATAGGCATTGCAAGGTCCGTTCCTCCTCTCCCCACCCGGCGCGGACCCCCTTCCCGCGGCCATGGCCGGCGGGAAGGCTGCACCAGATCCATTCCGTTAAGTAAATCCTAGTCGATCTGTGCTTCCGGGTGCGGCTTTCCTCACGGGCGCGGCACCAGGAGCAGGTTGCCGGGCCGGGTCTCGTCGATGGTGTAGACGAAGTGTTTGAGGAAGCTCTGCCCCAGCAGGCCGTCGATGCCCACCTCGGAGGCCGGCACGGCGGTCCCGGCCACGGCCGTGGCCACCCGGCCGGCCGCCGCCACCCGGGGCAGCACGATGGACCGCCCGCGCAGCTTCTGGCCGCCGGCCAGGGTCAGGGTGGCGGCTTCGCCCAGGCTGCCGCTGAGCCCCAGGGCGGCGATCAGTTCGGTGGGCAGGCAGACCAGCTGGGCGCCGGTATCCACGATGAAGCAGCACGGCTCGTCCCCCACCATGGCATCCACCAGCACCAGGCCGTTGTCCTGGGCGGCCTGGCGCGTCCCGGCCCAGCGGGCCAGTTCCCGGCGCCAGCCGCGCACCTGCTCCAGGGCCGCCAGCAGGCCCGGATCCGGCCGGCTCCGGCAGGCCCCCCGCAGGTCCGCCAGAAGCTCGTTCAGGCCGGCGAAGAAGGCCAGGTCCCGGCCCTGGTCGTGGAAGGCGTCCAGGGCGTCGGTGCGGGCCTTGAGGGCCTGCCGCTCGGCCTCGATCCGGGCCCGCTCCTGGTCGATCCCGGCGTCCAGGCGCCGGGTCAGCTGGTTGTAGGCGTCCAACGCCGGCTGGGCCGCCGCCCGGGACGCGTTGATGCGCGCCACCAGCGCGTTGCGGGCCTTGACCCGGTCGTTGTAGCGGCGCACCGCCGGCGCATCGGAAGGGTCCGGGGGGGCGCCCAGGGCCCGGTCCTGGGCGTCCAGGGCGGCCTCCAGCACCTTGCTGGGCGCCAGTTCCCGGTCCGCCTGGGCCCGGGCCGCCTCCAGCCCGGTGTTGCGCTGCTGCACCTGGGCGTTGTAGCGCTCCACCAGGGCGTTGACCCGCCGCTGGCCGGCCTCCGGGCTTTCGCCCCGGTAGAACCGGTCCATGACCGCCGCCACCGCCTCCATCCGCGGCTGGAACCCGGTCTGGGCCAGCAGCGCGGGCGCCATGGCCAGGATGATCCAGCAGCGCGGTGCGAACAGGGGATGGGGCATGGCCGGGGGCCCTCCATGGGAGGCTTTCATCATCGCCCCACCCCCCCGCCGGGTCTACTCGGCACCGGGCGGCAGCTCCTCCACCGCCAGGGAGGCCGGCAGGGCTTTGGAGGTCTTGGCGCCAAGGGCCTTCAGTTGTTCCGCCTGGGCGACCAGGTTGCCCCGGCCGAGGGTCAGCTTGTTCATGGCCTCGTCATAGGCGGCCCGGGTCTGGCCCAGGTACTTGCTGATGTTGCCCATGTCGGCCACGAATCCGGCGAACTTGTCGTACAGGTGGCCGGCCCGGGCGGCAATGGCCTCCGCGTGTTCGTTCCGGCGCTCCACCTTCCACACGTTGGCCACCGTGCGCAGGGCGATCATCAGGGTGGTGGGGGTGGCGATGGCCACATTGGCCTCGGCCGCCAGCGAAGTGAGCTCCGGATCGGCCTGGATCGCCGCGGCCAGGGCGCCTTCGATGGGGACGAACATCAGCACGTAGTCCAGCCGTCCCACCGCGGCGTGGTATTCCTTGCCGCCCAGCTCGCGGATGTGGGCGCGCATGGAGCCCAGGTGGCGCTGGAGCGCCCCGGCTCGTTCGGCTTCGGGGGCGCTCACCAGATCCTGGAAGGCGGTGAGCGACACCTTGCTGTCGATGATGATCTTCTCCCCGCCGGGAAGGTTGACGATCACATCCGGCCGGAGCCGGGTGCCGTCCTCGGCGGTGTGGCTTTGCTGGGCCACGTATTCCTCGCCCTCCCGCAGCCCGGACTTCTCCAGGATGGTGGACAGGATCATTTCGCCCCAGGCCCCCTGCACCTGGGATTCCCCCTTCAGGGCGCGGGTGAGGTTCCGGGTCTCGTCGGACATGGCCGCGCTGCTCTGGGTGAGGTTGCGGATCTGTTCGGCCAGCACGGTGCGGTCCCGGAGGGTTTCCAGGTGGGCCAACTGCAGCCCCTGCTGGAACTCGGCCAGCCGGTCGCGCAGCGGCGTGAGCAACCCGTCGATCTGCTCCCGGTTCTGCCGGGAAAAGCTTTCCCCGTGGCGCGACATGACTTCCTCGGCCAGGAGCTTGAACTCCCGGCTCATCTTCTCCCGGGCCTCCAGCAGCAGCGCCTGCTTTTCCTCGGCCTGGCGCCGCTCCTGGGCCAGGGTCTCGGCCAGCCGGGCGTACTCGGCGTCCCGGCGGGCCTGCTCCAGCATCAGCGCTTCCACCCGACCCTGGAGCGCCTTGCGCTCGGCCTCCAGGCCCGGGATCCGGGAGGCCTTCTGCTCCTCCGCCGCCAGCCGGCGTTCCGCCTCGCCCTTGCCGGCCCGCAAGGACTCCAGCTCCAGGGCCTGCCGGGCCCGTTCCGCCCCATCGGAACGGCCGCCCAGGCGGCGGAAGATCTGGAACAGCAGCAGGGCCAACCCCGCGGCGACCAGCAGGGCGGCGACCAGCAGGGCGGCAGATCCATTCATGGCAAGGCTCCGAACAAGGCGACTGGAACGAATTTCGCATGGCCTGGGCCCGGGGGAGCATCGAAATCCTGGAAACTTGACCCAGGCAATTTATATTTGGTTGATAATATTCCCCCCGGGGGCCCTGCCAACCCCTTAAACCCGATGACCCTATTCTCGTTTCTTTCAGAGTCGAACCATGACCCAGGAACCTCGCGACCCCACCTGCGATCCGCCGACGTCCGGCCGGGCGCTCCCCCGGGAAGGCCCGGCTCCTTCCGTCGTGGCCATCGACGATGATCCCACGGCCCTGCTCATGATCGCCCGGACCCTCGAAGCCGACGGCATGCTCTGCCGCACGGCCACCACCGGGGCCGAGGGCCTGCGGCTGATCCGCCAGCGGCAGCCCGACCTGGTGCTGCTGGACATCGTCATGGTGGACGAGGACGGCTTCACCATCTGCCGGGAGATCCGCCGCGCATGGTCCCCTGAACAGCTGCCGGTGGTGATGGTCACCGGCCTGGAGGATCTGGCGTCCATCCAGACGGCATACCAGGTCGGCGCCAACGATTTCCTCACCAAACCCCTGCACTGGAAGCACCTGGCCTACCGCATCCACCACATCCTGCGCGCCAACCGGGCCTTCAAGGCCCTGCGGGAAAGCGAGCAACGGCTGGAACTGGCCGTGCGCTCCGGCAACCTCGGGATCTGGGACCGGAACCTGCAGGACGAGACCGTGGTCTGGAACGACCGGATGTTCGAGATCTACGGCCTGGGGCGCACCTACCAGCCCTCCCACCAGGACTGGGCGACCCGGCTGGTCCACCCGGAAGACCAGGCCAGGGTCCAGGAGGCCATGCGATCGGCCGTGGCAACCGGAACCCTCTATCAGACGGACTTCCGGGTGGTGCTGCCCGGCGGCAGGATCCGCCACATCAGCTCCAACGGCATGGTGCTGCGCGACGGTTCCGGCCAGCCCATCCGGACGATCGGGGTGAACCGCGACTGCACCGAGCAGGTGCTGGCCGAATTCGAGCACCGCCGGCTGCAGGAGGAGCGGCAGCGCTCGGAGAAACTGGAAAGCCTGGGCAGCCTGGCGGGCGGCGTCGCCCACGACATGAACAACGTCCTGGCGGCGATCATGGGCATGGCCTCGGCCCTGCGCTCCAGTTGCGGCGACCAGGACCTGCGGGCGCGGCCGCTGGACAGCATCCTGCACGCCAGCAGCCGCGGCCGGGACCTGGTGAAGGGCCTCACCGACTTCGCCTGCATGGGGCTGGACGAGCACCGCTGGTTCGATCTCAACGAACTGCTGCGCAAGGAGGTGGCGCTCCTGGGCCACGCCCGGCTGCGCCAGGTGCGGCTGGTGCTGGACCTGGATCCCGGCCTGCCCAGGATCCTGGGCGACGCCGCCGCCCTGGGCGGCGCCCTCATGAACCTGGGGATCAACGCCCTGGACGCCATGCCCGAGGGGGGCACCCTCACCTTCCGTTCCAGGGCGCTCCCCGGCGGCCAGATCGAGCTGGCGGTGACCGACACCGGCTGCGGCATGGCCCCCGATATCCTGGCCCGGGCCATGGAGCCGTTCTTCACCACCAAGCCGGCGGGCGAAGGCAATGGCCTCGGGCTGGCGCGAGTCTACGGCACGGTGAAGGCCCACGGCGGAACGCTGGAGCTGCAAAGCCGGCCGGGCCAGGGCACCTGCGTGCGGCTGCTGCTCCCCAGCAACGCCCGGGCGCTCCGGGTGCTGCGGAACTGACGCATCTGCCGGCACGGAAGGGGGGTCAACCATGCCAGAATGGCCAAGGTCTTCCTTCGCCATTCGCCCCCACCTCGAACCGGAGCGTTGCAGATGTTCCAGGTAGCCGCCAATCCTGAAAAGAATCGGCTGTACGTGACCCTGGAGGGGCATCTGGAGGCGGCGGAGCGGATGGCGGCCGGCAAGGCCATCCTGGCGGCCATCAACCAGCTGCAGCCTGGATTCGACATCGTCAACGACCTGAGCGGCCTGCACCCGACCGATGCCGAAGGGCTCAAGGACCTGCGCCGGATCCAGGCGGCGGCCCGGATCAAGGGGGTCCGCTGCGTGATCCGGATCGTGAAGATCCCCCTGAGCCGCCTGCAGTTCGAGCGGACCTCCCAGGAGGCCGGGCTGGATTCCGAGGTGGCCGGTTCGGTGGAGGAGGCCGACCGGAGGCTGGACGCCATGGGCCCACCCCCCAAGGAAGAGACAGAAATCCCTTGATTTTCCGAAGGGATGACGGCAGCCTTGAAATAAATTAAATATCCAAATCCACGGCATGAGACGGGAGAGCCAACAAAACTTGGTTGACCCGCCTTTTTCTCGTACCGAACGGACATCGCTTCGCCGAACGGTCAGGTGTGCGGGCTGTCACCGGTTTGGCACATCCAGTACACTCAACGCTCATACCCTGTGGAAAGCCTCCCCTTCCCGTTTCTCTCCAAAGGAGTTGAACTGTCATGAACATCAAGAACCTCACCCTCGCCCTCCTGGCCTCGGGGGCCATCGCCACCTCCAGCCAGGCCGCCACCACCATCCAGTGGTGGCACGCCATGACCGGTCCGCTGAACGACAAGGTCAACGAGCTGGCCAACAAGTTCAACGCCAGCCAGACCGAGTTCAAGGTGGTTCCGGTGTTCAAGGGCAACTACGACGAGACCCTGGCCGCGGGCATCTCGGCCTTCCGGGCCAAGGAGCCGCCGGCGATCCTGCAGGTGTTCGAAGTGGGCACGGCGACCATGATGAGCTCCAAGGGAGCGATCCGGCCGGTGGCCCAGGTGATGAAGGCGGCCGGGGAGAAGTTCGATCCCAGGGTCTACATCCCGGCCGTGGCCGGATACTACACCTCCTCCAAGGGGGAGATGCTGTCCTTCCCGTTCAACAGCTCCACCACGGTGTTCTACTACAACAAGGACGCCTTCCAGAAGGCCGGGCTGGATCCCAACCGGCCGCCCAAGACCTGGCCCGAGCTGTTCGCCGACGCCCAGAAGCTGAAGGCCGCCCACATCACCGCCTTCACCACCGACTGGCAGGACTGGGTCCAGCTGGAGAGCTTCTCCGCCTGGCACAACACCCTGTTCGCCACCAAGGACAACGGCTTCGGCGGCACCGACGCCCGGCTGGTGTTCAACGGCCCGCTCCAGGTGCGGCACATCGCCAACCTGCAGAAGATGATCCAGGACGGCACCTTCAGCTACGCCGGGCGCAAGAGCGAAGGCCAGGCCAAGTTCTTCAGCGGCGAGTGCGCCATGTGCATGGGCTCCTCCTCGGGCCTGGCGGTGATCCGGCAGATGTCCAAGTTCCACTTCGGCGTCGCCCCGCTGCCCTACTACCCGGACGTGAAGGGCGCGCCCCAGAACACCATCATCGGCGGCGCCTCGCTGTGGGTCATGAGCGGGCGCCCGGCGGCGGAGTACAAGGGTGTGGCCAAGTTCTTCACCTTCCTGTCCAGGCCTGACATCCAGGCCGACTGGCACCAGTCCACCGGCTACCTGCCGCTCACCCTGGCCTCCTACGAGCTGACCAAGAAGTCCGGCTACTACGAAAAGAACCCCGGCGCCGACGTGTCGGTGCAGCAGATGGTGGTGAAGGTCACCAGCAAGTCCCGGGGCGTGCGGCTGGGCTACCTGCCCCAGATCCGCACCATCGTCGACGAGGAGCTCGAGTCGGTCTGGGCCGGCAAGAAGACCCCCCAGGCGGCCCTGGACGCGGCCGTGGCGCGCGGCAACGAACAGCTGGCCCGCTTCCAGAAGACCGCCAGCAACTAGATCTGCATCAGATACCTGAATCCAGTCCCGGGCGAGGCCGGGGCTGGATCTTTCCCCACGGATGGTGTCCCACATGGAAAAAAGGGTTGTCTTCAACGAGCGCTGGCTGCCGATCCTGCTGCTCCTGCCCCAGCTGGCCATCACCGTGGTGTTCTTCTTCATCCCGGCCTTTGAAGCCCTCTACCAGTCGGTGTTCCGCCAGGACGCCTTCGGCCTGACCATGGAGTTCGCCGGCCTGGACAACTTCCGCGCGCTGTTCACCGACGCCAGCTACCTGGCTTCGTTCCGCACCACCGCCATCTTCTCGGTGGGGGTGACCGTGCTGGGGCTGACCATCGCCCTGGTGCTGGCCTGGTTCGCCGACCGGCTGATCCGGGCCGCCACCACCGTGAAGACCATGATCATCTGGCCCTACGCCATCGCCCCGGCCATCGCCGGCGTGCTCTGGATGTTCCTGTTCAATCCCAGCCTGGGGCTGGTGGCGCACTGGCTGAAGCTGCTGGGGGTGAACTGGAACTACCTGCTGAACGGCCCCCAGGCCCTGGCCCTGGTGACCTTCATCTCCGCCTGGAAGCAGATCAGCTACAACTTCCTGTTCTTCCTGGCCGGGCTGCAGAGCATTCCCAAATCCCTGCTGGAGGCGGCGGCCATCGACGGGGCCCGCTCCTGGAAACGCTTCTGGACGATCGTGTTCCCGCTGCTCACCCCGACCACCTTCTTCCTGCTGGTCATCAACATGATCTACGCGTTCTTCGACACCTTCCCGATCATCGACGCGGTGACCCAGGGCGGGCCGTCCAAGGCCACCGAGATCCTGGTCTACAAGGTGTACAACGACGGCTTCAAGGGGCTGGACATCGGCGGTTCCGCGGCCCAGTCGATCATTCTCATGGTGGTCGTCATCCTGCTGACCATCGTCCAGTTCCGGCACGTGGAACGGCGCGTGTCCTATTGAGGCTCCCATGGTAGAACGAAACCGATTTCTCGACGTGCTCACCTGGGTGGTGGTGATCGCCGGCATCGCGCTGGTCTGCTTCCCGGTCTACGTCACCTTCGTGGCGTCCTCGCTCACCTCCACCGAGGTGCTGCAGTCGCCCATGACCCTGATCCCGGGGCCGCACCTCATCGAGAACTACCGCACCGCCCTGTTCCACGGGGTGGGCGAATCCTCGGTGCCGGTGGGGCGCATGCTGTTCAACAGCCTGGTGCTGGCCATGGGCGTGGCGGTGGGCAAGATCGTGTTCTCCATCCTGTCGGCCTACGCCGTGGTCTACTTCCGCTTCCCGTTCCGCAAGCTGGCCTTCTGGGCCATCTTCGTCACCCTGATGCTGCCGGTGGAAGTGCGCATCATGCCCACCTACAAGGTGGTTTCCGACCTGGGGCTGATCAACACCCGCACCGGCATGATCATGCCGATCATCGCCTCGGCCACGGCCACCTTCCTGTTCCGGCAGATGTTCCTCACCGTGCCCGACGAGCTCACCGAGGCCGCCCGGGTGGACGGCGCCAGCCCCATGCAGTTCTTCTGGAACATCCTGCTGCCCCTGTCGGCCACCACCATCGCCGCGCTGTTCGTGATCCAGTTCATCTACGGCTGGAACCAGTACCTCTGGCCGCTGCTGATCACCACCGACCGGTCGCTCACCCCGATCGTGGTGGGGGTGACCCAGATGATCTCCCGGGGCGGCGACGCGGCCACCGAATGGAACCTGGTGATGGCCACGGTGATGCTGGCCATGATTCCCCCTGCCGTGATCGTGGTCCTGCTGCAGCGGTGGTTCGTCAAGGGCCTGATCGAGACGGAAAAATAACAAAGGAAGCAACGGACTATGGCAAAACTCTCACTGTGCAATCTGAGAAAATCCTACGGCGACACCGAGATCCTGCACGGCGTCAGCATGGAGATCGAGGACGGAGAATTCGTGGTGATCGTCGGCCCCTCCGGGTGCGGCAAGTCCACCCTGCTGCGCATGGTGGCGGGGCTGGAGGGGATCACCTCGGGCGAGATCGTGATCGGCGACCGGGTGGTGAACCAGCTGGAACCGGCCCACCGGGACATCGCCATGGTGTTCCAGAACTACGCCCTGTACCCGCACATGACCGTGCGCCAGAACATGAGCTACGGGCTGAAGATCCGGGGCATGAAGGCGCCCCTGGTCAAGGAGAAGGTGGACGCCGTGGCGGAAAGCCTCGGCCTCACCCAGCTGCTGGAGCGCAAGCCGCGCCAGTTGTCCGGCGGCCAGCGCCAGCGGGTGGCCATGGGCCGGGCCATCGTGCGGGAGCCGGCCGTGTTCCTGTTCGACGAGCCCCTGTCCAACCTGGACGCCAAGCTGCGGGTGCAGATGCGCCTGGAGCTGGGCCTGCTGCACCGGCGCCTGGGCACCACCAGCCTGTACGTCACCCACGACCAGGTGGAGGCCATCACCCTGGCCAACCGGATGATGGTGCTCAACGCCGGCGTGGTGGAGCAGATCGGCACCCCGGCCCAGGTCTACGGGCGCCCCGCCAGCATGTTCGTGGGGGGCTTCATCGGTTCGCCACCCATGAACCTGATCCCGGCCCACCGCACCGGCGCGGGAACCCTCCAGGTGGAGGCCGCCCAGGGCGAGCCGGAGACCCCGCTGGGCCGTTGCGGCCTGGAGCACCTGGTGCCCGAGCGGTTCGTGCTGGGCGTGCGGCCGGAACACCTGGAGATCTGCCCGGCGGCGGAAGCCCTGCTCCAGCTGAAGGTGCGGGCGGTGGAGAACCTGGGCGCCGATTCCTTCGCCTACTGCGGCATCGACGGCCGGCCCGTGGTGGTGCGGCTCAAGAGCGGCGAGCACCGGCTGGAAGCGGGCGAGATGCTCGGGGTGCGCGCGGCCCAGGAGAACCTCCACTGGTTCCATGCGGAAACCGGCAAGCGGCTGGAGCTGGAGGAAGTCGCGGCGGAGGCCCGGTAGCAGGCCGGTTTTCGATGGGAAAGCCAGGGCCATCAGAAGGGGCAGACGATGGCCTTTTCCGCCTCCAGGCGCAGCTCCTCCAGGTCATCCTGGGTCTTGAAGTCGAGGACCAGATCGAGAAGGTCCTGCTCCCGGTGGTCGATCCACCAGGCGGCGTCCGTTTTCGCCAAAAGCGGCGGGAGGATCAGGGCCAGGTAGCGTTCCGTGGCCGGTTCCAGGCCCTTCAGCTTCCGCTCCTGGTCCATCCGCCAGGCCTCCATCTTGACCTTGGACAGGGTGGCGGCCCGCAGGGACCGGGCCCAGGATACCTGCCGCAGGGCCCCTTCGAGCTCGGGGAGGTCCTGGACATCGCAAAGCAGCTCCTGCTCCTCGGCCTTCTTCAGCGACCAGCAGGCGGTGCAGTCCTGCCCCTTCTGCCACTCGGCATCCTTTTCCTTCTTCCACTTGGGGCCGGTGAACGCGTGCGACTCCTTGTGGCCGCAGGCGTGCAGGACGGTGGTCCCGCCCCGGCGGGCCCTTCCCAGGCTGGAGGCCCGGCGAGGGCGGGCCTTCTTCGCCTTCGGCTTCCCTTGGGCTTTGGGTTTGAGCCCTGCCTTGGGAAAGCCGCTTTTCGTGGTTTTAAGGGACTTCCGTTGGGGCCAAGCCATCAAGCTACTCCTGGGCATCCGGCCACTGCCATTGAATGATTCCGGCCAGGAATCAATAGTGGTTCAGGCGGACCTGCCGCTGCAAGGTGATAGCCGGGAACGGTCCTCTACCCCTCGAAAGGGAGGTCTTCCTCGTCTGGGCCAGGGGGAGCGACAACATTCACCATCTCGCTGATGGTCACGCCGTTGGCATAGTTGTGTTGCAACAAAGCCAGCCCCACCGGAAATTCAAGCGGGATCGTGTAGGTTGTGGTGTTCTCCGCGGGATGGCCGACCGGGAGGAATTGGCCGCCCAGGGATACGGAGGCCAGAATTCCCATCCCGCTGGTCAGGGTAATAAAGGCGCCTTGCTCCACGGTATCCACAGGGTTCGCTGGAGCCGGGACCGGAGCCGGGGCCGGGGCCTGCACGGGAGGTGGCACATCCGGGGCCCCCGCGCCGGCGGCACAAAGAGCGACCGGGCAGAAGCTGGCAAGGGCCAACGTAAGCGCCCTTGCAGGCTTAAACATTGCTGACATTCGCATGAAAATCCTCCAGGTCGATACCCCCCAAAGGCGTAGGGACGCCGGGCTGGTCATTCGTAATGATTCAATGCCGATTCGAGACTCGAGGTTCCCTGATCCCATGGGAAGAAAGGTGTTCAGGCCTGAAGGCGATGCGAATTGCGAATCGGTCTACGACTGCCCCCCAGCCCGTCCCCTCAATCCCACAGGAACGACGTGAACTCGCTGACCGCGGCGCGCTCGGGCACCAGTCGGTTGACCGGCGCTTCCGGGTCGGCGAGGCCCAGCGCCATGCCGCAGACCAGGATGTCGTCTTCGGGAATCGGCAGGTGCTGGCGGATGATCCGGTGGTACTTGGAAAAGGCCGCCTGCGGGCAGGTGTGCAGCCCCTCGCCCCGGGCGGCGATCATCACCGACTGCAGGAAGGCCCCCAGGTCGATCCAGGCGCCGTAGCCCTGGCGCTTGTCCAGGGTGAAGAACAGGCCCACCGGCGCGTGGAAGAAGGCGTAGTTGAGCGCCCTCTGCCGCTTCATGGCCGCCAGGTCGCCCTTGGGCACCCCGGCCAGCTGGTAGAGCGCCTTGCCCAGCTGGCGCCGCCGGCGGAGGTAGGGCTCGGTCCATTCCTCCGGGTAGTAGCGGTATTCCTGCTCGTAGCCGGGCGCGTCGGCGTCGTCGGCGGCCAGGATCGCCTGGACCAGACGGTCGCGGTGGCTGCCGGCCACCACCTGCACGTGCCAGGGCTGGATGTTCGAACCGCTGGGCGCCTGCCTGGCGATATCCAGGATCCGTTCCACCGTCGGCCGCGGCACCGGGGTCGGCAGGAAGGCCCGGACGCTGCGGCGGGAACAGATCGCCTCGGCGGGGGTGGCAGCGACGGAATTGGTCAGGGTAGCCATGGCCCCAGGGTGCCAGATATTTCTTTGATATTCCATGGGTCGCCTGGGCGGCAGGTTTTTTGTAGACTCAATCATGATGACGTCGCCGCGGGTGTCCACCCGGCCTGACCAAGTCGTCCGTTGGCGGAGGCCACCATGACCTTGACTGGAATTCTGGATGAACTGCGGCGGGCGGTGGGGGCAGAGCATGTGCTGGACTCCGGGGTGGACCGGTTCGGCTATTCCTACGACGCCTCCTCCCTGCCCCTGGTGCCGCCGAGCCTGCCCGACCTGGTGGTGCGCCCGCGCACCGCCGGGGAGGTGGCCGCGGTCATGGCGCTGGCCCACGCCCACGGCATCCCGGTCACCCCCCGGGGCGCCGCCAGCGGCCGCAGCGGGGGCTCCGTGCCGTTCGAGGCCGGCATCGTCCTGGCCATGGACCGCATGACCGACATCCTGGAGATCGACGAAAGCAACATGATGGTGACAGTGGAGCCGGGCGTGCGCACCATGGACCTCTACGACGCCTGCGCCGCCCGGGGCCTGTTCTACCCGCCCGACCCGGCCAGCTGGAAGTTCTGCACCATCGGCGGCAACATCGCCGAGAATTCCGGCGGCATGCGCGCCGTGAAGTACGGGGTCACCCGCAACTACGTCATGGGCCTGCAGGTGGTGCTGGCCGACGGCACCCTGCTGGAAACCGGCGGCAAGGCCATCAAGAACGTCACCGGCTACGACCTCACCAGCCTGTTCACCGGCTCCGAAGGCACCCTGGGGGTCATCACCCGGGTGCTGCTGCGGCTGATCCCGCTGCCCAAGGCGCGCGGGGTGATCCGCATCCTGTTCGGGTCCATGGACGACGGCTGCGCCACCGTGCAGCGCATGCTGCAGCAGGACGTGGTCCCCTCCGCCGCCGAGATCCTGGACGAGCTCAGCCTGGGCGCCGTGGCCGGCCACCAGAACCTGGAACTGCCCGCCGAGGCCCGGTGCTGCCTGCTCATCGAGATCGACGGCGAGGACGGCGCCGCCCTGGAGGCGCAGTCCCGGCGCATCCGGACCGTGGCGGCCGGCTGCGGCTGCCTGGACTTCCGGGTGGCCCAGTCCCAGGCCGAGGCCGACGAGCTGTGGTCCCTGCGCCGGGGCCTCAGCTCGGCCGTGTCGGCCCTGGCCCCGGACTGGCTGCCGGAGGACATCTCCGCCCCCCGGGGCGCCTTCCCCGAGGTGGTGAGGCAGATCCGCGCCATTTCCGACCAGTACCGGCTGCCCATCCCGGTGTTCGGCCATGCCGGGGACGGCAACCTGCACCCCTCGGTGCTCTACGACAAGGCGGATCCCAGCGAGACCGAACGGGCCCACCGGGCGGTGGACGCCATCATCGAGGCCGCCCTGGCCGCCGGCGGCACCCTCACCGGGGAGCACGGCATCGGCCTGACCAAGCGCCCGTACCTGGAGCAGGCCCTGGGCGCCGCCGGGGTGCACACCCTCCAGGCCATCAAGAAGAGCCTCGATCCCAAGGGCATCCTCAATCCGGGAAAGATCTGGTGAACGGCGGCAAATTCATGGCCCTATCCGTCCCTCAAGGCATTTAATCGCTGGGAAATACCGCCCGGGCCGGTCGAGATAATTCTTGACAAATGCATATACCGTATATATATTTCCCACCTGAGCTCACTGCATGGTTGGGTGTCGTTCCGGCTTTTATTGGGCCGGTCCATCGGGTTCTTGTTTGTCTGCAATGATCTAAACCAAAGGAGAGAAACGATGGTTCCTCGTGGCGGATTCAGGAAATGGTTGCTGCCGATAACCGCGCTTGCCTTGGGCTTGGCCTTCTCCGCCAGCGCGCAGGCGCAGGATCTCCTGGCCAAGGTGAAGAGCAGCGGCGAGCTGGTGATCGGCAGCGAGTTCCAGTTCGCGCCCTTCGATTTTATCGAGAACGGCGTGCACAAGGGCCTCAACGTGGATGTCTTCGACCAGGTGGCCAAACAGATGGGCGTCAAAGCCAAATACGTGGATCTGCCCTGGGAGAGCGTCCTGCCCGGCCTGGAAGCGCATAAATATGAAATTGTTGCCGGTCCGGCCACGGTCACCCAGGAACGCATGAAACGCTATCGCTATACCGTGCCCATCGCCGAAGCCAGCGTGGGTTTCATCAAGCGGGCCAGCGACAAGAGCATCAAGACCTCCAGCGATGTTGCGGGCAAGGCGGTGGGCGGCCAGAAGGCCTCCGCGCAGCTGGACCAGGTGAAGGCCTTCGTGGCCACCCTGCCGGGCAAGACCGCGGTGCGCGAGTACATCGACAACAACCAGGCCTATGCCGACTTGGCCGCAGGGCGGATCGTCGCGGTGGGCAATTCCCTCCCCAACAATGGCTATGTGGCCGCCAAGCGGCCCGACGTGTTCGCCCTGGTGCAGCCCACCTTCGGCGTGAAGACCTATTTTGCTTTCATCGGTCTCAAGGATGCGGCTTCCAAGGGCCTGCTGGACGCCGTGGATGCGGCGCTGGTGAGCATGGAAAAGGACGGCCGGATGGCCACCATCCAGAAGAAATGGTTCGGCACCACCATGCAGTTGCCGGGCAAGCCCATCGAGAAGCCGAACATCTAGCTTTTGTTCCCTGAACCTTGCCGACGACGTTGTGTTGCGCCGGACTCCGGCACAACACAACGCTTCCGTTTGATAATCCTGTGGGAATTGCTCCCCGGCCGGTCCCATCCATGCAGACCCTTCTGAGTATGTTCCACACGCTTCCGCTGCTGGCGGGAGCCGCCTGCGCCACCCTGCTGATATCTTTGGTTTCGTTGGTCTTCGCCTTCATTCTCGGGGTGCTGGTGTGCGCCATGGGGTTTTCCCGCCCGGCCATGCTCCGGGGTTGGGCCATCGCCCATGTGCACTTCTTCCGGGGCGTGCCCCTGCTGGTCCAGCTGTTGCTGTTGTATTACCTGCTGCCTTCGCTGGGCATCAACCTGTCCTCCCTGGCGGCAGCGATCATCGCGGTCTCCCTGTGCAGCTCGGCCTACGTGGCCGAAATCCTGCGCGGCGGTTTCCTGGGCATTCCGCCGGGGCAGCTGGAGGCGGCGCACATGGTGGGACTGAGCGGCCTGGACACCCTGCGGCGGATCCAGGTGCCGCAGGCGCTGCGGTTGACCCTGCCGGCGCTGGTCAATGAAATGATCCTGGTGATCAAGGCCTCGTCGCTGGTGTCGGCGGTGGGCGTGGCGGAACTGACCCGCACGGCCCAGAACATCGCCGCCAGCACCTACAAGCCCATGGAGATCTACTTCCTGGTGGGCGTGGTGTACTTCCTCATGAACATCCTGCTGGCGCGCCTGGGCGTCCTGGGCGAGCGCCGGCTGGCGAAGGCGCACCAACGATGAGATTCGATCCCTCAGTCCTCACCCAGAACGCCGGCGCCATCCTCGGCGGGTTCGCGGTCACCCTGGAAACCTGGATCGCCGGCGTGCTGATCGGCATCCTGGCCGGCCTGGTGATCGCCCTGCTGCAGCTGTACTGCGGGCGGGCGGTGTCCGGGCTGCTGCGCGCCTACATCGAAGTGGTGCGCGGCACCCCGTTCCTGATCCAGCTGTTCTTCCTGTACTACGGCGGGCCCTCCATCGGGCTCCAGCTGGAGCCGATCACCGCCGGGATCCTGGGCCTGGGCATCTACGGCAGCGCCTATTTCGCCGAAGTGTTCCGGGCCGGGTTCCGCTCGGTGCCCCGGGGCCAGCTGGAAGCCGGCATCTGCCTGTGCATGACCCGCTGGCAGATGGTCTACCGGATCATGCTGCCGCAGATGCTGGTGATCATCGTGCCGGCCCTGAGCAACACCGTCATCGTGCTGAGCAAGGAGACTGCGGTGCTTTCGATGATCACCGTGCCCGAACTGACCGGGGTGCTCACCGGCATCGGCAGTTCCTCCTTCGCCTTCCTGGAAGTGCTGGTGGCCCTGTGCATCGGCTACCTGATCCTGGTGGAGCTGACCGCGTACTGCGGGCGCTGGGCGGAACGCAAGGTCGGCCGGTTCATGCTTCGGTAAAGCCCCATTGAGGAACCCCATGTACGAGAATCCAGATGTGAACAGCGATGCCGGCAGGGAGACCATGATCCAGCTGTGCCACGTGGTCAAGCGGTTCGGCGCCAACGAGGTGATCAAGGGCGTCGACCTGGAGATCCACAAGTCCGAAGTGGTGTGCATCATCGGCCCGTCCGGCTCGGGCAAGAGCACCCTGCTGCGCTGCATGGCCTTCCTGGAGGAGTACAGCGAGGGCGAGGTGTTCGTGGTGGGCGAGCTGCTCGGCTACAAGGACCGCGCCGGCCAGCGGGTGCGCGCCAGCGACGCCGAGATCAACCAGGTGCGCCGCAACGTCGGCATGGTATTCCAGCAGTTCAACCTCTGGCCGCACATGACCGCGCTCGGCAACGTCATCGAGGCCCTGCTGCGGGTGCGCCGGATGGAACGGCCCCAGGCCAGGGAACAGGGCATGCGCATGCTGGACAAGGTCGGCATGGGCTGGAAGGCCGACTCCTATCCGGCCCAGCTGTCCGGCGGCGAGCAGCAGCGGGTGGCCATCGCCCGGGCGCTGGCCATGGAGCCGCACATCATGCTGTTCGACGAGCCCACCTCGTCGCTGGACCCCGAGCTGGTGGGGGAGGTGCTCCAGGTCATGAAGCAGCTGGCCCGGGACGGCATGACCATGGTGGTGGTGACCCACGAGATGGGCTTCGCCGCCCATGTGGCCGACACGGTGGTGTTCATCGACGAGGGCCGGATCGTCGCCCAGGGCTCCCCGGAGGAGATCTTCCAGGGCGAGCAGCATCCGCGGCTGCAGCAGTTCCTGCAGAACTACCTGGAGCGCAACGCGTTCTGGACCCGCAACGGCGACAATCCTTCTTAATATTGTCTATTGCACCATGAATACCTAGACATCATTATTAATTGCTCGTGAGTCGCCACCGAGCCTAAACAAGGCGGACAGTCGCAAGGATTCACACCGGCAACCTGCCAACCCGGTCCAACAACCGGCAGAGGCCCCCTCACGGGGGCTCATTTTTAGGGTTCGTCCGGAATGGACAAGTCATTCCGGCACGACGGTTCAGCTTATGCCGAAGTGTTCCCGCAACCGGGGCGCCCCGCCCCGGCTGGCTTCGATCTCCTCGCCGCCCACCAGCCGCACCATGGCCCGGCCGCCGAGGGTGGGCCGCAGCCCCAGCACGGCCTCCAGCCGCACCAGCAGGTGCCGGTGGATGCGCAGCAGGCCGGTGGGAAAGGCGGCCTCCACTTCGGCCAGGGTCTTCCAATGGGTGCGCAGCCGGCCGCCGGCATGGGCCCAGACCACTTCGCCTTCCACCTCGAAGTAGGTGGTCTTGTGCAGATCCACGAACACCACCCCGTCCCCGGCCTGGACGGGATAACGGCGCAGCACCGGGGCGGGCGGCAGCACGGCCAGGGCACTGCGGTGGGCGATGCGATGGAGCGCCCGGTCCAGGCGGGAGGCCGTGACTGGCTTGAGCAGGAAGTCCACCACCCCCGAATCGAAAGCCTCCACGGCGTGCTCCGGGAACGCGGTGGTGACCACGATGGGCACCCGCCCATTCAGGGCGCGCAGGATGGCCAGGCCGTCCCGGTCGGGCCGGTGGAGTTCCAGGAACGCCGCCTCCACTTCCCGGTGGTCGCCGATCCAGTCCTGGGCGCTGCGGCCGTCGGAGAAGCTGTTCAGCACCGCGCAGCCGGCCTCCTGCAGCTGGTGCACCAGCCGTTTCCGGCTGAGCCCTTCGTCCTCCACCACCACCACCTTCAAATGCGGAGCGCGCATCAACGAGCCGGTCATGGCCGCACCTCGGGAGCCGATTCGAACGGGCCTGCCGGGATATTTTGCCTAGGCCTGGGCGATCCTTGCCCAGGTTTGGCGAGCGCAGGACCGCACGGGCAGGCGCGAGAGCGGAGGGCGGCGACGGGCAGGATCTCCTTGCGGGAGAACCCCATCACGGTCATGGCCTGACCCTTGCTACGGGGATTGGGGCGATGGGCAGGGGTAGCGATCGAAGGGGTGAACATGCTCCGGTCAAGCATTTTTCGGGCCTGATCAAGGTTGCTCGGAGCTGATTCCATCGCTCCGCCCGACCTGCCCAAAAAACCATGGCCTCCCATGGCGATTCCGGCTCCTTCCAAGGACGCCTGGCGGGTGGGCCAGGTGGGCAAAGCTTGCTGCCCCAGAATCCTCACCGGCGGAGCGGGGCCGGCGGAGCGCTGGTCCGGTATTCTCTTTGCATTTTTTGCAATAAATAGTTGCGTTTAATCCTTGAATAATTTGCAAAATACTATAAATTAATTACTTCACGTTCACTACGGGGGGCAATCATGGGCATCACTCACGTCGATATGATCCTCAGGATCGCCATCGGCGCGGCCCTGGGCGGAACCATCGGCCTGGAGCGGGACCGGCACGGCCGGCAGGCCGGGCTGCGCACCCATCTCATCGTCGCCCTGGCCTCTTCCACCTTCATGGTGGTGTCCGCCCACTTCTATTTCTTCCAGCACTACACCGGGGCCGCCGGCATTTCCGTGGACCCTTCCCGCATCGCGGCCTCGGTGGTGACCGGCATCGGTTTCCTGGCGGGCGGCGCCATCCTGAAGACCGGGCTCACTGTCCAGGGCCTGACCACCGCGGCCGGGCTGTGGCTGGTGGCCTCCATCGGCCTGTGCTCCGGGGCGGGGATGTACCCCGAAGCCCTGGCGGCCACCGTCCTGGGCCTGGCCGCGCTCACCGTGTTCCGGGTGTTCGAAGGCAAGAAGGACGGGGTGATGCGCCGGAAGGTCTCGCTGCTGCTGGCCGGGGGCGCGGACCTGATCCCGCCCCTGCTGGAGCAGCTGGGCAAGGGCGGCGCGGTGATCATCGACTTCGATTTCGAGAAGCCCATGGACGGCGGGAGCCTCAAGCTCAGTTTCGACGTGGAGTTTCCCAACGTGCTCGGCACCCCGGCCCTCATCAACCTGCTGGAGGCCCAGCCCGGCATCCACGGATTCCAGATCCGCCAGGCCTTCTGATCTTCTTTTTCTCGCCCGGAGGGTGGCCGGCATTGGGCATTTCAAGTAAGAATGGGTAAGCACCTATGTTTCATATGAGAGGTAGCCCCATGCCGGAACTCAACGCCATCGTCACCCACCGCACCGATATCGCCCCCGGATTGATGATCATGAGGGTGGCGCCGGTGGGGTGGGAGCTCCCCCCCTTCAAGGCCGGCCAGTTCGCGGTGCTGGGCCTGCCCGTGGAAAGCCCCCGGAGCCCCGAATCGCTGCCCGAGGAGGCCGAGCCCAAGGACGCCTTCCTGCGGCGGGCCTATTCCATCGCCTCGTCCTCCCTGAACCGGGAATACCTGGAGTTCTACATCCTGGAAGTGAAGACCGGGGGCCTCACCCCGCGGCTGTTCTCCCTGCAGGAGGGCGACCGGCTGTGGGTGGGCCCCAAGCTCACCGGCATGTTCACCCTGGACCAGGTGGCGCCGGAGCGGAACCTGGTGTTCATCGCCACCGGCACCGGCCTCGCCCCGTACATGTCCATGCTCCGGACCCACCTGGGCGCCGACGGCACGCGGCGCTTCGCGGTGATCCACGGCGCCCGCTATTCCCAGGACCTGGGCTACCGCAGCGAGCTGTTCCACCTGCAGCGGGACCACGGCAACTTCCTCTACCTGCCGGTGCTCACCCGGCCCGACACCGATCCCGAGCCCTGGCGGGGCGCCACCGGACACCTGCAGGAGTTCTGGCGCACCGGCCCGCTCACCGGCCCCTGGGGCGCGGCGCCCACCCCGGCCGACACCGACTTCTTCCTGTGCGGCAATCCCGGCATGGTGGAAGCCATGGTCAAGATCCTGGGCGAGGACGGCTTCATCGAGCACACCCGGAAGCAGCCGGGGCAGATCCACTTCGAGAAGTACTGGTAGCGCTCAGCGCCGCGCCCTTCACGGCGAACTGTTCCCGTGAGCCCGCCCCAGCCGGGCTTCGAAGCCCCTCAGGGCCCGGGCCAGGCCTTCCGGATCGTCCAGCATGATCCAGTGCCCGCAGTGCGGGAACCAGTCCAGCCGCGGCGGGCCCTGCGCAGGGTAGCCGCGGGCCTCGCGCCAGGCCGGCAGGTCCGCCGGCGGCGGCGAGGCGCTGCACACTGCCAGCGGCAGGCCCACCCGGGCGAGGCCCCCGGCAAGATCCCCCGCGCCCAGGTGCCGGAGGTAGGAGGCCAGGACCTCCCGGTCCATGGCCAGCACCTGCCGCACCACGCCGCGCTTCTGGGCGGCATCGCGGCAGCGCGAGCCCAGGAAGTCCCCGAAGAAGCCCTCCGGGTCGGCCTCCAGCCGCCGCCACTGGCTGGCCGCCATGGGCGGGCCGGGGCGCAGCGACTGGTCCACCACCACCCAGCCGCGGAAGGCCGATGGGTCCTGCAGCACCGCCAGGCCGGCCAGGTAGGCGCCCATGGAGTGCCCCACCAGGAGGCAGGAGCGGAGCTCCAGTTCCCGGGCCAGGGCCGCCAGGGCCGCGGCGATGCCGGGGAAATCCGCCGACCCGTCCCGCTCCGGCGGCCTCCGCCCATCCCGGAACCCGGGCAGGTCCACGCACACCACCGTGTGGTCGCGGCTCATCCCGGCCTGGACCGGGCCCCACACGTCGCGGTCCCCGCCGAAGCCGTGCACCAGCATGAGCCCGGGCCCCCTTCCCCGGATGGCGAAGGTCAGTGGGCAGGATCGCTGGGCGGTGGCCATGGCCGCCCAGGATACCAGCCGGGGGCGGAATCCGGAATGACGCCACCGGCCCCGCTTCAGCGGAAGGGATCCGCGGCCGGCAGCGAATCCAGGAGGTACGGCGCGACCACCGCGGCCCCGCCCCGCCGGCCGCGGCGCTCGTCCTGCATGGCCTTGCGCCGGGCGCCGTCGTGGGTGATCCGGCGCTGCTCGATCCGGCCCAGGAGCGGACCGATGGGGTGGTCCTCCCCGGCCTGGAAGGTCTCCCATTGGAAATTCCGCAGCCGGAGCGGGCTGCCGTTCAGGGCGGCGAGATCCTCGTTCAGGTCCCGGGAGGCGCCCTCCAGCACCCAGCGCAGGCCCTGGAGGTCTTCGGAGCCCACCACCAGCAGGGTGTTCCGGTTGGGCACCATCACCACCGGATCGCCCTCCAGCGGCAACCGCTTGAGCAGCCCCGGCAGGAGCATCCGGCTTCCGTCCAGGTTGTCCCGCCAGGTGGAGCGGAAGCGCCCCCGGCCCAGGTCCTGGAACCCCTTCTCGCCGCACCGGGCCAGCAGGTTGCTGCGGGCCGTCTGCATGAGCCGGTCGAAATCCACGTTCCAGACCCGCAGCAGCGCCGGACCCACATCCAGGTCCTGGTTCGGCAGGTCCACCACCAGGCTCACCGCGAACGCCCCGGCCAGGAGCCGGAACTCGGGGACCGCCTGGCCGGTGCGCATGGTGAAGGATTCGTAGTCGAACAGCGGCCGCACCTTCGGCACCAGCCAAGGCAGGGCGTCCGCCAAGGCCACCGGACCCCGGGACACGGGCTTGCCCAGGGCGCGCAGGAAGCGCCCGAACCGCCGCAGGGCCTGGACCGGATGCGGACCGCATTCCGGGATGTCCAGGAATTCGCTGGCGGGATTCGGAACCATGGGCACGTCTCCTGGGGATCTGGACGACGACCACCATGAGCCTCACGTTAGTCCAAATTATGATAAATTTATCATATAATTATTGTAAAAATGCCGGTTATATTCACGTTAAATACCTGTAGGACTACGCCCTGAAGCCGGGCCCGAACTGGATCACCAGCCCGCCCAGCACGATGATGGCCACGCCCCACCAGGTGGTGGCGGGCACGCTTTCCAGGAACAGGAACCGCCCGGCCAGGACGCTGACCACGGCGAAAACGGCCACGTACACCCCGAGCAGCCGGGAGAAATCCCATGGCACGAGGTTGACCACCACCCCGTAGCTGCCCAGCATGACGAAGCCCAGCGCCATGAGGGCGAGCCCGCCACCGCGCAGGCCCTTGCGCACCACCGCGTCGCCGCCGACCTCGAGCGCGGCCGCGGCCAGAAAGATGAGCCAGGCGATGACCGGAAATTTCATGTCTCATCTTGGCAAAAACGGGGCGCGAAAGCTGTTCTTTTTCGCGCCCCTCGGATTCAACCTACCTGGGTGCCGGATCCCGGCGCGGCTGCACCAGCCAGACCACCGCCACGCTCACGAAGTAGAGCGCCTCGAGGACCACGGTGAAAAAGATCATGGTGGCCACCACGTCGCCCGGGGTGAGGAAGGCGCTGACCAGCATGATGACCAGGGTGGCGTGGCGCCAGATCTTCAGCAGCCAGCCCGCCCTGACCATCCGGAACTTGGCCAGGAAGAAGGCCAGCACCGGCATCTCGAACATGATGCCGGTGCAGAGCAGGGTGTACAGGAACAGGTCCAGGTAGCTGTCGATGTGCATGTTGGCCCGCAGGCCGGCCCGGGAGGCTTCCTGGAACAGGATGTCGCCCAGGAACTTGAAGGCTTCGCAGTAGGCGAAGGCCGCCCCCCCGAGGAACATGGCGCTGGTGATGAAGACGAAGGGCAGCACCATCCGCCGCTCCTCCCGGCGCAGGGCCGGGCGGAGGAAGCCCCAGAGCTCGTAGAACAGCCAGGGCGCCGAGAAGAACACGGCGCCCCACAAGGTCAGGCGCATCAAGCTCAGGAACGGCTCGGTGAGGTCCGTGAAGGCCCAGGGCTGCAGCTCGGCCAGGGGCCGGTGGGTCTGGCGGGCCATGGCCTGCAGGAAGGGCTGCTGGGCCCAGGCCCACATGCGGAAGCGGAAGGCGTAAAGGATCGCGAAGATGGCGATCACCACCACCGCCGAGCGCACCAGCCTCCTGCGCAGTTCGCCCAGGTGCTCCCAGACGGTCATGCTGGTCGGAAGGGATTCAGCCAGGGCCATCTACGACCGCGCTCCGGGCATCACTTTTTTTCCGGAGCGGCTTCGTCCGTCACCGCGTCCGTGAGTTCCTTGCTGGCCTTCTTGAATTCCCGGATGCTCTTGCCGAAGGCGGTGCCCAGTTCCGGCAGCTTGGAAGGTCCGAAAAAGATCAACAGGGCGATGCCGATGAGCAGCATTTCTTTGATTCCGAGTCCCATGGGAGTCTCCAGAAACCGGGGGCCTGGGCCCCCGGGAAAACAGGTGGGGCGGTGGCAGGCGCCTAGGCGCTGGTCACTGCCGCGAAATAACCGTTGTAGTTGAGCACGGCCCACACCGTCTTGGCTGTGGTGTCGATGCCGTAGGTGCCCAGGGGATAACCGCTCTTCCAGGGGCCGTTCACCAGCTTCTTGGTGCCGGCCGTGTTCTGGTCGACGGCATTGACCCAGACACCGGCGCCATTGGTGGTGGCCAGGACGAACGAGCTGCCCTTGGCGGCGTCGTAGCTCATGGAAAGAACGAAGACGTCGGTCTGGGGGCTGCCGAGGTTCCTGGCCATGCCCCAGAGGACCAGGATGTCGCTGGCGGTGCCCGCAGTCTCCTGGAACCAGCCGGTGTTCACGTCGTTGTAGTAGATCCGTCCGCTCCGGTCGGTGTTGGGGTTGGAGTTGGTGCCGCCCAGGATCTTGGCGACGGTGCCGGAAGGGCCGGTGTCATGCACCCCGGTGTAGGTGCCGCCGCTGGCCACCAGGAATTCCTTGCCGTTCAGGCCGTAACCGTAACTCTCTTGTTTGGTGAAATTGAGCGTAGGGGTGGCGGTGATGACGTCCTCGGTGCCGGAGCCATAGGTCGGGTAGGCCGGCGCGGAATAGTAGTCGACCGTCACGTTCGCCCCGTCCACCGTGACGATGTAGAAGCCGACCGTGTAGAGTTCCTGGCTGAGCTGGGACTGACGCTGGCCGCCGCAGAAAAATGCGTCGTTGGAGGTGGCTGCAGGAACCGCCCCGTTGCCGTTGGGGTTGTCCTCGTTGGGAGTGTAGAACTTGGAGCTGACCGATTGGCAGAGCTGATGCAGGATCTGCGCGGCGGTCCCGGAGGTGGTTTTGACGATGCTGCGGTTGTGCATGTGGTCGTGACCGCAGAAAAACAGCCGGGCGCCGGCCTGGGAGATGCCGGTAATGAAATTGTTCGCCCCATTGGAAGCGACCGTGAAGGAGGAGCCGCCGAACGTGCCGGAGCTGTCGGCCGGGCAATCGCCGAACAGCACGTCGATGTGCTGCTGGGTGATGATCCCCTTGTGCGCGAACACGAAAGCGTGCCCGCTGCTTGGCTTGCCGCCCACCGTGGTGTTGATCCAGGACTGTTGCTGGGGCACCGCATCATACAGGGTGTGCGCCGTGGTGCCGTCCAGGTTCAGGCTGTCACTGGGGGTGAACTGGTCAATGAGCACAAGGCGGGCATTGAGGTAGTCGAAGGCGTAGGTCAGGCCGTTCAGGTCGCCGCTGGTGGTGGCGGGAGACGCGAAGTTCTTGCCGACCGTGAAGGTGGATCCGGACGCGGTGGGGAGGGGCTGGCCCGCGGCGTCGGGGTAGCCGTTGGTGACGGCGCCGATGGTGCTGGTCTCCAGGGCGTAGGCGGACGCCACGTTCATGGTGCCGTTCTGGGTCTGCGGGTAGAG
>JARLGP010000174.1 GCA_031292735.1 Holophaga sp.
AACGAGCCTTCAGCGCCCGGGAATGTTCGTTTGACCGAAGCCGACCCTGGAATGATGGGACACGCCCTTCATTCCGAGTCGATCCATTTCATCGTGCCTGGGCCTTAGAGGGTGTGTGCTAATTCGCACACACCCTCTTACTCCGGCTGCCTGGAATCGGCCAGGTAGGTGGTCTCCATGGCCACGGGCTGGGGTGGCCCGAACAGGATGATCGGCCTGATCCCCATGGCCTGCATGGCGGGGGCCAGTTCCCGCAGCCGCAGCCGGGCCGCCTGGACGGATGGGAACGGGCCGTTGCGAACCAGCTGGAGGGGACGACCGGAGCGGCGGTTCCGCACCTGCAGGGTCGATTCCGTGGCGGCCACCCGCTTGAGCTTCCAGCGCAGCCGCGCGGCGCCTTTGGTGCTGGCCGTGGCGGCGAACTGGATCCAGACCCGGCGTGTCCCGCGGTGCCGCGCCATGCGGCGGGCCGGAGCGGCCGGAAGGGCGGGCGCCTGGGGCGACGGGGACGGGGGAAGGGCCGCCAGCTTCGGCCGTTCCGGCGCCGCCGCGATCGGCACCATGGGCGGCCCGGCCGGAATGGTCGGAATGGCCGGCGCGGATTCTTCCGGCAGGAGATCCACCACCAGAGGCACGCTCTGCCCTCCGGTCGCGTTGCTGACATGGAGCCAGTAGACGGTCCGGCCGGTGACCGTGTGGGTGATCTCGCCCCTGGCGGGCAGGATCAGGTCCAGGGGCTCCAGCCGGACCTGATCGGCCCCGGTGGCGGACCAGCGAAGGGTCACGGTGCTGCCCTTGCGCACCGCCTTGGCCGTGGTCTGGAACACCTGGATGCGAGCCGGGCCGGGAACCACCTGGGCGGACAGGAGGCAGGGCAGGAGCGGGATGAGGAGGCGTTTCATGGGGGGTGACCGGTCGGAAGTGAGCTGGCACCCAGTCTGAATGGTTGTTGCGTAAAATCAAACTTATTCAGGATCCAACCGCCGGACCCGGTCCGAGGCTCCCAGGCCTCAGGGGGCAGCGGCCGCCTTGGCGGCCGCTGCGGAAAGGTCCGGCCGCGCCTGCCGGGAATCGTCCGCGTACAGGATGCTCCCGGTCTCCGCGCGCTCCCATAGCTCTTCGTCGCTGAGCGAGGTCTGCACCAGTTCGACCGGCACGTCACCGTCCCTGATGATGGCAACCCGATAGCCCGGCACCGGTTCGTAGGGGGCGAGCAGCAGAACGCATCCTTCCACCGCCCGATCCAGGTCGGATACCTTCAAGGCCACATGGGGAACGGTACGGATCATGGGATCCAGGGAGCTGCTCTCCTCGAACCGGTGCCATTGGATGCGCAGCAGCCTGCAATCACTGTCGGCGGTATGCATTCCAAACATGGCGCTGTACCGTTCGCCAGGCTTCGGGTCCGAGGTCGGGATCCCCATATGGTGGAAGGAATATTCAACCCCGTTTTTCACAAACATCTTGAACTCCAGCGTGGTGGTTCAACCCGGCCCGTTTATCGGCACCCCGTCACTGAACAAAGGATATGCCGTCTTCGACCGTTTGGTTTCAGGCCTTGATTTCTGGGTGACATGCACTCGCCCATCCAGCCTGCCCGGATCACGGCTCCACGGCGCCGTCCTGGAGCCAGCGGTTGAGGGTCTTGATGTCGATGCCCAGGCGCTCGGCGGTGCGGCTCTTGTGCCCGCCGCAATGCTCCAGGGCCCAGGCCGCGTAGCGGTGCTGCAGGTCCCGGGCCGGGATCAGCTCGGTGAAGCCGGTGGGGGTCTGCTGGGGGTCCTGCACCAGGGCCGGGGGCAGGTCCTCCAGGTCGGCCACGGGGGAACGGCCCAGCACCACCAGCCGCTGCACCAGGTGGGCCAGCTCGCGCACGTTGCCGGGCCAGGGGTAGTCCATGAGCCGGCGCAGGGCCGCGGGGCTCAGCCCGGTGACCGGGCTGTTGGGATACTTGGCCCGGAAGGTGGCCAGGAAGTGCTCCACCAGGGGCAGGATGTCCTCCCGGCGCTGGCGCAGGGCGGGAATCGGGATGGCCACCACGTCCAGGCGGTACAGCAGGTCCTCCCGGAATTTCTGGGCCCGGACCATCTCCAGCAGGTCCCGGTTGGTGGCGGCGAAGATCCGCACGTCCACCGGGCGCTCCCGGGAGGAGCCCACCGGACGCACCGAGGCCCGCTCCAGCACGTGCAGCAGCTTGGCCTGGATGGCCAGGGGCAGCTCGCCGATCTCGTCCAACAGGATGGTGCCGCGCTCGGCCTCCACGAACAGCCCGGGGCGGTCGGAGGTGGCGCCGGTGAAGGCGCCCTTCACGTGGCCGAACAGTTCGCTCTCCAGCAGGGCCTCGGGCAGGGCGGCGCAGTTCACCGCCACGAACGGGGCCTTGGCCCGCGGGCTCATGGAGTGGATGGCCCCGGCCACCATGCTCTTGCCGGTGCCGGTCTCGCCCAGCAGCAGCACCGGCACGTCCACCGCCGCCACCCGCTCCATGAGCTCCACCACCTCGCGCATGCCCGGGCTGGTGCCGATCAGCCCGTCGCCGCCCAGGTGGCCGCGCAGCGCCCGGCGCAGCAGCTTGGCCTCCTGCTGCAGGTTGCGCTCCTCCAGGGCGCGCTTCAGGAAGATCACCAGCTCCTCCGGCTGGAACGGCTTGGTGAGGTAGTGGTAGGCGCCCTGGCGGATCGATTCCACCGCGGTGTCGATGGCGCCGTAGGCGGTCATGACGATCACCGGGCGCTGGGGCGAGGCGCGCTTGCTGGCCGCCAGCAGGTCCAGGCCGCTCACCTGGTTCATGCGCAGGTCGGTGACCAGGGCGTCGATGCCGCCGGCCTCCAGCCGCTCCAGGGCCGAGCTGCCCGAGGCCAGGGCCTCCGCCTCGAAGCCGGCGTCGGCCAGGGACTCGGCCAGCATCTCCGCCATTTCCAAGTGGTCATCCACCACCAGCACACGAGCCCCCATGGTTCCTCCCTAAGTCGGCAATCCGATCCGGATGCGGGTGCCCCGGGGCTGGAGCCGTTCGATGTCGATGTCGCCCCGGTGCATGCGCACGATTTCCCTGGCGATGGCCAGGCCCAGGCCGCTGCCCTGGCCCTGCGGCTTGGTGGTGAAGAACGGCTCCAGCACCCGCTCCGCCAGCGCCTCGGGGATGCCCTTGCCCTGGTCCGCCACCTCCAGCACCATGCGGCCTTCGCCGGCCCGGGCCTTGACCTCCACCCGGTCGCCCCGCTGGGAGGCGTCGCAGGCGTTCAGCAGCAGGTTCACCAGCAGGTGCTGCAGCAGCTGGAAGTCGCCGCGCATGCCGGGCAGGTCGTCCGGCGCGTCCAGGCTCAGCTCCACCCCGGCCTTCTGGAAGCGGTGCTCCACCATGGTGGCGGCGGCCCGCACCAGGTCGCCGGTGCCGAACTCCTCGGCCCGGGCGCTGCCGCCCCGGGCCAGTTCCAGGAACCGGCGGATGGTGCGGCTGATCTGCTCCACTTCCTCCTGGATGGTCTGGGCCAGCCGCAGGTTGCGTTCGTCGTCCGGCATCCGGGACACCAGCTGCGCGGCGCGGCCGGAGATCACCCCCAGCGGGGTGGCGATCTCGTGGGCCACCCCGGAAGCCAGGGTGAGCATGGTGGCGGCCCGGTCGGCCTGGGCCAGGGCCTGGTCCTTGTGCCGGCCCAGCTCCCGCAGCTCGATCTCCTGGGCCAGTTCCATCTCCTGTTTCTGGAAGCGCAGGGCCCACCAGGCCAGAATGAACAGGAAGGCCCCCATGGAAAAGAAACTGGCCAGCAGCCGCCAGCGGGCGTGCATGGACCGGTCCGGCTCCCGGAAGGCGGTGCCGGCCACCGCCACGATCCAGGTGTGGCCGGTGCGGTCCATGGCTCCGCTCAGGGCCATGGCGGCGGTGCGCGGGGGCAGGCCCAGCAGCTCCGCCTCCTGCGACCCCACCGAGAACCAGCGGCCCTTGGTGGCCAGGGCCAGCTCCAGGGTGGGCGCGTTCACCTCCAGTCCGTCCAGGCTGATCCAGGGCAGGCCCGGGGGATGCACGAACAGCCGGGTGATGTCCGGCTGCTCCAGCGGATGCAGATCGCGCAGGACCCAGGGCAGCGGGGTGGCGGAGGATTCCAGGTTGGACACCATGACGCAGGCCGCCGCCACCGCCACCTTCACCTGGGAATCCTTGAAATCCTCGAAGGCCGCCTGGGTCTCCCGGGTTTCCAGGAACAGGTTCACGCTCAGCACGCAGGCCAGGGCCAGGACCATGGATACCCCCAGCAGCCAGAGTCGTCCCATGCCGTGGTTGGCACGAATCGCTTCAGTGCTGGAAGGCTTGCTCACCGGGAACTCCCCTGGTCCCCATGTAGCAAAGGAGGGGCCAACCCGATTGTTCCAGGTACCGGCCCCGCCGGGGGGCCGCAGGGGAGCCGTTCAGGGAAAAATGTCGGGTAGCCTGGGAGAAATGCCCTGCCGGGATCCGGTTCCGGGGCAGAATCATTGAATGATCCCGTGCCCTTGCAGGCTGGCCCGGTTTTTGAATAGCCTGCCGAAGAAGGAGGAAGGCGCCCATGACCGACGAATCCGGACCGTGCCCTTGCCCAGCAACCCCCGCAGCGGTCCCAACGTCCACAAGGAGATTCCAGATGAAGCGTTTCATTGTCTACACGGCCAGTGCCTTGGCCGTACCCCTGCTGGTGGGAGGCGGCATGCTGGCCGTCACCGGCCTTTGCTCTTCGCCCAAGGTGGTGCCCCCCCCGCCGGCCCTCACCGCCTCGGTGGTGGCTCCGGCCAAGGCCCTGGGCGACGCCTACGCGGCGGTGGCGGCCCACGTCAAGCCGGCGGTGGTGAGCGTCTACTCGGAGAAGATCGTCCGCTACCAGTCGCCGGAATCGGGCTTCCCGTTCGGGGATGACTTCTTCCGGCAGTTCTTCGGCAACCAGGCCCCGCCCCAGCGGCGCCAGGCGCCCAAGGAATACAAGGTGCCCCAGCGGGGCATGGGCTCCGGCATGATCCTGGACAAGGCCGGCCACATCCTCACCAACTACCACGTGGTGAAGGACGTGGACGAGATCAAGGTGCGTCTCTCCGACAAGCGCGAGTTCAAGGCGGTGGTGGTGAGCAGCGACCCCAAGACCGACGTGGCGGTCATCCGCATCAAGGACAAGGTGCCCGCGGACCTGCCGACGGTTCAGCTGGGCAACTCCGACGCGCTGCGGGTGGGTGACGTGGTGATGGCCGTCGGCGCTCCGTTCGGCCTGACCCAGACGGTCACCACCGGGATCATCAGCGCCATGGGCCGCTCGGAAGTGGGGCTGGCCGACTACGAGGACTTCCTGCAGACCGACGCGCCCATCAACCCCGGCAACTCCGGCGGCCCGCTGGTCAACATGGACGGCCAGGTGATCGGCATGAACAGCGCCATCGCCACCAACAGCGGCCAGTCCGCCGGGATCGGCTTCGCCATCCCCTCCAACATGATCAACAGCATGCTGCCCACCCTCACCAAGGGCGGCAAGATCGCCCGGGGCCTGCTGGGCGTGGGCATCCAGGACCTGGACAAGGACCTGGCCAAGCAGTTCAAGCTGCCCGACAGCAACGGCGCCCTGGTCACCACGGTGAGCCCCGATTCCGCGGCCGAAAAGGCCGGGATCCAGGTGGGCGACGTGATCATCGGGCTCAACGGCAAGGCGGTGGACAGCAGCCGCGAGCTGCGCAACCGGATCGGCAGCCTGGCCCCCGGGGCCAAGGTGAAGGTGGAGCTCAACCGCGGCGGCAAGACGATGTCGGTCACCGCCACCATCGGGGAGGCCGCCGCCGAGGCCGCGGCCAGCGAGGAAGGCGCCGAAAGTTCACCGGAGCAGGCCTCCAAGCTGGGGCTCAGCCTCCAGCCGCTGACCCCGGAACTGGCCCAGCGCTTCGGCCTTACCGAGAAGAGCGGCCTGGTCATCGCCGACGTGGACCAGGGCAGTCCGGCGGCCCAGGCCGGGCTGCAGGAGGGCGACCTGATCGTGGAGGTGAACCGCAAGCGGGTGAGCAAGCTGTCTGAACTGCAGAAGGCCGTGGCCGACAGCAAGAAGGAAGGCAGCGTGCTGCTGCTGGTGAAGCGCAAGACCGCCAGCCTGTTCGTGGCGCTGCCGCTGAACTGATCGACCGGACCGGAAGAAGGGCAGGGGCGCCATGGCGCCTCTGCCCTTCGCTGGGTCAGGGCACCAGGCCAGGCCCCTCCTGGAGATGGATGCCGCCCTCGTCCATGCGGATGCTCCGGCTCTTGTACAGGGCCCCGAGGGTCTGCTTGAACACCTTCTTGCTGATCCCGAACAGCGCGTAGATCCGTTCGGGCGGGGTCTTGTCGCTCACCGCCAGGAAGCCGCCGTGGCGCTTCAGGACGGCGAGAACCTCCCCGGCCACGGCGTCCACCTTGGCGTGGCCCGGCGCGCTGAGCGCGATGTTGAGCTTGCGGTCGGCGCGCAGCGCCTTGACGTAGCCGTCCATCCGCCGCCCGCGGGCCACCGTGCCGAACACCTCGTTGGTGTGCACCAGGCCCCAGTAGCGGTGGTTCACGATCACCCGCAGGCCCAGGTCGGTGCGGTCGGCCACCAGCAGCGAGACCCGGTCGCCCTCCTTGAACTCGTCGGCCTCGTCCACCAGGAAATCGTCCAGGCGCGCCGACGCGGCGATCCGGCCGTCCTCGGCCTGGAACACGCACACCAGGATGTTCCGTCCGGCCGCCACCAGCCGTTTCTGTTCCCGCTTCACCTCGCTCCAGGGCAGCAGCAGGTCCTTGGGCAGGCCCCAGGCCAGGAAGGCGCCGGCGTCGTTCACCGAAACGATCTTCAGGTAGGCCGCCTCGCGCACCTGGGCGGCGGGGAGGGTGACGGTGGGCACCACCCGGTCCTCCCCGTCCAGGTACAGGAACACCGTGACCACGCTGCCCGGACCGCTGCCGGGCGGCACTTCCCGGGCGGGCAGCAGCAGCTGGCCGGCCTCCCCGCCGTCAAGCAGCGCCCCGCGCGCCGACACGGAAAGGATGTTCAGATCGTTGCTGCGGCCGAGGACGGTCATGGGCGGTACCTGGAAAAGGACGGGCTGGTTGCGGGGAACCCCGTCCAGTATAGGCGCGCCATGGGCTTTGGCACGAAGGGAGCCCGGTCCGGGCTACTCGTCCTCCCCGTCCAGGGCGTCGTCCTCCGGGGCCACCGGCACCGCGGCGGATTCCGGCGGGACCTCGGGGGCGGGACGGGGCTCGGTGGACAGCACTCCGGGCGCCTGGGGGCTTTTCGGAGGCCTGGGAACCTTGCCGGCCTTGGTCTGGGGCGCGAAGGGCCTGACCCGGTTGGGGGCCTGCTCGGGATCGAACGGCTCGAAGTCCTCCTCGGCCAGGTCGGCCTTGCGCACCACCACCGCCTTGATGGAGAGGATCACGTCGGTCTTGGCGTCGTCGTCGGTCTTGTGCCCCAGGAGGCTCTTCACCACCGGGATGTCGGACAAGCCCCACAGGCCCTGCAGGCTCTTGCGCTCGTCCTCCTTGAGCAGCCCGCCGAAGATGGCCGTCTCCCCGTCCCGGAGCCGTGCGGTGGTCTTGATCACCCGCTGGCTGATCTCCGGCCGGCCCGGGTCGATGCTGCCCGCCCTCAGGGTCTTGATGTCGGACTCCAGCTCGATGGTGATGTCGCCGTTGAAATGGACCCTGGGCTTCACCTTGATCTTGACGCCCACATCCTCGTAGCTGTAGGTGGTCTGGGTGGCCAGGGTGCCGGAAAGGGCGGCGATGGCGGCAGGGGTGGTGGCGCTGCTGGTGCTGGCGCCGGTGGGCGGCGTGCCGATGCTGGACTGGGTGGTGCTGACCTTGTCGCCGATGTTCACCTCCCCGCTCTCCCCGGACACCACCCGCACGTTGGGGTTGGCCAGCAGCTTGGTCTGGCCGGCGGTCTTGGCCAGGTCCAGCCGGAGGCTGGGCAGCAGGTAGTTGACGAGGTGCCCGCTGATGGTCCGGCTGACCGCTATCTGGCCCGAGCCGGTGGCGTCGCTGTTGGTGGCGCCGACCGAATAGGTGCCCCGGGTGGCGTTGGGGCTGGTGACCGGGAGCAGCCCGAGGTTGACCGCGGTGGTTTCCGACACCTCCAGCAGTTCCAGGTAGATCATCACCTCAGCCTTGGCCTTGTCCAGCTGGTTGACGATGCGCCGGGCCACCGCCAGATCGCCGGCCTTGGCCAGGACGGTGAGGGCGTTGAGCCGCTTGTCGGAATACGCCCGCACCTGGGGCATGAGGGCGCTGAAGATCTGCCGGACGTTTTCCACCTCGGCGTTGGACAGGTAGAAGGTCTGGATCAGCTTGTTCTCGTACTCGTTGAGGTTCTGGGGGGTCTTCTTGAACACCATGATGGTGTTGGGGTCCATGACCCGGTAGAACATGTCGGTCTGCAGCATCAGGGCGTCCAGCACCTTCTGGAAGGTGAGTCCGCGCAGGTCCACCGACAGGGTGACGTCCTGGGCGGTGGCGGAGGCGTGCAGGAGGATGTTCACCCCGGAGTTCCGGCTGAGCTGCTGGAGGATCTCCCGGAGGCTGGTCTTGCGGGTGAAGTTGAGGTCCATGCCGTCCAGCGACCGGGGGTTGATGGGCAGGCCGTCGCGGTTTTCGCCCTTGGCCCGGGCGGCGTCCAGGCTTTCCTCGGCCTCCTCCTGGACCCGGCGCCGTTCCGCCGCCGTGGCCAGGCGGTTGAGCCAGTCCTGGGCCACGGCGTTGGCCGGGTCGAGCACCGCCGCCAGGCCCACCTCCTTGGTCTCCAGGTCGAGGTCGCCGTGCTTCCTGGCCGTGTCCGCCCTGGTCAGATGCTGGGCCGCCGCCAGCGGGGCGGTGCGCCGGTAGCCGATCTTGGCCTTCAGGTTGTCGGGATTCTTGGCCAGGGCCTTGTCGTACTCGGCCAGCGCGTCGTCGTAGCGGGCGTCGTCGTAGGCCTGGGTGGCCTTGTGCAGGCCGCCGCAGGCCAGGGTCAGGGCCAGCAGGGTCAGGGCCACCCTGAGCCCGCCCCGCGGCCTTCGGCGTCCGGGTGTCCGAGGATCTGGAAGGGACGGAAGGGTCGGAGAGGGGTCCTGAACGTCAGCCACGAATGCTCCAGGGATGGTGGTGAAGGGCAAGGCTTTCGCCCCCGAGGCCCAGCCTCGAATAGTGGTCCTGCAATAATGAAAAAATTATAAGTGATCTTGAGCTTTGGGGAAGGGGGGGATTGCTTTCCAGGCCAAGATCGCTTCTTGGATTCTGATACGTACCTTCAGACCCGGAGATCCATGGGTATTTATGAATTCAAAATTTATATGATTTAATAATCAATTTGAAACGTGCCGCAGGGGTCCCAATATGGAGAGAGTGGTGCAAGTTTGGTTTGCAAGTCAAAGCAAACTCAACAAATCCGCATAGCGCGGATGATTCAACAAGCCTGTATCCGTCGGTCCCGGCCGACCTTTTCTAGATCTTCTTGGCGATCTTTACGATGGCGTCCGCGACGGTGACGCCGCTGGCCTTGGTGTTGGCCACATGGAGGTAGAGCTGGGGCTTGCCGCCTTCCATCACCACGGCGATGCAGCCGCCCACCTTCAGCCAGTCCAGGTTCGGGCAGATGATGAACCTGTCCTGGGCCTTCAGGGCCCGCACTTCCGGTTCCGAGGAGCCCCAGGCGTACTTGAAGCCGGGGCCCACCGACACGCCCATGGATTCCAGCTTGGCCTTGAGAGCGGGGTCATTGCAGGCGAAGCCGAATTGTCCGGAGGAGGCGAGCAGGATTTTCACGAACTTGGCCTGGACTTCCAAGGGGGCGTTCTGCGCATTCATCCCGGCCGAAAAAACCAGGGCCATGGCAACCGGGAACATGCGTTTCATGGGGCCTCCTCATGGGCTTTCGGCAGCGACAGGATCTTCTGGATGGTTATTGAAATGCTTGTCCTTGTCAATCAACAGGTTGAGGGCTGGCGGTCTTTTTCAGGTTGTACCAGGCCACCACCCCGAGCACCACCGCGCCGCCCAGGAGGGCGAAACCCGAGGGCCGTTCCCCGACCCCGAGGAACACCCAGATGGGGTTCAGGATGGCTTCCAGCATGCAGGTGACGACGGCCGCGGTGGCGGAAAGGTACTTCATGCCGAGGGTGAACAGCATCCAGCTGAATCCCAGCTGGAAGACGCCCAGGTAGAGCAGGGCCAGCCCCTGGCCGGGGGTGACCCGCAGGTGGCCCAGGGCCATGGGCAGGCAAACCAGGGCCACCAGGAAGTTGCCCAGCACCACCACCCCGAAGGGGCTTTCGCTGCGCTGGGTCCGCTTCCATTTCAGCAGCAGGGAGAACAAGGCCAGGCAAAGGCCGGAGGCCAGCGCCAGGAGGTTGCCCAGGGCGCCGCCCGCCGCCAGGTGGCCGGCGAAGAACAGGGCCATTCCGCCCATGCAGGCGGCCACCACCCACAGGTCCTTGCGGGGAAACGGCAGCTTGAACGCCCAGGGTTCCAGGAACAGCAGGAAGATCGGCGCGGTGTACTGCAGGCAGATGGCGTTGGCGGCCGTGGTGAGCTTGGTGGCGAGCACGAACAGCACCAGCACTCCGGCGTAGCACACGCTACAGGCCAGGGAACCGATGTCCAGATCCAGCGTCCAGGGCTGCCGGCGCACCCGCAGGACCAGCAGGATGGTCAGCCCGGCCACCAGGGACCGGTAGAAGCTGATGGGGAAGGCGCCCAGGCTCAAGGCCTTGATGAACAGCCCGGCGGAACTCAGGAGCAGGGCGGCAGTGGGGATGTAGAGCAGGCCTTTCCACTTTCCAGGCAAAGGTGACGAGGGTTTCACAGCCAAGGCGCATCTCCGGTGGAATTCATTTTATGCTGTGTAAATCCATTCTCGGAGGAACCATGTCCAGCAAGCTGCGTATCGCCTCGATTCCCGGAGACGGGATCGGCAAGGAAGTGATGGTGGAAGGGATCCGGGTATTGGACGCGGCGGCCACCAAGTACGACTTCAGCATCGACTGGCGCCATTTCGACTGGTCGTG
>JARLGP010000175.1 GCA_031292735.1 Holophaga sp.
CAGGGCGGTGGCCTCGGGGGTTCTGGCGACCTGATCCTCGAACAGCTGGTGGACACAGCGGTCCCGGGGATAGTCCGCCGCCGTGGCGTTGAAGTCGACCAGCACCTGCCGGCGCTCGGCGGCGGTCATGAGCGGGAAGGTGCCGACCTGCGCCTCGGGCTGGGTGACGGCCGCCTCCAGCAGGGTGTGGAAGTGGTTCGCCATGCGCTCGATGGTGGCGGGGTGGAACAGGTCGGTGTTGTATTCCAGGAAACCCCGCAGGCCGCCGCCGGCTTCGGTGAGGTCGAGGGTTAGATCGAACTTGGCGGCGGTTTGGTCCGTTTCCAGAGGCTCGAGCCGGAGGCCGGGCAGGGTGAGTGCGGCTTCGGGGGTATTCTGGAGGACAACCATGACCTGGAACAACGGATGATGGGCGAGGGTGCGCACGGGTTTGAGTTCGTCCACCAGGCGTTCGAAGGGGATGTCCTGGTGGGCCTGGGCGTCCAGGCAGGTCTGCTTCACTCGTTCCAACAGGCTTTGGAAGCTGGGGTCGTCCTCCAGGTCGAACCGCAGGACCAGGGTGTTGACGAAGAAGCCGACCAGACCCTCAAGCTCCTGGCGGGTGCGGCCGGCAGTGGGGGTGCCGATGGCCAGGTCGGTCTGGCCGGAGTGGCGGGAGAGCAGGACGGCGAAGGCGGCGGCCAGGATCATGAAGAGGGTGGCGCCAGAGGCCTGGGCCAGGGCCTGAAGCTGTCCGGTGAGCGCGGGGTCCAGGTAGATGGGCAGACGCCGTCCGGCGAAGCTCTGCACTGCAGGTCTGGGGCGGTCGGTGGGCAGGGTGAGCAGGGCCGGCAGGCTCGCCAGCTGCCCCCGCCAGTAGTCGAGCTGACGCTGAAGTCGGTCGCCGCTAAGCCATTGCCGCTGCCAGGCGGCGAAGTCGGCGTATTGGATGGGCAGGGGCGGCAGCGGGTCCGGGCGTCCTTCGAGGATTGCCGTATAGAAGGCGGTCAGCTCGTTCACCATGAGGCCGAGAGACCAGCCATCGCTGATGATGTGGTGCATATTGACCAGGAGGATGTGCTCCCGTTCATCCAGTCGGAGCAGGGTGAAGCGGATGAGGGGACCGCGAGAGAGGTTAAAACCCGTGTCGGCGTCTTCCTGGGCGAGGCGGAGGGCCTCCCGCTCGGGTTCCTCGGCTGGCAGCGTGCTGAGGTCGGTCAGTGGGATGGCCAGATTTAGAACCGGAGCAATGGCCTGGAAAGCCTCGCCATCGACTACGATGAAGCTGGTGCGCAGTACCTCGTGGCGGTCGACCACCTGCTGAAGGGCCTGGCGCAGGGCAATGTGATCGAGCGATCCGGTCAAGCGCAAGGCGAACGGCAGCAGGTAAGCGGAGCTCCGCTCACCCTCGAGCTGGTCCAGGAACCAGAGCCGTTGCTGGGCGAAGGAAAGGGGCAGAGGGGCGCTGCGATCGGCCAAGGAGATGGCGGTCAGGGTGGCCGGTGCGCCGACAGCCTCGACGCGAGCAGCCAGATCCGAGATGACTGGAGTTTCAAACAATTGATGCAGGGGCAATTCAATCCCTAGGGTCTGGCGGACCCGGGAGACCACCTGGGTTGCCAGCAGGGAATGGCCGCCGAGATCGAAGAAGTTATCGTTCCGTCCGACCCGGTCGAGCCCGAGCACCTCGGCGAAGATGCCGGTGAGGATTGTTTCGACCGGTGTACGTGGAGCCACGTAGACTTCTGGAGGCGCCTGGTATTCGGGGGACGGCAGGGCACGGCGATCCAGCTTGCCGCTGGGAGTGAGTGGAAGAGCCTCAAGCGTTATGAACGACGAGGGGATCATGTAGTTGGGGAGGAAGGCGCTGAGCTGGTGGCGCAGGTCTCCGGCCTCGAGAGGCCCGGTGCCCTCAGTGGCAACCAGGTAAGCCACGAGGCGCATATCTCCAGGGGTGTCCTCCCGGGCCAGCACGACCGCTTCGCGGATGGCAGGGTGCTGGCGGAGGGCAGCCTCGATCTCGCCCAGTTCGATCCGTTGACCCCGAAGCTTGACCTGGAAGTCGGTCCGGCCAAGGTATTCAAGATTGCCGTCGGGAAGCCAGCGAACAAGATCTCCGGTTTTGTATAGCCTTGCCCCTGGGGCGTTGCTGAAGGGATCAGGTATGAATCGTTCTGTCGTGAGTCCCGGCTGGTTCAGGTAGCCACGGGCCAACTGGACTCCCCCGAGATGCAACTCTCCAGCCACACCGGTGAGCGCGGGTTCTCCGTTCCGGTCCAGGACGTAGGCTCGGGTGTTGGCAATCGGATGTCCAATGGGGATGGTTTGGCCGGTTCCGAGAGCCTGCGCTAAGGAGGCGGTGACTGGTAGGATGGTGGCCCATACTGTGGCTTCGGTTGGGCCATAGACGTTCCAGAGTCGACCGCAGCATGGGATAAGGTCTCGCGCCAAGTCACCAGTCATGGCCTCCCCGCCGCAGAGGAGCTGGAGGGCGCCGTTGCCACGCCAGTCAATGGTGAGCAGCATGTTGAAAGTGGCGGGAGTGGCTTGCATGAACGAAGGGGCATTTCGCTCGATCAGAGCGGCGAGAAGCGCGCCGTCGTGGGCTTCTTCGGTGGCAGCCAGCACGACCTGGGCGCCAACCATGAGGGGCAGAAACAGTTCCAGAGCGGCAATGTCAAAGGCCAGG
>JARLGP010000176.1 GCA_031292735.1 Holophaga sp.
AAGCTTTTTCCGTCCGCCCCCCCGGGGGGGGTTTTGCCCCCGCCGGGCTTAAATCGGGGGGGGGGGGGGGGGGTGGTTGGGGGGGGGGGGGCGCGGGTGGTGTGGGTGGGGTTGGGCTTGCTGTTGCTCATGTCCGGCGGTTCGCTGGCCACCTTCAGCTTGGCCAACGACGTGGCCAAGTACTTCGCCATCATCCCGGCGGCGTTCGCCACCACCTACCCGGCCCTGGGCCGGCTCAACGTCATGGGCCTGCACAGCCCGGAAAGCGCCATCCTGTCGGCGGTGATCTTCAACGCCCTGATCATCGTGGTGCTGATCCCGCTGGCGCTGCGCGGCGTGGCCTACCGGCCCCTGGGCGCCGCCGCCATCCTGCGGCGCAACCTGCTGATCTACGGGGCGGGCGGCCTGGTGGTCCCGTTCCTGGGCATCAAGGCCATCGACCTGCTCCTCACGATGCTGCGCCTGACATGAACGAGGGGGACCGCGCGGTCGCTTCGCTCCCTCTCCGTCCCCCTCGTGCTCCCCACCTGGCGACCGGGCAGAGCCCGGTCACCAGGTCTGATTTGAGGTATCCCATGTCCATGCTCCGCCCCGCCCTCGTCACCTTCGCCGGCCTCACCGTCCTGGCAGGCATCGCCTACCCGCTGGCCGTCACCGGCGCCGCCAACCTGTGCTTCCCCCGCCGGGCCCAGGGCAGCCTGCTGATCCAGGACGGCCAGGTGCGGGGCAGCGCCCTCATCGCCCAGCACACCGAGGAACCCCGCTATTTCTGGGGCCGGCTGTCGGACACCGCCGGCTTCCAGACCAACGCCGACGCTTCCGGCGGGGCCAACCTTTCCGCCGGCAACCCGGCCCTGCGGGCCGCCGCCGAGAAAAGGGTGCGCGCCCTGCGCGCGGCGGATCCCGGCAACGCCGACCCGGTGCCGCTGGACCTGGTCACCGCATCCGCCAGCGGCCTGGACCCGCACATCAGCCCGCAGGCGGCCAGCTACCAGGCCGCCCGGGTGGCCCGGGCGCGCAACCTGCCCAAGGCGAAGGTGCTGGAAGAGGTGGCCGGCTGCACCGAGGCGCGCCAATGGGGCGTCTTCGGCGAGTCGCGGGTGAATGTCCTGAAGCTTAACCTGGCCCTTGACTCCCTCCACTAAGCTACTCTGTTCAAGTGGAACCCAAACGACCCAACCCGGACGACCTGCTGAAGAAAGTGCAGGATGAGGAGGCCCGCTTGAACCGGGCCCGCCTGAAGATCTTCTTCGGCATGGCCCCGGGTGTGGGCAAGACCTACGCCATGCTGCAGGAAGCCTGCATCCGCAAGACGGAAGGGGTGGACGTGCTGTCCGGCGTGGTGGAGACCCACGGCCGGCAGGACACCATGGCGCTCACCCAGGGGATCGAGGTGCTGCCCAAGAAGCGCCTGCCCTACCGCGGCGTCCAGCTGGAGGAGTTCGACCTGGAGGCGGCGCTCAAGCGCAGGCCCCAGCTGATCCTCATGGACGAGCTGGCCCACACCAACGTCCAGGGCTCGCTGCACGTGAAGCGCTGGCAGGACGTCATCGACCTGCTGGACGCCGGCATCGACGTGTTCACCACGGTGAACGTCCAGCACCTGGAAAGCCTCAAGGACACCGTGGCCCAGATCACCGGGGTGCTGGTGCGGGAGAACATCCCGGACACCCTGCTCAAGCGGGCCGACCAGATCGAGCTGGTGGACATCCCGCCCGAGGAGCTGCTGGAGCGGCTGAAGGAAGGCAAGGTCTACGTTCCCGAACAGGCCCAGCACGCCGTGGAGCGCTTCTTCCGCAAGGGCAACCTGCTGGCCCTGCGCGAACTGGCGCTGCGCCGCACCGCCGACCACGTGGACGCCGACATGCGCCGCTACATGGTCAGCAAGGGTATCGTCGGCAAAACCTGGGCTGCCGGCGAACGGCTGCTGGTCTGCATCAATTCCAAGCCCGGCTCGGCCAGCCTGATCCGCGCCACCCAGCGCCTGTCGGAATCGCTCAGCGCGCCCTGGATCGCCGCCTATGTGGAGACCGGCAAGCATATCCGCTACTCCGACGAGGAGCGCGAACGGCTCGAGGACAACCTGCGCCTGGCCGAGCGGCTGGGCGGGGAGACCTCGGTGGTGCAGGGCGACCTGTCCACCGCCGAAGACATCATCGAGTTCGCCACCAGCCACAACGTCACCAAGATCATCATCGGCAAGCCGGCCCACCCGCGCTGGATCGAGCTGGTCACCGGCTCCATGCTGGAGGACCTGGTGCGCCGCAGCGGCGACATCGACATCCACGTCATCGCCAGCCGGGACGAGCGGGACCAGCCCAACCACCCGGCCGCCCGGCGCAAGCCCCGGATGCCGGCCCTGGCCCACTTCCTGTGGGGCGCGGTCACCGTGGCCCTGATCACCGGCATCTGCCTGCTGCTGAACCGGCATTTCGAAATGGCCGACGTGGTGATGATCTACATGCTCGGCATCCTGCTGGTGGCCAGCCGATTCGGCCGCTGGCCCTCCCTGGCCTCCTCGGTGCTCAGCGTGCTGGCGGTGGACTTCTTCTTCACCCCGCCCCGGTTCTCCTTCGCCGTGGGCAACATCCGGCATCTGGCCACCTACGCGGTGATGCTGCTGGTGGGGCTGGTGATCGGCAACCTCACCGAGCGGATCCGCTCCCAGGCGCGCCTGGCCCGCAACCGGGAAAGCCGGATCCGGGCCCTGTTCCGGCTGTCCGGCGAGCTCACCCGCAGCAGCGGTTCCGCGGCCATGGCCGAATCGGCCATCCGCAACGTCGCCACCCACTTCCAGAGCCGGGTCGCGATCTTCCTGCCCGGCACCGGGGGCCGGCTGGCCGTGAGCCAGGGCAAGGACCAGCATCCGGTGGCCCAGGACGAGCTGGGCGTGGCCCAGTGGGTCTACGACCACCACGAGCCGGCCGGCATCACCACCGACACCCTGCCCGGCGCCAAGGCCCTGTACCTGCCCCTGCAGGGCGCCCACGAGCTGATCGGGGTGATGGGCATCCAGCCCATGATGGAGCACCCCGGCCGGATGGAGCCCGACCAGCGGCACCTGCTGGAGGCCTTCGCCAACCAGACTGCCGTGGCCCTGGAGCGGGCCATCCTGGCCGAGCGCAACCGGGAATCCCAGCGCCAGGTGGACCGGGAGCAGCTGCGCAACGCCCTGCTGTCCTCCGTATCCCACGACCTGCGCACGCCCCTGGGCGGCATCACCGGCGCCGCCTCCACCCTGCTGGAGGAGCGCGACGACCTGCCCGAAGCATCCCGCCGGGAGCTGCTGGAGACCATCTACGAGGAGAGCAACCGGCTGCAGCGGCTGGTGACCAACCTGCTGGACGTGACCCGGCTGGAATCCGGCGTGGTGGACCTGGCCAAGGAATGGGTGCCGCTGGAGGAAGTGGTGGGCTCGGCCCTGGAGCACATGTCGGCCCAGCTGGGCAAACGCGAGGTGAAGGTGGAACTGCCGGCCAACCTGCCCCTGGTGCAGGCCGACCCGGTGCTGCTGGGCCAGGTGGTGATCAACCTGGTGGAAAACGCCTGCAAGTTCTCTCCCGCCGACCAGCCCATCGAGATCAAGGGCTGGGCCACGGAACGGAGCATCACCCTGTCGGTCACCGACCACGGCCCGGGCATCCCCGAAGGACAGGAAGAGCACATCTTCGAGAAGCTGGTCCGGTTCCAGCAGGGCGAAGCCCGGCCCGGAGCCGGCCTCGGCCTGGCCATCTGCAGGGGCGTCGTCCAGGCCCATGGCGGCAAGATCATGGCCAGCAACCGGGCCTCGGGCGGAGCCCAGTTCATGGTGAGCCTGCCCCTGGGGCTGACGCCCCCGCCGCCCCCTTCCGAGGAGTGATGCCGTGAACCAGGATGGCCCCCTCATCCTGCTGGTGGAAGACGAGCCCCAGTTGAGGCGCTACCTGCGGGTGACCCTCACCCCCCACGGCTACCGCCTGCTGGAGGCGGTGAACGCCCGGGAAGGCGAACTCATGGCCGCCAGCCACCACCCCGACCTCATCCTCATGGACCTGGGCCTGCCCGACATGGACGGCCTGGAACTCACCCGCCGGCTGCGCGAATGGTGCGCCGTGCCGATCATCGTGGTCTCCGCCCGGGGCCAGGAGCAGGACAAGATCCAGGCCCTGGACCAGGGCGCCGACGACTACCTCACCAAGCCGTTCGGCAGCGGCGAGCTGCTGGCCCGGATCCGGGTGGCGCTGCGCCACGTGAGCCATGATTCGGCCGGGGTCGCCACCCCGGTGTTCCAGCTGGGCGACTGGCGCATCGACCAGACCCGCCGGGAAGTGACGGTGGCCGGCCAGCCGGTGCACCTCACCCCCAACGAGTACAAGCTGCTCACCACCCTGGTCAAGCACGCCGGGCTGGTGCTCACCCACCACCAGCTGCTCAAGGAGGTCTGGGGCAGCGTCCAGGGCGCCCAGCCCCACTACCTGCGGGTCTACATGGCGCAGTTGCGGCAGAAACTGGAGGCCGACCCGGCCCGGCCGAAACACCTCATCACCGAGCCGGGCGTCGGCTACCGGCTGCGGACCGAGTGATACTGCAGGTCTTTAAAAACTCCGCCAGGGGGCCCAGCAGCCCCCTGGCGGCGGTTCATACAGGGGTTCTAGACGGCGGGAGCGGGGTCGGCGGCGGGGATGGCCGCCGCGGGGGTGGCTGCGGGAGCGGCCGCGGGAGCGGCCTTGACCCTCTTCCTCCGCCTCTTGCCCAGCGCCTTTTTGGCCGGGGCGGGGGCGGCGGTTGCCGCCGGGGCGGGGGCGGCGGTTG
>JARLGP010000177.1 GCA_031292735.1 Holophaga sp.
CAAAGGGCGGCCAGGCCGAGGACCAGGAAAAGCTTCATGGCCGCAGGATGCTTGAGGTGGTTCATGGGGATGGCTTCTCCGGGTCCGGTCATCGAGTCGCGGCAGCCGGGCCGCAGGCGAGCGCTGGGATGGGTGTCGCTGAACTAAATGTGCCTCTTATTAGCCCGAGGTTCCAGCCCAGCTCATCGTCCTCGAAGAGATACCCTCTGTCCGAGGGAACAAATTGATAATTAATCGCATCACTGCTGGCAGGAGGCCTTTGCTTGATCGCTCGCGGAAGATGGCAATACTTGAATTTGGTAAGGATGGTCGCCTTGACCCTGTGCTTCGCACCGGGGCTTTCGGCCGGTAAGAAGGGCAACCGGGGACACAAGGCGCGCGGCGCCGTCGCCCCGCCCACCACGGAAACTCATCATAAATTGCGTGTAAAACTCCTGCAGAATTCCCTGCAGGGCGCTGCCGAGTGCACTGAGGAACTGGACCTCCTCGATGCCGTGGACCTGGTCGAAACCAAGGGAGGCATCAAGGTCTATCCGCTGAGGCTGGCCCTGGGCTACCGCCGGCCCGGCCCCGCCCCGGCCAGGGAACCGGCTTCGAGACCGGGATCAACGTTCAAGGGGGTCATCAACCTGAAAGGCCAAAGGCCCGTGGTGCCCGTGGTCAGGCCCAACATGATCATCCAGAATGGTGATTTCAGTGGCATGAACCTGGCCAAGGATCCCACGCGGTCCTGGGCCGGCTCCATGATCTCCGATTGCAATCTGGAAGGGGCCAACCTGGCGGGGATGGATCTCCGGGGCACCAGCTTCCTGGATTGCCGGTTCAAGGGGGCCAAATGGGCTGGGGCCAAGCTGTTCAAGGCTTCATTTGTCGGCTGCAAGGATCTGGACATCCGGGGCGCCATGCTCCATCCCTTCTTCGAGCCCGAGCGTGGAGAAGGCCTGGCGACCTTCAAGATCTATGAACTTCCCCATGGGGAGTTCCGAACCTCTGCGATCACGTGCCCGGATGAAGGCGGGGTGTACGTCGGAAGCGCCGATCATGCGCAGACCTGGGACCTGGCCTGCACCGGGAGCCTCAGAGAGTCCTCCGGAGACGGGAAAAACAGCTACTGGAGGGTCACGGCCGGCCAGTTCCAGATCCGGGCCTGGGGCCAAACCCTTTTCAACATGGACTCGGAATTGAAACAGACCCTGACCCTCCCCGGCCGGAAGGGCCCCGTGATGATCGGCACCTTCCCCGCCGAGAATGCGGTGGCCATCGATTTGGGCAGCTCCCACCGGGTCCACCGCCTGGCCGCGCTCCTGCCGGAGGGCGAGGCCCAGCGCCTGAGGCTGCGGCAGTGCGCGTTGGGGCCGGACGGCAACCTCTGGCTGACCCTCGGCTCCTCCCCGGAGGGCGGGACCATCGGGGCCATCGGACGGCTGACCCTGGCCGGCGCGCTCACCACCTGGATCCTGCCTGGGGGACTCGTCCCGGAGGGGATCGATGCCGGGAAGGGACCTTCCGCCGGGCGCGTCTTCTTCACCCTGGAAGGCCGGGCGTCCCTGGGCTGCATGAGCCTGCCCGGCCCGGAGTCCGGGGAGGAAGGGAAGGGGGAGGAGAAGAAGGAGGAGAAGAAGACCGCCGAGCCTCCCAGGCGGCCCTCCAAGCCTCGGCGCATCAATGACCATGACCGGCGGCAGGCGGCCTTCCTGCGGGAACGGGGTTCGGCCTCCAAGGACGACTCGGTTTGGGCCGTTCCGCACCCCGGCCGGGAGCCGGAGGAGCAGGACGCGTCCAGGGAGAGCAAGGAGGAACGGAAGATCCCGGCCCCCCAGGCCCCGTCCACTCCGCCGCCCCGGGTCGCCCCGCCTCCGCCCAGCGTTCCGGATTCCATCGCCGCCCTGGCCGCCTTGAGGGTCACCCTGGACTTGGGTCAGATCGATCATATCGTGAAGGTCCACCACTTCAATTCGCCCTACCGGGACAGCCAGTTTGAGGTGGCCTACAGCACCTGGGAAGGCCTGGCCGCGCTGTTGGCGGAGGCCATGGCCGAGGCGGGGGACATGATCGGGAGGGTGACCGAGCCCCGGGGGAAATGCGTCACTCGGGTAGCCCTGCCCAGAACCGTGGGCTATTACTACGAGTCCAGCACCGGGACCTGGGAGCCCACCTCCTGGGTGGAAGTGCGCATGAACCGCATCGGGGAGGGGAGCGGCAGGATCCACGACATCCGCACCGCCTATCCCATCCAGAATCCCATGAACCGGCGCTAGCTTCAGCCGGGCCCTGATGCCCCCGCGTCCAGCTCCCCGAGCACCACCCGCGCCAGGCTCCGGTAGTCCCCGCCGAAGTGATGCGATCCGGGCAGCAGCACTCGCTTCGCCAGCGGGGCATCCAGCTCCGGGCCGAGGCGGCCCGGATCCTGGGCGCCGTCCACGCACAGCACCCGGGGGCCCCGGAGCCGGCGGAGTTCGGGCAAAACCGCCTGCTGCGGGCCCCGGGGCCCCCAGCCCAGCCAGCCGGACAGATGGAACTCGAAGCTGGCCGAATCCCCGAGGCCCACCAGGGCCACCAGCGGAATCCGGGCGCGCAGCTCGGGCGACAGGCGGTTCACCAGGAAGGGCAGGACATCGGCGCCGAAGGAGTAGCCGACCAGCACGAGGCGCTGGGCTTTCCAGGTGCCCAGGGAATGGCGGCAGATCCGCTCCAGGTCCTGGGCGGCGGAATCCGGGGTGCGGGGGGTCCAGAAATAGCGCAGGGAATTCAGGCCCGCCACCGGGCAGCCGCTCGCCGCGAAGGCCTCGGCCATTTCCTTGTCCAGCCGCGCCCAGCCCCCGTCTCCGGAAAGAAGCACCACGCAGGTGCCGCCCCGGGGGGCCCGCGCCGGAACCTCCACCAGCGGCAGGTCCGCCACCCGGATCCCGCCGTTCCCGGGTTCCGCCCACCGCCCCCCGCAGGCCGTCCCGGCCAGCAGGCAGAGCGCGGCCAGGGCGCGGCCCAGGGGCCTCACTTGTGCACCACGCCCTTCAGCCCGCGTCCCACCAGGGCGGCGATGTTGGCCAGGATCGGCGCCAGGGAGACCCCGCCCGGGCAGGCCAGGTAGCGGGGCTCCCACACCGGGTGGAACTTCTCCTTGTACTGGCGGAGCCCCTGGAAGTTGTAGTAGTGCTCCCCGGTGCGGAACAGGAAGGCCCCGATCTTGGTCCACAGCGGCGCCAGGGAGCGGCTCTCCAGGCCGGAGAAGGGCGCCATGCCCAGGTTGAACCAGCGGTAGCCGTGGTCCCGGCCCCACAGGAAGAGCTGGACGAACAGGTAGTCCATGATGCCCGCCGGGGCGTCTGCGGTGCTGCGCATGAGGTCCACCGAAAGCTCCTCCTGGCACCCGCCGGGCCAGAAGGAGGCGAAGGCCACGATGTGCCCTTCGCTGCGCACCACGGCCACCGGGAAGTAGGCCAGGTAGTCCGGATCGAAGTAGCCCAGGGAGAAGCCCTTCTCCCGGGTGTTTTTGCCCGCCAGCCAGGCGTCGGACACCTGCTTGAGCTCGGGCAGGAGGGGGGCCACCTGGTCCCGGGGGATGATCGAGCAGCTGCAGCCGTTCCGCTCCATCCTCCGCAGCAGGTTGCGCACGCTCTTCCACTGGGCGCCCTCCAGGGAGAAGTCCGTCAGGGGCACCCGGCCCTCCTCGCCGACCTTCAGCAGGGTCAGCCCCAGGTCCAGGTAGTGGGTGAGGCTCCGCCCGCCCACCTCGTAGAACACCGGCCAGCCGCCGTAGTAGTCCACCTCCTCGCAGAAGGCCCAGAGCAGTTCGGCGTGCTCCTCCTCCGGGCCCACCGGCCCGCCCAGGGCCACCCAGCTCCGGCCCTGCACGGCGTACATCAGGAAGCTGTGGCCGCTCTCGCTGAACAGGAGCGCCTTGTCGCCCAGGAGGGCCAGGTAGGCGCTGGTCTGGGGCGACTCGGTGGCGATCCCCACGGCCTGGACCAGGTCATCCCGGGAGGGGGCCGCGGGTTTTGCCGGGGCGGGGCGCATGAGCCGGGCCACCGCGAAGAAGAAGATCAGGCTGACCGAGCCCAGGGTGGCCCGCAGGGCCCGGGAGGCGTCGCCCTTGAAGGCGAAGCTCCACCACAGGTCATTGCGGTAGGTGACATGGTGGTAGGAGAACAGGGCCAGCCATCCGGCGCACAGGAAGACCAGGGCGATGGCGGCGATCCACTGGGGGTCGAAGGTCGCGACCAGGAGCGACGAACGGCGGTAGAAATACTTCCGGCAGGGCAGCAGGGCCAGCAACAGCACGGCCAGGAAGGTCGCTTCCTCGAAGTCCAGGCCTTTGAGCAGGGAGACCACGATGCCTCCGGCCAGGAGCAGGGCGGTGCCGGCGTAGGCCGCGTCCACGCGCTTCTGCAGCCCGCGGGCGAGCACCAGCAGGAGCACCCCCATGAGGCCGCCGAGGAAGTGGGAGAACTCCATGATCGGCAGGGGGACCACCTGCCGCAGCAGCCGGACCCGCTGGAACAGCTCCGGGGTGGCGCCGGAGAACAGCAGCACCGCCCCGGCGATGAAGGTGAGGAGGGCGATGACCATGGGGGCCACTTCCGGCACCCAGGCGCCGAAGAACTGCCCCACCCGGGCGACCGACTCGCGCCGTTCCAGGGCCTCGTGGCCGCCCAGCAGGATCGCCGCGAACACCAGGGGCATCACGTAGTAGATCACCCGGTAGGCGATCAGGGCGGCGAACAGCGCTCCCCCCGGCACCCCGCCGGGGAGCAGGGCCAGCAGGATCCCTTCGAACACCCCCAGGCCGCCCGGCACGTGGCTGACCACTCCGGCGAACTGCCCCAGGAGGAAGATCCCCAGGAAGCCGGGGAAGGTGAGCCCCGCTCCGGCCGGCATCAGGGCGTAGAGCACCGCGGCGGCCAGCACCCAGTCCAGCACCGAAAGGAGGGTCTGGGTGCAGGCGGTGCCGAAGGTGGGCAGCTGGAACTCCACCTGGCGGATGGTCAGCGGCCGGCGGAGGGTGACGGTGGCGGCCAGGTACGCGCAGAGCACCGCCAGGAGCAGCGCGCCCAGCGGCAGGGTGGTGGCGAACGGCAGGTGGAACTGGGCCGGCAGGGGCATGGGCTTCAGGAGGAAACAGGCCCCGCCCACCCCCAGGAGCCCCACCCAGAAGGTCACGCTGTAGAAGGCCACCACCTTGGCGATCTCCAGGGTGGAGAGGCCCCAGACCGAGTAGAGCCTGAAGCGCACGGCACTTCCGGCCAGCAGGGAGACCCCGACGTTGTTGCTGAAGGCGTAGCCGATGAACGAGGCCAGGGCCACCTTGCCATAGGAGAGGGTCCGCCTCACGTAGCGCAGGGCGAGGGCGTCGTAGCCGGTCAGGACCAGGTAGTTCAAGGCGGTGAACAGGATGGCCAGGGCCACCGAGCCCCGGGACAGGCTGCGCAGCCCGAGGATGATGTCCCGGAAGCGGTAGCTCTGCAGTTCGTGGCGCAGCGCCCAGGTCGCGATCAGGAACAAGGCCACTGAAAGGATCGGCCAGATGGCTCGGTTGAGACCTTTTCGCATCATGCTCCTGCAAGGTGGGCCGGGGAAAGGCCAGCTTTCTAGAATAAGCCCAGAAGGGGCATCGCCCGTTCCGGGGCGGGGAATTCGAAAACGGCAAATCCTCCCCGGGTCGCGGCGGCGCCGGCGACATCCGTCAGAAAGGTCCGGAACCTGAGGATTCCGGGCCTTTCTGGCGGGCGCCCAAGAACGTTAAATTTATAATTAATAAATGAGTCCCAGGAGGGCCCGTCATGATCGCCAACCGCCAGCTTTGCCGAGTGTTCCCTCTCCTCCTGGCGGCAACCCTGCTCTGCGGCGCCGGGATCACCGCCGTGCGGCCCGCCCACGCCCCCCGGGGCACCGAGGTCACCCTGGAGGGCACCGGCCTGGAGCGGGTGCGCGAGGCCTACCTGGGGGCCCGGAAGCTGGAACCCCTGCTGGAGCACACCGGCACTCGGATCCGGTTCACGTTGCCGGAAGACATCTTCCCGGGCGACACCTGGGTGAGCCTCGCCCTGGAGGACGGGAGCATGCTGGAGACGCCCTTCCGGGTGGCCTTCCGGGGCAAGGGCCCCACCCTCGCCGTCACGCCGGTGGACGGGCTGGGCGTGGTGAAGCTCGTTGCCGCCGGCTTCGGGACCGGCCTCCAGGTGACCGTGGACGGCCGGCCGGTGCCCGCCCAGGTGGACGGGGCCACCATCCTGGTCAAGCTGCCGTCCGGGGCCGGCGGGTTCATCACGGTGGTGGACGCCGCCGGCAACGGCGCCAGCGTGCCCCGCCCGGCGCCGGTCCAGGCGCTGCGGGAGGAAAAGAAGGTTCCGGCGACCGGGCCGGGCCGGCCAAGCCTGTCCAGGTTCGAGCCGGGCGCCGGCGATGGGCGCCTGGCCATCGCGGTGCACGGCGCGGGGCTGGGCCAGGTGACCGGCGCGCGCATCGGGGATGTGCCGGTGCGGTTCTGGAGCAACTCGGACGACCAGGGCGGCGTGGCCTTCCCGCCCGGCACCCTGGCGGTTTCAGGGCCCATCACCCTCCTGTCCCCGGCGGGCGATGCCCACCTGGAAGAATCCTTCAAGGTCATACTCCCCCGGCCGGCGGTGACCGGCTTCGCCCCGGCCCGGGGCCGCGCCGGCACCTGGGTGGCGTTCTCCGGCGCCGGGCTGGACCAGGTGGCCTCCGTCTCCTTCGGCGGGGCCGTCAGCACGGACCTCCAGGGCCGCAGCCCGGCCCGGTTCCGGGTGCCGGTGCCGTCCGGGGCCCTGACCGGTCCGGTCACGCTGGCCACCGTCGCCGGCGAAGTCCTTCCCGCGGGCACGTTCACCCTGGGGGAGGGGGACCCGCTGGCCTACGGCATCCAGAAGGCCTATATCACCCAGGGCATCCAGGACGGCAGCGTGCCGCTGGTGGCGGGCCGGCCCGGAGTGTTCCGGGCCTTCCTCCTGGCCAGCCGGGCCAATGCCGTCCGGCCCCGGGTGCGGGTGCGGCTGACGGTTCCCGGGGCCGGCACCCTCCTGGAGGCCACCCTGGATCCTCCCTCCGGCGGCGTCCCCACCGATCTGGACGAAGACGCGCCGGGGGCCTACGACCTGCCGGTCGCCGGCGACCTCATCCGGCCGGGCCTGGCCTTGCAGACCGAGATCGTCCGGGATTCCCAGGAGCCGCCCGACACGGTGGCCGGGCCGGCCCTGGCCCAGGACCTGGAGGTGAAGCCCGGCCCGACCCTGGTGCTCCGGATCGTGCCCCTGGTCTACCTGGACCGGGATGGGCGCCGGAAGACCGGGGCCGTCGGGCCCGACCCGCAGGTGTGGCGGGATGCGGTCATGAGCCGCTTCCCGGTGCGGGCGGTGGATTTCGCCGTCCTGCCGCCCCTGGAGACCGGCGTGGCGCTCAAGGACGGATCGGCCGAGGACATGGCGCGGCTCCGGCTGGCTCTGGAAACCGCCCGCCTGGCCACGCCGGGGGCCCGGTTCCAGAACTGGCACGGCGTCTTCGCCCAGGTGCGGGACGACTTCAGGGGCCTGGCCTTCATCGGCCGGCCGGGGCGCCCGGAGGGGCGCAGCAGCCTCGGCATCGACGGGTCCGGCGGGCCCACCCTGGGCCCGGAGATCATGTGCCATGAACTGGCCCACACCAAGGGCCGCCACCACAACTGGTGCGGCACCCACTCGGACATGGACCCGCAGTTCCCCGATCCTCCGGGGGGGCTGGGCGGCGCGGCCTATGACGTGGCCGCCGGGCGGCCCCTGGCTGCCTGGGCCCATTTCGACCTGATGGGCTACTGCCGCCCTCTCTGGGTCGGCGCCTACACCTACAAGGGTCTCCTGGACTTCTTCCTGGAGGACCAGGCGCCGGCCCGGACGGCGCCCGCGGTGGACTGCCTGGAGGTCTCCGGCACCCTGCACGGGGACGCGGTCAGCCTGGAACCCGCCCTGGAACTCAAGGGCAGCCCCCGGTTCCCGGCGCCCGGGAACTGCACGTTGGACTGTCTGGACGCCCGGGGCCGTTCCCTGCTGAAGGTGCCCTTCGCGCCCCAGGTTTCGGAGGACGGTGAGGGCGAGTCCTTCCTTCTGCTGCTGCCCATGACCCCGGCCATGAAGGCGGGGCTGGCCGGTCTGCGGGTCAGTTCGCCAGGCCGTCGGCCGGCCCTGGAGACCCGGCCCGCCAGGCGTGGCCGGGCCCCGGTGGCCACGGCCCGGGGCGCCGGGCGGGTGGCGGTGACCTGGGACCGCGCGGCCTGGCCCCTGGTCCTGGTGCGCGATCCCCGTTCCGGAGCGGTCCTCGCCGAGGCCCGCGGGGGGCGGGCGGAAGTGCGCACCACGGCTGGCCGGCTGGACCTGCTGCTGTGCGACGGGGTGCGCAGCAGCGCGCGGAAGTGCACGGTACGCAGGCCTGGATACCGTTCTACTGGTGGTTCAGCAACGCCTGGCTCTCCTGAAGCTCGCTGCGCAGGGTGCGGATCTGGTTCTCGAGGTTCTCCCGGATCAGCATGGAGCCCGGTCCCTTGGGGTCCATCTCCTTGCTCATCCGCTCCGCGCCATCGATCCTGTCCTTGGCGAGCTGGTGCCACTTGGCCACATCCTGCCGGTTCCCGAGATCGGTGATCTTGGCGAACCTCACCTCGCTCCGGGCCGTGGCGGTGTTCCCCGCGCTAGCCAGCGCCAACCTGAGATGTTCGCCCGAACCGCTCGCCATGGTGCGGCGGAAGGCGAGTTCCTCAAGGTACATCCTGGCATTCTCCAGAGCATGTTCGACGTCCTCGGGGCTGGTGCGAGGCACCGCCATCTCTTCGGGAGCGACGCCTTCCTCCACCGCGCGGACGAGCCGGTTCTTGTCCTCCTTGCTTTCCACGATCAGGTATCCGGGAATGGCGGTGGCCTCCAGCTTGGTTTCCGTCATCCCTTCGGGAGCGGTGCCCTCCTCCACCGTGAGGACGAGCCGGTTCTTGTCCTCCTTGCTTTCCACGACCAGGCCCTGCTCCGGCTGGGCGGCCAAGGTCGCCGTCTTGGCCGGCACCGCAGCCTTGCGGCTGAACGCCGGCCGGAAGATGGCGAAGCCGGCGGGGATCGGCTTGAGCGCGGTCCCCACCTGGGCCCCGTCGCTTTCCAGGGCGTCCACCCAGCTGTCGAACACGGCGCGATCCTTGTCCCAGCGGCACTCGGTGGTCACCCTCAGCAGGCAGCTGGCGCCATCCTTGTCCCTGAGCTCGAACTCGCCGAGGCTTCGCTGCTGAACCTCCAGGTCCACCTGGGTGTTGGGGGCGATGGCCGTGCCGTCCCAGGCGGTAGCCGAATCCGGCAAAGGATGGGCGAACAACGAACTGGTCCGGACGATCTGCCAAGGAGAATCGGAATCGTTCCGGATGACCACGGTGCCTGCCACCAGGCTGGCGGACAGCAGTGAAAGGCCTGTCGCGACTAGGTTTTTTGCGCTGAATGGGCGCATGAATGGTCTCCTGCACAAGGGGGGTTAGGTGGGGACGACCTGGCTGGGAGCCAGCGGCTCGGAACGGAAGGTGTCCCGACTATTAATGTGTAATTTATTTTATAGAAGTTCCCGGCCCGAGGCTTTCCCGTGGCCCCCCTCGTGGTCGGTTCCGCGGCATCCCTGGCACCGCCCCCAGGCCATCGATGCGGCGCACCCATACCCAAGGGCCCGGTTGACCCGGGCCCTTGGCGTCTTGCATCCGGGCTCGAAGGCAGGTCTCCAAAGGTTCAGCCGGAAGCCTGGACTGGAATAAATAAATGTTATATGTCGGCCCAAGGTTTCCAGGATCTGGCGCACAGCCCCATGTTCCTGGGCACGGACGCCATGGGCCGGAAACGGATCAACGTGGTGACCCGGCCCGGCCCGGCCCGGGAACGTCACCGCTTCAGGTTGACCTTGGCCAGGTCGAGGATCTCGTCGCCGCGGCCGTTGAGCACCGCCTTGACCATGAAGATGCCGAAGTCCCGGATGAGATCGAAGGTGAGCGTCGGAGGCATGGACAGTTCCTGGCGGGAGACGCGCACGGCCACCAGGGCCGGACCGTCGTGCCGCAGGGCCTGCTCGATCATCGGGCGCACCTGCTCGGGCGTTTCCGCGGACAGCCCCAGCAGGCCGGCAGCCTTGGCCACCAGGGCGAAATCCGGGTTCTGCAGGTCGGTGGCGAAATCCAGGAGGCCGGCGGCCTTCATTTCCAGCTCCACGAAGGCCAGCGCCTCGTTGCAGAAGACGATGACCTTGACCGGCGCCTTCAATTGCCTGAGGGACAGCAGGTCGCCCATCAGCATGGCCAGCCCGCCGTCGCCGGAGAGGGTCACCACCTGGCGGCCGGGATGGCTGACCTGCGCGCCGATGGCCTGGGGCAGGGCATTGGCCATGGAACCGTGGTTGAAGGAGCCGAGCAGTCGGCGCTTGCCGTTCATGGTGAGGTAGCGGGCCGCCCAGATGGTCGGGGTGCCCACATCGCAGGTGAAGATGGCATCGTCGGCTGTCAGTTCATCGAGGACCCGCGCCACATATTGCGGATGGATCAGCTTGCCGTCCGCTTCCGGCTTGGCCAGGTCGTCGAGCCCCTGGCGGGCGTCCCGGTAGCGTTCCCGGGAAACCTGCAGGTGGGTTTCCGAGGCGTTCTGGTCCAGGCGGGGCAGGAGCGCGCGCAAGGTGGCCTGGATGCCCCCCACGAACCCATGGTCGATCCGGGTCCGGCGCCCCAGCTGCTCGCCCCGGAGATCGATCTGGACGATGGTCGCCTTGGTGGGATAGAACTGCCGGTACGGGAAATCGGTGCCGAGCATGAGCAGCACGTCGCACTCCATCATGGCCTGGTAGCCGGAGGCGTATCCCAGCAGCCCGGTCATGCCCACGTCGAAGGGGTTTTCGTACTCGATGTATTCCTTCCCGCGCATGGCGTGCACGATCGGCGCCTGGCGCCGGCGGGCCAGCTCGACCAGTTCGTCGTGCGCTCCCGCGCAGCCGGCGCCGCCGAGGATCGTGAGCTTTTTCGAGCCGTTGATGATCCCGGCGAGCACCTCCAGTTCTTCCTCGGAGGGGCATACCACGGGCTGGGGATCCGGGAACTTCAGGCAGGGCTCCGTGCCGACCGCCGCGCGCAGGGCCACGTCGCCCGGCAGCACCAGCACCGAGACGCCCCGGCGCGAGATCGCCGTCCGCATGGCGATCTCCAGGACCCGCGGCATCTGTTCCGGCTGGGAAACCAGTTCGCAGAAGTGGCTGCACTGGGCGAAGAGGTGTTCGGGATGGGTTTCCTGGAAGTAGCCGCTGCCGATTTCCTGGCTGGGGATCTGGGCGGCGATGGCGAGCACCGGCACCCGGTTGCGGTGGCAATCATAGAGGCCGTTGATCAGGTGCAGGTTGCCGGGCCCGCAGCTTCCGGCGCAAACCGCCAGACGCCCGGTCAGGTGCGCCTCCGCCCCGGCCGCGAACGCGGCGGTCTCCTCGTGGCGCACGGGGACCCAGTGGATGCCCTCGCGCGTCCGGATCGTCTCGGTGACGGCGTTGAGGGAATCCCCGGCGAGGCCGTAGATCCGGTTCACGCCTGCGGCCACCAGGGTGTCCACAAGGAGACCAGCTACATTTCGATTCGACATGGCAGTCCCTTCCGCTCACGCGACGCCAGGAACTCGAGTCAGGCCCATGGCCGAGTGGGCAAACTATTGAAATTAGCGCTGTCCGTGACGCGCCTGCGTTTAATTTTACCAGATCAAATGGTGATCCAAGCAGAAAACTGGCCGGAATTCATCAAACGGTTATTTCGTAATGGCCCCGGCCTTGGGCCCCAGGATATCCCCAAGGTAGTCCGCCAGCACCCGCTTGAACTCCGAGGTGATGGCCGGTCGATCCTTGGGGCTCGCTTCGACATAAAGGCTCATCATACCTTTGACGATCTGCACCACCACATTGGCCACCAGCAGGGCCCGCTGCTCGGTCAACGTCGGCTGGATGGCCCGGAAGGCCACGGCGAAGTGCATGCGCAGGGTGTGCCGGGTGGAGGCGTCCCTGGAAAACTTGAGGGGCGCCGAATGCAGGGCCACGTAGGCGGGGTGCTGGGTGATGAACTCCGCCATACGCTGGAACAGTCGATCGGAAAACTCGCCCACCGTCAGGTCCTTGGCCTCCTGGGCGAGGGCAATCCAATAGTGATCCATGCTCTGCGCGTAGCGCTGCTTCAGGGCGCGGGCCACGGCCGCCTTGTCGGGAAAGTAGCGGTAGAGCCCGCCGATGGACGTGCCGGAACGCTCGGAGATGGCGGTCATGGTGGCCGCTTCATAGCCGGCTTCGGCGAAGATCTCCGCCGCGGTGTCGAGCAGCGCCTCCATCCGGCGGGACGCGCGCTCCTGCTGGGGGGCGTTGCGTTCGGGGGTTGACGAAAGCGAGGGCATCCTCGTATTCTAACCTGACAAAAGCGAGGGACTCCTCGCTTTCGGAGGAACCCCATGTCCGACCTCGCCATCCAGCCGCGATGCACCGCGCTCATCCTCATCGACCTGCAGCGGTTCATTGTGGGCCACCCTGCGGCCCCCTATCCGACGGCGGAGGTGGTGGAACGATCGGCCGCCCTGGCCGCGGCCTTCCGCCGCAAGGGCGCGACGGTGGTCTACGTGCGGGTGGACCTGGCCGATATGCTAAGCCTGCCGGCGGACCGGTTGTTCCGCGACCCGAACGCTCCGCCGCCGCCACCCGCCGCCTCGGAACTGGTGCCCGAAGCCGGGGCCCAGCCGGGCGATCTGCGGATCACCAAGCACCAGTGGGGCGCCTTCTTCGGCTCGGACGTGGAGGCGCAGCTGCGCCAGCGGGGGATCCGCACGGTCGTGCTGGCCGGCGTCGCCACCAACTTCGGCGTGGAATCCACGGCGCGAGCCGCGGCCGGGCTGGGGTTCGAACTGATCGTCGCCGAGGACGCCACCACCAGCATCAGCGCGGAGGCCCACCGGTTCGCCGTCGAACAGATCTTCCCGCTGCTGGGCCGGGTCCGGAGCACGGCGCAGCTGCTTGATTCCCTTGGATAGGGCGGACGAGCCGCTGGCTCCCGGGCTGTGGAAGATCGTGGTGGTGGCCATGCTCGGGCCCCTGCTTTCCAACCTGGACGCCACGGTCGTCAATGTCTCCCTGTCCAGCCTCGCCCACCATCTGCACGCGACCCTGGCGACGATCCAGTGGGTGACCAGCGGATACCTGCTGGCCCTGGCCCTGATGCTGCCGCTCACCGGCTGGCTGGTGGACCGGATCGGCGCCAAGCGCCTCTATCTGATCTGCTTTTCCGGGTTCACGCTGGCGTCCATGCTTTGCGGACTGGCCTGGTCCTCGGGGTCGCTGATCGGGTTCCGGGTGCTCCAGGGGATGGCCGGCGGACTGCTGGCGCCCATGGCGCAGATGATGACGGCCCGGGTGGCCGGAAAGCACATGGCGCGGGTGATGGGCTACGCGTCCGTCCCGGTCCTGCTGGGGCCGGTCCTGGGCCCGGTGCTGGCCGGGGCGATCCTGCAGCACGCGTCCTGGCGCTGGCTCTTCTACATCAACCTGCCCATCGGGGTGCTGGCCGTGGTGCTGGCCGGGCTGGTCCTGCCGGACGATCGCGGGGAAGCCCAGCCGCGCGTCTTCGACCTTTCCGGGTTCCTGTTGCTCTCCCCCGGCCTGGTCCTGCTCCTGTATGGGGGTGACCACGCCAACCAGCGCGGCGGCATCCTCCTGTTCCTGCTGGCGCTCCTGCTGCTGGCCGGATTCGTCGGGCACGCCCGGCGGGCGGGCGCTTCCGCGCTGATCGATCTGCGCCTGTTCCGCAGCGGGATCTTCTCCTGCGCGGCGGTCACCCAGTTCCTGGTGAACGGGATCGCCTTCGCGGGTCAGATGCTGGTCCCGTTCTTCTTCGTCCTCGCATGCCACCTCTCTCCGGCGCGTACCGGCTGGATGATGGCGCCGGTGGGCCTGGGCATGATGGTCTGCTCGCCCTTCCAGGGAGCCTTGAGCGAACGGTTCGGCATCCGCCCCGTCGCCGCGGCGGGCGCTCTGTTGGCCCTGCTCGGCACCGTGCCGTTCGCGCTCATGGCCAGCCACGGCCTTCTCCTGCCGGTGGCGGCCATCGCCCTCCTGGCCCGCGGAGCGGGCCTCGGCTCGATCGGCATCGCGTCGATATCGGCCGCCTACGCCTCGATCCCCACGGCCGAACTGCCCATGGCCACCACGGCGATCAACATCGTCCAGCGGTTCGGCGGGCCGACGGTGACCACCCTGGTTTCCACCTTCCTGGCCCTGAGGCTCGGCAGCGCGGTGTCCATGGCTCACCCCAGCGCGGCGTTCGCCGAGGCCTTCTGGCTGCTGTCCGGCCTCCACGCGCTTTGCCTGGCGGCCACCCTGGGGCTGCCCAGGGTCCTCGGCCTTGGGGGCCCAGGCGTCCAGAAGGCCCTGGCGCTTTCCGGCCGCTGACCGCCCCGGCGATCTGCCATCCTGGGACTACAGCCACCAGGCGCTGTGCGCGGCAAAGGTCTCAGGTCTGGAACCTGTAATCCAGTGAGTCAATACCTGCTTTTATCCTGTTCATCCCCGTCGTAAAAAGACGCTGGGTGCTTCGGCGCGAACTGTTCCAACGGCTCGGCACCATCCATGGCTTTTTTGCGACGGGGATGAGAAGGATAAAAGCAGGGCTTGGCCTCGCTTGATTCATCCGTCAGACGGCAGCGCCGGCAGAGGGTGCCTTGTCAGATCACGTCTTCCATATCGGTGTAGATGAAGGTGACCCCGCCCGTGGCGAAATTCGGCACATCCGCCACGGCGGCCCTGCCTTCGGGCGAATCCAGGATCGCCTCCAGCGCGGCCCGGCTTTCGGCGTACAGATCGGCGATGTAGAAGTACGGCGAGGGCTTCCCGTCGGGCATGCCCACCGCCTTGCCGACCGTCCACTTCTTGAGGCCCTTCATCTTCTTGGCGATGGGGATGTGCTTCTCGTAGTAGTGGTCCAGGAACGCCTTGGGATCTTTGGGGTGCCCGTAGAGGATGAGCAGCCGGATCATGGTTTGCCTCCTTCAGGAAAGGATGGGCGGGGCCGTGGGCGCGGCCCCGCGGGTTGGGTGACGCAAGCGATCGGTCAGGCCAGCTTGAGCTTCTTGAATTCCTGGACCTGGCTACGGATGGCCCGCTCGGTGGGCAGCCGCTCGATGCTGGAGGCGCCGAAGAATCCGGCGATCCCGGGCATGCGCGCCAGGGCCTTGCCGACGTTCTCGGGCTCGTCGAACGGGCCGCCGTGGCAGATGACGAGGATGTCCTTGCGCACCTTGCGCCCGGCCTCGGCGATGGCCATGACCCGCTCGATGGCGGCATCCAGGGAAAGCGCGACGCCTGCGCCGATGGTGCCGGCGGTGGTGAGGCCCACGTGGGCCACCAGCTGGTCGGCGCCGGCCTTGGCCATGGCCTTGGCCTGGTCGGTGTCGAACACGTAGGGCGAGGTGAACAGGTCGATCTCATGGGCCAGGCGGATGGTCTCGATCTCCTTGTCGTAGCCCATGCCGGTGGCTTCGAGGTTGGCCCTGAAGTTGCCGTCGATCAGGCCGACGGTGGGGAAGTTCTGCACCCCGTCGAAGCCCATCTCCTTGAGCTGCTTGAGGAACACCGGCATCAGGCGGAACGGGTCGGTGCCGTTCACGCCGGCCAGCACGGGGACGTTCTTGACCACGGGCAGCACTTCGCTGGCCATCTCCACGACGATGCCGTTGGCGTCGCCGTACGAGAGCAGCCCGGCCAGGGAACCGCGCCCCGCCATGCGGTAGCGCCCGGAGTTGTAGATGATGATCAGGTCGGTGCCGCCGGCTTCGGCCAGCTTGGCGGAAATGCCGGTGCCGGCGCCGCAGCCGACGATCGGCTTGCCCGCTTCGCCCTGGGCCCGCAGGCGGTGGATGATTTCGGTACGTGGGATGAATGGCATGGGTAATGCTCCTTTCGGGAACGGGTGGAACTCAGTGCCTGGGCAGCAGCGACGCCAGGCGGTTGGCCATGGCGGCGGCGAATTCAGGGTCGTTGATGTGGCAGTCCATCTCCACCAGGTCCACCTTGGTGCGGTCCAGGTGCTGGCGCAGCGCCGCGAACAGCGCCTGGTCGGCCTCCGGGGAATGGAACGGCTGGCCTTCCGCGTCGATCATGCTGACGCCCTTCAGGGGGATGAAGAGGGCGGTGGGCCCGGTGGCGCGGTTCAGCTTGCCGGCGATGATCCGGCCCAGGGCCGCGCATTCCTCCGGGGTGGTGCGCATCAGGGTCACGGTGGGGTTGTGCTTGTAGAGGGTGCGGGACTTGAACTGGGCCGGCACGGTGTCCCAGGGCCCGAAATTGACCATGTCCAGGGCGCCCAGGGAAACCACTTGGGGGACGCCCTTCTGTGCGGCGGCGTCCAGCCGGGCCGGGCCGGCGGACAGCACGCCGCCCACCAGCTCGTCGCACCATTCGGTGGTGGAGATGTCCGCCACGCCGGTGATGAAGCCGTCGGCGATGAGCGCCTCCATGGCCCGCCCGCCGCTGCCGGTGGCGTGGAACACCAGCACCTCGAAGCCCTTCTCCTCCAGGCTGGTCCGGACCATGTCGACGCACGGCGTGGTCACCCCGAACATGGTGGCCGTAATGAGGGGTTTGTCCGTGGCCGGGGGAACGGCCTGCTCCACCATTCCGCAGATGGCCCCGGCCGCGTTGGCGAAGATCCGGCGGGAAATCCGGTTCAGGCCCGCCACGTCCACCACGGAGTACATCATCGTGATGTCCTTCACGTCCACGTACGGGGCCACGTTGCCGGACGCCATGGTGGAGACCATCACCTTGGGCAGTCCCACCGGCAGCGCCTGCATGGCGGCGGTGGCCACCGACGTGCCGCCGGAACCGCCGAGGCTGATGACCCCGTCGAACTTTCCTTCGGCCTGCCAGCTCTGGGCCAGGGCCCGGGCCCCCCGGCCCATGACCTCCAGGGACGCTCCCCGGTCGGCGGCCAGGCGCAACGCCGGCAGGGAACTGCCGCCGGCCTGGGCCACCTGGCTGGCGCTGATGTCGGGGGGGAAGGCGGGGTCACCCTGGATCCCCGTGTCCATCACCAGGGCGGTGTGCCCGCGGGCCTGGATCAGGTCGCGCACATACCCGAATTCCCGGCCTTTGGTGTCCAGGGTACCGATGATCAGGATGGTTCTTCCCATACAGCCTCCTTGGGGCGAAGCGAGAACGTTCGAGCCGGCGCGGCTCCATCTTGTGCAGGAACAGGATCCAGGTGGGTGTTCGAGTCTGCGCCAGGGCGGGGCCCATCCCCGCGACCCGAAGGGAGGATTTTCCGGGTGCCTTTGGAACTAGTTCCTTGGAACTACTTCCGGTCCGCCTGCAGGGTCCGGCTGACCGCCTCGGTGCGGCTGGAGGCGCCCATCTTGGCCAGGATGCTGCTCACGTGGTTCTTCACGGTGTTCACGCTGATGCACAGCTTGCGGGCGATCATGGCGTTGCCCAGGCCGGCCGCCATGAGGCCGAGCACTTCCTTTTCCCGGGCGGTGAGTTCGTTCCCCGGCGGCAGGGCCGGCGGCTCCACCTGCCTGGACAGGGACGAGGTGATCTCCGGGGAGAGGATGGGCAGCCCGTGGCAGGAAGCCCGGATGGCCTCGGCCAGCCGCGCGGCGGGGACGTTCTTCAGGAGATAGCTGGTGGCGCCGGCCTTCAGGGCGGCCTTGACCAGCTTGTCCTCGCCGAAGCTGGACAGGGCGATCAGCCGGATCCCGGGCCACTGCTGGTGGATGATGCGGATGGCCTCCACCCCGTCCATCTCCGGCATCACCAGGTCCATCAGCACCGCGTCCGGCTGCAGCTCCTGGCACAGGCGCACGGCGTCGCCGCCGGTGGCGGCCTCCCCGACCCGCTGCAGGTCCGGATAGGCCCGCAGGAAGGCGGCCAGCCCTTCCCGCAGCATGTCGTGGTCGTCCGCGATGAGCACCCGGATCGGTCGCGCTTTAGGCATGGGTCCCTTCCTTTCCGCCGCATGGGCAGACCACGGTGATCCGCGCCCCCCGGCCCGGCTCGCTGTGGATGTCCAGCCGGGCCCCCAGCGCCTCGGCCCGCTCCCGCATGATGCCCAGGCCCAGCCGGTTCGGCGCCACCTCGGCCGGGTCGAAGCCGCGCCCGTTGTCCTCGATCACCAGCCGGACCCGGTCCGGCATCCACTGCAGCGCGATGGATGCCTGGGTCGCCTTGGAATGCTTGGCGATGTTGTTCAGGGATTCCTGGGCCAGGCGGTAGATGCCGATCTGCAGGTCCGGCGCCAGGGGCCGCTCGCCCTCCACGGTCACGGCGATGTCCAGCTTCTTCCGGCTCATGACCGCCTGGGCCAGCTGCTGCATCAGGCTGCCCAGGGTCGCCTCCAGCAGGGCGGCCGGGCGCAGCTCCACCAGCAGGCTGCGCATCTCGGCCAGGGCGCCGCGGGTCAGCCGCCCCAGCTGCTCCAGGTTGCTCATGCCCTCCCCGGGGTCCTCCGCCCAGACCGCCGGCAGCACGTCGGCGATCAGGCTGGTGGTCCACAGGGTCTGGCTGACGGCGTCGTGCAGGTCCCTGGCCAGCCTCTGGCGCTCCTTCAGGGTGGCCAGCTCCTGGGCCTGCTCGTAGAGGTGGGCGTTGTTGATGGCGATCGCCGCCTGGTCGGCGAAGGCCCGCAGGCGCTGGACGTGCAGGGGCGTGAAGAAGCGCGGCGTGGCGCTGTTGAGGTTGATGAAGCCGAGGACCATGCTGTCCATCTCGATCGGCGCGCCCAGGCAGGACCGCACCCAGCGCCGGTCGGGGTCGGCCACCCAGTCGATGGCGCCGGCCCGGTGGTTCACGATCACCGGCTGGTGGCTGTGGGTCATCTGCTTGAGCCGGGGGAAGTCGTTGATCCGGATCCGGCAGCCGAGGTTGCGGGCCGGCTCGAACTGCCCGTTCTGGTCGCGGAAGCGCACCACCCGCGCCTGGGTTCCCTCGGCCAGCACGATGTTGGCGGTCTCGTGCGGCACCACCCGGGCGATGGCGACCAGGATGCGGTCCAGCACTTCGTCCAGGTCCAGGGTGCTGGTCAGCAGGGCCGCCGTGTCCCGCAGGGCCTCGGCCAGGGTGCGCTGCTCGCGCTCGGCCGCGGTGCGCTCCTTGACCCGGGTCTCCAGCTCGTCGTGGGCCCGCTGCAGCGCCTCTTCGGCCAGGCGCTGCTCGGTGACGTCCTCGTAGGTGCCCAGGATCCCCACCACCCTGCCTTCGCGGTCGTGCAGGGGAATCTTGTTGGTGATCACCCGGGCCAGCTTGCCGTCGGCCTGGGCCTGGGTCTCGTTGAACTGGTATTCCGGGAGGTCCAGTCCCATGACCCTTTGATCTATCTGCCGGTAGGAATCGGCCTGCTCCCGGGTGAAGGGGAGATCGTAGTCGGTCTTGCCCACGATGTGCTCGGGCGGCCCGACCCCCACATCGATGGCGAAGTTGCGGTTGCACCAGACGTAGGCCGAATCGCGGTCCTTCCAGAACACCGCCTGGGGGATGTTGTCCAGCACCAGCTGCAGGAGCTGGGTCACCTGGGAACTGCTGCGGTGCTGCCCCGACAGCATGCGCCGCCAGAAATCACCCATGGACGGGTGCCGGGCCGGCGCATGGGGCCGGTCCGGCGCCACGGGACGGATGGGCTTTTTCATGGAGCGGTGGCCTTCGTTGGGGCTTGGGACAGGAGGTGATTTTCAGCTTATTGCAAGCCTCCGGGTTTGGCCACCACGGCGTTCCCGAACGCCTCGAAACCCGCTTCGCTGACGCGCCCGGCCTGGGCCGGATCAGAGCAGGGCGATTTCCGGGTTGCGCGGGCGCGGCAGGCTGAACCAGGCGTCGTCGCAGGCGGCCAGGGCCTCGGCGTCCAGGACCAGGCCGGGCGCGGCCAGGGTGTCGTCCAGCTGCTCCGGCCGGCTCGCCCCGAGCAGCACCGAGCTGATGCCGGGCTGCTGGAGCACCCAGGCCACCGCCACCTGGGACAGGGACTGGCCGCGCGGGCCGAAGAACGCCTTCAGCTGCTCCACCGCGTCGAACTGGGCGTCCTGCCAGTAGCGCTCGTGGTAGAGCTGGGTCCGGCCCTTGAACGCCTCGAAGCGGGTGCCCTTTTCCGGCGCGGCGTTCTTGCGGTGCTTGCCGGTGAGCATCCCGCCGGCAAGCGGGTTGTAGGTGATCACCCCGACCCCCTCGGCCCGGCACAGCGGCAGCACTTCATCTTCCATCTGGCGGAACAGGAGGTTGTAGCGCGGCTGGAGGCAGTCGAAGCGCGCCAGGTTCAGCCGGTCGCTGGTCCACAGGGCCTTGGCCAGCTGCCAGGCCTGGAGGTTGGAACAGCCGGTGTAGCGCACCTTGCCGCTGCGCACCAGGTCATCCATGGCCCGCAGGGTCTCCTCGATGGGCGTCTCCGGGTCCTCGTGGTGGACCTGGTAGAGGTCGATGTAGTCGGTGCCGAGCCGGCGCAGGCTGTCTTCCACCGCGCGCAGGATGTGCTTGCGGGACAGGCCGCCGTCCCAGGGGTGCGGGCCCATCCTGGAGAAGACCTTGGTCGCCAGCACGAAATCGTCGCGGCGCGGTTTCAGCCACTTGCCGACGATCTCCTCGGCGCGCCCCACCGTCTCCGGCGTCTGCGGCATGGGATAGCCGTCCGCCACATCGATGAAGTTGATGCCGCCGGCCGCCGCGCGGTCCATGATCGCGAAGGCGGTGGCCTCGTCCGCCTGGCCTCCGAAGGTCATGGTGCCCAGGCAGAGCTCCGACACCTTCAAACCGGTCCGTCCCAAACGTCTGATTTTCAAGTTGGCCCCTGTCGCAGTTGGATCTGGGTTAGGCACCTACTATACCGCCGCGCCGCCCGGTCATGCCCGCCGAACGCCACGGGCCAGATGGACCGGCTGAGAAAATTTCCTCTTGACTGATCGGTCCAGAAAGCTAACCTTTCCCCATGGCACGATGCAAGGCATTCGACGAGGACGAGACCCTGCAAAGGGCCACGCTGCTGTTCCAGGCCAAGGGCTTCGAAGCCACGTCCATCCAGGACCTGGTGGAGCACCTGGGCATCAACCGCCAGAGCCTCTACGATACCTACGGCGACAAACAGGCCCTGTGGCTGGCCAGCCTGGAACGCTACCGCCGCGCCGGCTGGCAGGCTTTCGCGGAACTGCTGGAAAGCCGCATGCCGCTGCGCAAGGCCCTGGGCACCCTGTTCGGTGTGGCGCTGGACCGGCTGTTCTCCCCGGACGGCGCCGCCTGCCTCATGTCCCTGGCCGCCCTGGAGCGGGCCGGCGACGATCCGGAAACCCGGGCCTGCGTGCAGGACAACCTCAAGCGGTTCTTCGCGCTCTTCGAGGCGCGCCTGCGCCGGGCCCAGGCCGACGGCGAACTGGGCCCGGGCCACGACCCGGCCGCCCTGGCCCGCTACTTCCAGAACGCCTTCTGCGGCCTTCAGGTCACCGTCCGTTCCGGCGCCAGCCGGGATGACCTGGAAGACATCGTCCGGGTGACCCTTTCCGTCCTCTGATGATTTTTTTTACCTGATTATGGAACGTTTGTTCCAATCTAGGAGTCCCATCATGGGCAAGCTTGACGGCAAGATCGCACTCATTACCGGCGGTACCACCGGCATCGGCCTGGCCTCCGCCCGGCTGTTCCACCACGAAGGCGCCCGGGTCTACGTGACCGGGCGCAACCCGGAAACCCTGGCCGAGGCCCGGAAGCTGCTGCCCCCGGAGGTCAGCATCCTCCAGGCGGACAGCGCCAGCCTCGAGGACCTGGACCGGGTGGTCGCCCAGCTGAAGGCCCAGGCCGGGCGGCTGGACGTCCTGTTCGTCAACGCCGGGATCGGCGGGTTCCTGAGTCTGGCGGAAGCCACCGAGGCCCACTGGGACCAGATCATGGACGTGAACCTCAAGGGCGCCTTCTTCCTGACCCAGAAGGCGCTGCCCCTGCTGGGGCAGGGCGCTTCGGTGCTGTTCACCACCAGCGTGGCGGACCGCAAGGGTCTCCCCGGGGCCTCGGTGTATTCCGCCTCCAAGGCCGGCCTGGCCGGCCTGGCCCGGGTCCTGGCGGTGGAGCTGGCGCCCCAGGGCATCCGGGTCAACAGCCTGGCCCCCGGCCCCATCGACACCCCCATCATGGGCAAGGCGGGATTGACGCCGGAAGCCCTGGAGTCCTTCCGCACCGGCGTGACCCAGATGGTCGCGCTCAAGCGCATGGGCACCGACGAGGAGGTGGCCACGGCCGCCCTGTTCCTGGCGTCCAAGGACAGCTCCTTCATGACCGGGGAGGAGATCCTGGTGGACGGGGGGGCCGCGGTGGTCTGAGGGCTCCGGGGCTTCGTCCCCTCAATCGGGATAACGGCGGTAGAACCAGGTCTTCACCAGCTGGGTGAGGATCACGTAGACCGCCAGGATGCCCGCCAGCAGCGGCCAGAACAGGCCCGGCAGGGGGACGAAGCCCAGGGCTCCGGCCAGGGGTGAAACGGTCAGCCAGGCGCCTCCGGCCACGACGATCAGCGACGTGAGGATGAGCGGCCAGCTGGCCCAGCTCTGGAAGAACGGGATCCGGTTGGTGCGGATGATGTGGATCACCAGGGTCTGGGTGAACAGCGATTCCACGAACCAGCCGGTGTGGAACAGGGCCGGGTTGTTCCAGCAGTGGAACACGTGCAGCATCACGTAGAAGGTGGCGTAGTCGAAGATCGAGCTGATCGGCCCGATCACCAGGATGAACCGCAGGATCTTGCCGATCTCCCACTTGCGCGGCCGGGTCAGCCACTCCTGGTCCACCTGGTCGGTGGGGATGGGGGTCTGGGAAAAGTCGTAGAGCAGGTTGTTGGTGAGCACCTGGATCGGCAGCATGGGCAGGAAGGGGAGGAAGGCGCTGGCGCCCACCACGCTGAACATGTTGCCGAAGTTGGAACTGGCGGCCATCTTGATGTACTTGGTGATGTTGCCGAACACCCGGCGGCCTTCCAGCACGCCCTGCTCCAGGATCAGCAGGCTGTTCTCCAGCAGGATGATGTCCGAGGACTCCGGGGCGATGTCCACGGCGCAGTCCACCGAGATGCCCACGTCGGCCTTCTTCAGGGCCGGCGCGTCGTTGATGCCGTCGCCCATGAAGCCCACCACGTGCTCCCGGCTCTGCAGGGCGCGGATGATGTGCTCCTTGTGGGCCGGCGCCAGCCGGGCGAACACGCTGGTGGCGCCCACCGCCTCGGCCAGCTGGGCATCGCTCATGGCCTCGATCTGCGGCCCCAGCAGCATCCCCGCCACCGGCACGCCCACCTCCGTGCAGATGTAGGCGGTGATGATCTCGTTGTCGCCGGTGAGGATCTTGACGTCCACCGACAGGCCGTGGAGCCGCTTCAGGGCCTCGATGGCGGTGTCCTTGGGCGGGTCCAGGAAGGCCAGGAAGCCCAGCAGGATCAGCTCGGATTCGTCCTTGACGGCGTAGACCGGCTCGTCGCTGGCGCCGGGCATCTGCTTGTAGGCCAGGGCGATCACCCGGAACCCCTGGGCGTTCAGCTGGTCCGCCAGCTGCCGGCGCTTGGCGTCGTGCTCGGGCAGCACCTCGATGATCTCGCCCTTCACCTCCACCCGGGTGCACTGGTCCAGCACCTCCTCCACGGCGCCCTTGCAGATCAGGGTGTTCAGGCCGTCCTTGTCCTCGACGATCACCGACATGCGCCGGCGCACGAAATCGAAGGGGATCTCGTCGATCTTGCGGAACGCCTCCTTGGCCTTGGTGCTCTCCTCCAGGTCCTCGTGGGCGAGGATCGCCTCGTCCATCAGGTTCTTCAGCCCGGTGTGGTGGTAGCTGTTCAGGTAGCCGAACTCCAGCACCCGGTTGCTTTCGTTGCCGTTGGCGTCCAGGTACTTCTCCAGCACGATCCGGCCCTGGGTGAGGGTGCCGGTCTTGTCGGTGCAGAGCACGTCCATCGCCCCGAAGTTCTGGATGGCGTTGAGCCGCTTGACGATCACCTTCTTGCGGGCCATGGCCAGGGCGCCCTTGGACAGGTTCACGGTGACGATCATGGGCAGCATCTCGGGGGTGAGCCCCACCGCCACCGCCATGGCGAACAGGAACGCCTCCAGCCAGTTGTGCCGGCTCAGCCCGTTGATCAGGAAGACCGCCGGCACCATCACGGCGATGAAGCGGATCATCAGCCAGGTGAACGTGTTGACCCCCAGGTCGAAGCTGGTGGGCTGGCGCTGGCCGGCGATGCTGGTGGCCAGGGAGCCGAAGTAGGTGCGGTCGCCGGTGCGCAACACCACCGCGGTGGCCGAGCCGTTTTCCACGTTGGAGCCCAGGTAGCAGATGTTGGGCAGGTCCAGCGGGTTGTCCGGGTCGGCCCCGGCCGGGCCGGCCTTGCGCTCCACCGGCAGGGCCTCCCCGGTGAGGGCCGACTGGTTCAGGAACAGGTCCTTGGCGGAGAGCACCCGCACGTCGGCCGGCACCATGTCGCCCGCCGCCAGCCGGATGATGTCGCCCGGCACCAGCTGGCGCAGCGGCACCTCGGCCTCGGCGCCGGCCCGCACCAGGGTGGCGGTGTTGCTGACCATCGCCTTGAGCTTCTCGGCCGCGTGGTCGGCACGCATCTCCTGGAAGTAGCGGAGCACCACCCCCAGGATCACCATGACCAGGATGACGACCGCCGCGCGCAGGTCGCCGGTGAGGTAGGACAGCAGGCTGAGCGCCGCCAGCAGCAGCACCAGGGGGTTCCTGAGGTTGTCCAGCAGGCGGCGCAGCGGCGACGGCGGTTTCTCCCGGGCGATCTCGTTGGCCCCGTACTGCTTGAGGCGCGCCTCGGCTTCGGCCTGGGTCAGGCCCTCGGTCCGGGTCCCCAACTGGGCCAGGAGCGCCGTGCCGTCGGCCTTGGACTGCGCGATCCGTTCCGCCGGATTCGCCATGCCCACCTCTTCCGCCCAACGCCTTGAATCCGTGGAGCCTGGGCTAGGGTAACGCCGTATTGCAAGATTCAAATGGAAGGGTGCAGGAAAAAACCATCAGGGCGTCGACCGTTCCGGAGATGAACCATTCCGTGGCAGCCTGGCCCGCAGGGTCGCTACACTGTGCGCCCAGGAGGCCATGGACCGGTGCGCATCGCCAATCCCATCTATGACGTGGTGTTCAAATACCTGCTCGACGACGAGAAGGTGGCCCGGGTCGTGCTTTCCGCCCTGCTGGACAAGGAAGTGTTGGAGCGGCTGCTGGAAGTGTTCGACCAGGGCCTGGCGTCCCGCTCGGATCCGCACCTGCTGGACATCCTGGAAGAGAATTTCCCGGAGCGCCACCGGGAGGTGCTGCGCCGGCTCATGCGGGCCGGGGCCGAACAGGA